>CBDTUM010000042.1:0-32390 GCA_965363495.1 uncultured Desulfopila sp.
CCGGAATCAATTTTTGAAATGGAAAATGGATTGCCAACTCCACAAAATGATCGTAGTACTTTTTCGGGATACTTGTTGATAATATCTGAGTCATACCCTGGATGCGATTGATTACAAACGCTGCCTAATCAAGGGTAGGACCCGCAGCGACATACAATACTTAGCGTAAGATTTCGCACGGCGGTGGGGTGCTATGAGGCTAAAGCGCTCGCTCGACAGGGCAAACGCAACCTCATACAGCGACCCAACGAAAAATAAACTCGCCAGCTCTTGTCCTAAGGTAATATATTCTGTCGCAGAAAGCATAGCACAAGAAGAGCAGCAGAGGCATTTTGCTGCGGGAGAGACGGAATGAGAGAAACGATTATTTATGACTACTGCGTGGGCGAGCAGAATAGCTAAAGGATATACCCGTTGCTCCGTGCGGCACAATCAGATGTGTCTTAATTTTTCGTTCATCACCCCAAGGTGGGAAGACTCGATATCCCGAAAAATATATTATCTTTCGTTGCAATACGGTTCCGGCTGGGTCAAGAAATAGAATGCGTACATCCAGCGAATCAACAGCTCCCCTATAGGAGACGTCTCCTGTCAAAAACATCTTGTCTCCATTTAAGCTATAATTGTAACGTACGGTTAATCCCCCGTCTTTAAAAATGCCCTGGTTACTTTTCTTCTCACTGACGAGTGCCCGATTGTCAACGGATGCGACCTGACCCATATTGCTGCACCCGAAAAATCCAAGAGATATCAAGAGAAGAAGGCTCAAGACACCTGTTCTTTCAACAAACATCCTAACGTTATTTTTCATGTTTATCTCTCTCTGCAAAATTCTTTTTTATTGGGGTGCGGCAGGTTGAATCTCTGTCACGACTAATTTACCGCCTTCGCTTATCGCTTTGAATTTCACCTTGTCTCCGGTCTGAATCGAGTCCAGTAAAGACTTGTCCCGAACTCTGAAAACCATGGTCATCGCAGGCATATCGAGGTTCTTTATCGCACCGTGTTTGAGTGTGAGCTTACCCACCTCCCTATCTATTTTGCGTACTACTCCTTCAGTCATTTCACCAGAACCAACCGCTTGCTCGGCCTTGGTAAAAACACTTGCCGAGACCGCTGAAAAACATATGAAGACGATTATGCTGACGAATAGTTTTCTTGCATCCATGAAGTGCCTCACCAATAATTGATTGAAAAACAGGTACACACTTTTTTCCGTGGATACCCACATTATTAAATCAATTTTCCAGAGTCTCAATGAGCAATAGCCGTTTCAACCGACACAGCTCCCTTCATGCCGGACTCGTAATGCCCCGGCATGAGGCAACCAAAGTCTATTTTTCCAGAATTGGTGAACTGCCAAACGACCTCGCCGACCTGACCGGGGGCAACTCTAACCTGATTGGCATCTTCATGTTCCATTTCTGGAAATTTCTTCATCATTTCATAATGCTCCATTAATTCTTTTGGTGTACCCAGCACAAACTCATGTTCAATCTCGCCTACGTTCTTCAACAGAAATCGTATGGTTTCACCCTGTTTTACTATGAGATGGTCTGGAACATAGCGCATTTCGTCATTCATTTCGATTTCCACAGTTCGGTCTACATTCGAGTTTACCCCGGGTTGCCCGATCCCTGCATCATCATTGCCTTGCTTGTGTCCTCCATGATGGTTTCCTGACGCAAGTGCCACACCGGCCAATACACTCAAAGAAAAATATAATAAAAATTGAATTGTTACTGATTTCATCACTGTTCTCCTCAACGCAAGAGTTAATGGTTGGAATTTTTACCAGGTTTACGGATTTGTACTTCAACCTCGGTCAGAGGCTTTTGTCTCGGCATGGCATGCCGCAATGTAGAATACTTACGAGCTGGTTCTGCCAGAGTACCGGTGAATTCATAGGCTGAGGTACCTGGAGGATGTCGGTACCAACCGGGATCGGAATAATTTCCTGGTTGCTGATTGCCACGCACCTTCACCACACTAAACATTCCGCCCATCTCGACGGAGCCAAAGGGACCGTCACCCGTCATCATCGGAATGGTGTTGTCCGGGATAGGCATTTCCATTTCTGCCATATCAGCCATTCCACGTTCACCCATGACCATGTAATCAGGGATAAGTCTGGTAATCTTCCGGGCCAACCCCCGGTGATCTACCCCAATAAGAGTAGCAACATCATGCCCCATGGCATTCATCGTATGATGGCTCTTGTGACAATGGAAGGCCCAATCTCCCTCCTCGTCGGCAATAAACTCGATCTGTCGCATCTGACCGACAGCGACATCGGCGGTTACCTCGTAAAATCGAGAGGCAAGTGGTGTTGGCCCGCCATCGCTGCCCGTTATGAGGAATTCATGGCCATGCAGATGCATTGGATGGTTTGTCATGGTCAGGTTACCGATCCGGATGCGAACCTTGTCATTGAGACGGACATTGAAAGAATCAATGCCTGGAAAAATGCGGCTGTTCCAACTCCAAAGATTAAATTCCAACATCGTCATGATTTTCGGTGTAGCACTGCCGGGTTCAATATCATAAGCATTGAGCAGAAATATGAAGTCACGATCAACTTCTTCTATAAGTGGGTGCCTGTCTTTCGGGTGGGTCACCCAGGACCCCATCATACCCATAGCCATTTGGGTCATTTCATCGGCATGCGGATGGTACATAAAGGTACCTGGGCGACGGGCAATAAATTCGTATACAAAGGTCTTGCCCGGCAGAATCGGCGGCTGAGTCAGCCCGGAGACACCATCCATGCCATTGGGCAATCGCTGACCATGCCAGTGAATGCTGGTGTGTTCCGGCAACCTGTTGGTAACAAAAATCCGTACTCTGTCGCCTTCTACTACCTCAATTGTCGGACCCGGGCTCTGCCCGTTGTACCCCCAGAGATGGGCCTTGAATCCCGGTGCCATTTCCCGCACAACCGGTTCAGCAACCAGATGAAATTCTTTCACCCCGTTTTTCATGCGCCAGGGCAGAGTCCAGCCGTTGATTGTTACCACCGGATTATATGGTCTCCCACTGTTTGGAACCAGAGGCGGCATGGTTTCAGCTTTGGTTTGGATAACAGGTTCCGGAAGGGCGGCTAGAGCCACACGATTTACTGCCGATGCCGCGACCGCGCCGCCTATCATGCCAACAGCTTTTAAAAACTGCCTTCTTGAATTCATAGTTTTCATCTCTTCACTGGGCCTATAAATGATCTTAGTGATCAATAACGTTACTGCAATCGGAGCTTCAAGTTTTTATCTCCTAATAATCCACCAGCCACATCACCCTGTTCACTCATGCTTGGATGACCTATCACCGCGGCGTGAAGTGAGGCATCCGCCAGCCAAAATTGTTTTTGTGCAGAGATGGCGGCCATGACGGTGTAGATCTGCTCTCGCATCTCGGCCAGGAGTTCAAAGACACCGATCAACATGCCATTGTATCGAAGCACATTTTCTTCAGAAACTATTGTTAAAAGAGGGATTAACTCTTCCCGGTAGTGTTTCGATACATCATAAGCAGTACGATAGACGCCGTAGCTCTCCCGCAGCTCAGAACCGGCTGCATGGATCGCAGCCTCCAGACGACTGGCTGCGGCCAGAGTATCAGCGTTCATACCTGCACGTTGCATGTCGCCCCAATCAAATAGAGGTAACTGAATACTAATGTCATAACCGTTGCCAGACATACTATCACCGTTACTCTGGATAGACCGCTTTTCCTGCCGGATGCCCAACTCAATATCGGTGAGACTAGTGACCACATTTAACCGCTGGGCTTTGATTGCTGCCTGCAGCGCGGCATTCTCCAGCTTAATATCGAGCCGTCCATCATTTGCAGCCTGACTCACTTCCTCTGCTGTCCTGGGCGACTCCGGTAAATCAGGAAGCCGTTCCGGTAAAATGAGATGCTCCGCCTGGTTTGCAGCAAGGCCCAACAGACGAATCAGCCGTTCTCGGCTTGTGGCTGCTGCTTGCTGGGCTACCGCCAATTGCAGAGCTGCATCGCTATAAAACACCTGTTGCCGCACCCGCTGCAAACGATTGAAGTTGCCGGCCAGCTGCATTCGTCTGGCTAACTCGGCACTGGCTTCAGCAGCTTCATATACTTGTGCGGCATAGCTGCGAATTTGTTGATCGGCGACCGCTGTGACCCACGCCTGGCGAATTTGGCTGATGAGATCAACCACCTCGATAGTCAGGCGCAATTGTATTTGCTCGATGCGATGCTGTGCAACCTGGTAGCGTTGCGGCAGGGTAAGCAAGTCGAGCAAACCAAACGACAGGAGCCTCGTTACCTCCACTTCATTCTGGAAACTCAGCCGCTCGAGCGATAGAACCGGATTAGCGATTCGTCCGGACTGCGCGGCTTTGGTCAGATCAGACCAATTGCCGGCAAGCAGGGCCTGGAGCGCCTTATTGTTGGCCAGAGCTAGCTGTACGGCTTCGTTTTGCCCTAAAGGTTTGCTGAGGAGTTCGGCCGCCCTGCTCTCCATTGCGGTTCTTTGTTCAACATTTCGAGCGAGAGTAAGCCTGCCCTCGGTGAATCCCGCCGCATCCTTATTGACTCTAGCAAGAGAATCGTCAAAATTGACAGTTGCGCATCCTGCGAGAGCAACGGTCGACAGCAACATTAAACCGGTGGCCCACCTCATTTTGTTCACGGTTTTACCTCATGACCATGTGCTGACTTGCCTTTTGATCTTTGTTCAGACGGAGAAACCAAGGGAGGATGTGGTTGCATCGGCGCTACCGGTGATTTCATCTCTTGCATATCATCGTCCTGTCCAGCTTCCTGAGCATAGAAACGCCAGCCCCCAATTCGACCCACAGTGTCATTGGCTTCGCGCCAGGAGCCGGGCTGGATTTCGTCATAACCATGGTATCGATTAAACACCGAATTGTATTGAAGAGTTGTCACCATCGGCTTTGCTGGCTGCGCCCCACCCTTTTCTTCTACTGCAGACTGCGCCTGCACAAACACCGGGGTAGTTAATAGCAACCAGCAAAGAGTCGGTAAAACATACAATTGTTGTCTCGCCATATTTTTTTCCATGAGTACTCCAGCCGACAAAGAGGTCCATGCCTCCTTTCCCGCATTCAGGATTTATTTCATCATCATTTCTTTTTCTGTCATCATGGAATTCATCATCTCCATCATCATCGACATCTTTTTCTCCATCGTTTGCATTCTGTTCATCATGTCTTCATGCATCATCATTTTTCCCATCATGCCCATCTTTCCTCCCTTCATTTTCATAGGGACATTTTCAGCCATTTTACTCATGTCGTGACCCTCCTTAGGCTCCATGTTCATTTCTTTACCGACCATGGGTTTGTTATTCATATCATGTCCAGCCATGCCCATTTTGTCTGTGTTTTGACCGCCCATCATTTCCATCATTTTCATCCCCTCCTGCATCTGCTGCATATGCATACGCATAAGGCTCTTTTTTTCGGCAGGATCTGTAGCTGCCTGCATCTTCATCCGTGTTTTCTGCATTTGCATCATGGCTGCGTCCATCTTTCCCATATTCGCCTGAACAGTTGGGGCTGTCGGGTCTTGTGCTGTTGGGGTTGCAGCAACAGCGTCCATAGCAGGGTTATTTTCCTGGGCCGCGCCCACGGGAAGGGCCACTGCAAGAAAGAATAAAAAAAGTACGGTTTTAGCGAGTTTCATGGTCGGTCTCCTTGAGTAAATGGTTAGGGTGAAAAGAAAGCTTGAATGCCATCTCCGTAACAAAACAGGCGCATTCAGGTATAGAGTCATACCGGAATTGCATAATCCAAGTATTGTTACTGCTTCGATAGATGTCAAAGCACGTTTGTCACTCGAACTTTATTTTAATTAAGCATTTATTGTGCCATCAAGATTAACATTTAGGTAGTTTCCATCCTGAAACGAGACATTTTTTCCTCAATCGAGGCGTTCGATAAATTTAAACGCAGACATGTAATTGATATTTCGAGGATTAAATTTTGAGAACAACGAAGAGTTAGGGAAAAAGGGCCGTTTCAGGATGGAAACTAGGTAGTTGACTGATGTTCTCGGCATTACATTCTGAAGAGGCATGGCACGTTGGACAATTCTGGGTAAAAGATTGTCTAGCTTTTAGACACAAAGGCTCAACAGCATCGTTTTCATTGTACAACTTCGACACAGGCAACAACAGATGATACGCACAATCCAGCGGTCGCCCAATACTACCAAAAATGAGATCGTTGTCTGTCTTGTTATTAGGCAGTTTCTCCTGGATAATTTCGTTAGACTGTCCAATTGTTACACATCCTTTTGTATCTATTGCTTGAGCATTTTAGAATACTGGTCTGTTTTAGCCTTTCAGTTCAACATGTCATAAATACGATCGTATTGTTTACATACATTGGCATGACTTCTGCTCTAACCGTTGTAGATAATCAAAACTTTCAATGGGGAGGTTTTACAATGGCAGAAAATCTGGAAAAAATATTTCGTGATTCAGTCTGTGGGATGTCCACCGAAGACAAGGATACTTTTGTCGGCTATGACTATAAAAAAGACACCTATTTCTTCTGCAGTGATGTCTGTCTGGCGAAGTTTAAACATAATCCTGAAAGCTACGCCAAAGGTGAGATGAGGAATCGCCATCATAGCGACCAAGAGGCGAAAACCGATACTGACAGGACAACTGGAGAGCAGGATAATGCAGATACCGGAGATCAGAAATTTCACTCCCAAATCTACACATGCCCCATGCACCCTGAAGTGGAACAGGAAGGCCCTGGAACCTGTCCTAAATGTGGCATGGCCCTTGAGCCGCAAGACGTTTCCCTGCCGGCAGATGAACAGAATTCCGAATACGATTATATGAGGAAACGCTTTATTGTCGGAGCAATCCTTACCGTGCCTCTCGTTATAATTGCCATGCGTGAAATGCTTCCCGGCGGGCATCTCATTGCCGATCTAGTCTCTGCAAAAACGTTTGGCTGGTGGGAACTTATCCTGGCAACACCAGTTGTTCTTTGGGCAGGCTGGCCATTTTATGTACGGGGTATTCAATCGGTGATCAATAAGAGCCCGAACATGTTTACCCTTATCAGCCTGGGGGTTTCAGTGGCTTACATCTATAGCCTTGTTGCCGTATTCTTTCCAATGTTCTTTCCTGTAGCTATGCGTGGACATGGAGGTGCCGTCGGTGTTTATTTTGAGGCAGCAGCCGTAATTGTGGTCTTGATCCTACTCGGCCAGGTCATGGAATTGCGCGCCCGCAGCCAGACGGGTGCTGCCATTAAGGCCCTGCTGGGTCTTGCGCCTAAAACAGCCAGAAAAATAGATGCTGACGGTACGGAAAAAGACATCCCCCTAGCCGATGTTCAGGAAGGAGACGTGTTACATGTCAGGCCAGGCGAAAAGATACCTGTGGATGGCGAGGTTACTGATGGGTCAAGTTCGGTGGATGAATCGATGATTTCGGGGGAACCAATTCCAGTAAAAAAACAGGCAGGAGACAAGGTTATCAGTGCGACCGTGAACAGTACTGGCTCTCTAACCATTCGTGCCGAGAAAGTTGGTAGCGACACCTTGCTTGCCCAGATTGTCAAAATGGTTGCCGATGCCCAGCGCAGCCGCGCCCCCATCCAGAAACTGGCAGACATGGTAGCCGGTTATTTTGTGCCGGTGGTCATTCTCATTGCCCTGCTGACGTTCGGGGTATGGTATTTCCTTGGTCCAGAGCCCAGGATTTCCTATGCACTTATTGCAGCTGTATCTGTTTTGATTATCGCCTGCCCATGCGCACTTGGACTGGCCACGCCCATGTCCATCATGGTGGCAACCGGCAAAGGGGCAACAATGGGAGTACTTTTTAAAAATGCCGAAGCCATTGAAACTATGCGCAAGATCGACACCCTGGTCGTGGATAAAACCGGCACTTTGACCCTGGGAAAACCGAAGCTCAGCGGTCTTGTGGCGGCCGAAGGCATGGAGGAAGATAAACTTCTCAAGTTTGCAGCAAGTCTTGAAAAATCAAGCGAACATCCCCTGGCGGCTGCAATTGTTTCCGGTGCAGAAGAGAAAAAGATAGCAATTGTCACACCGGAAGAATTTGACTCCATTACCGGCAAGGGGGTTGCCGGAACAGTTGAGGGCACGCGTGTTCTTCTTGGCAACCTTAAGCTGATGAACGACGCTGGCGTGAACACGGATGAACTGGCAAGTCGTGCAGAGAAAATGAGAAGGGAAGGACAGACTGTCATGTTTGTCGCCGCGAACGAAAAACTGGCGGGCATTTTGGCTGTGTCCGATCCAATTAAAGAATCAACACCGACGGCCATCAAACAGCTCCATGGCGAAGGATTGAGAATCGTGATGCTGACGGGTGACAACAGGGCAACCGCAGAGGCAGTGGCGGCCAAACTTGATATTGATGAGGTAGTGGCTGAAGTACTTCCCAATGAAAAGGCGGCGGCAATTAAAAATTTTCAGGACCAAGGTAACATAGTCGCCATGGCCGGTGACGGAATTAACGACGCCCCAGCTCTCGCCCAGGCCCACGTGGGTATTGCCATGGGTACCGGCACTGATGTGGCTATGGAAAGCGCCGGAGTCACCTTGGTGAGAGGTGATCTTACCGGTATCGTTCGGGCCAGGAAACTATCAAGGGCCACCATGACAAACATTAAACAAAATCTGTTTTTTGCCTTTGTCTACAACTCTCTTGGTGTTCCTGTGGCCGCAGGTATTTTATATCCTGTTCTGGGCATTATGCTCAGCCCGATGATTGCCGCTGCGGCAATGAGTTTAAGTTCTGTGTCGGTAGTGAGCAATGCCTTGAAACTCAAACGGTTTAAAATAAAATGAATGGATGCCGATTCAGTATGCAGCCAAACAAGCCAACCCTTAAAAACAGCAAAAATACCATCACTGCTCTTCTTTAACCAATCTTGACTAGGGCTAAAGTTATGTCGTCATTCTGAGGCGTTGTGCCACGGAAAGTATTTATGTCCCGGACAATTGCTTGTAGAATTTCATCCGGTTGGAAGGTGCAGTTGTCGGCAAGAATTTTTTTCATGCGTTCCCGGCCAAACTGCTCTCCAGCTTGGTTTTCAACTTCCCAGGCACCATCGCTGCCGATGAGGATAAGCTGGGCGTCCTGGCCGATCGGCTGCTCATTGTATTCATAATCGCAGGTTTCATCGATCCCCAAGGCTATTCCTTTGCCCATAAGCTCTGAGAACTCTCCATTCGACGGGCAATATACAATTGCCGGATCGTGACCTGCGCGTACCCAGCTGAGAGTATCGCGCCCACGGTCCACCTCCAGATAAAACAGGGTAACAAAATTCCCAGATTTCATGGTATCCTGGCACAGGAGGCTGTTGACATCACGCATTATCTCGCCAAGATTGCCGGGCTGGACTACGCGCCCACGCAGAAGCGCTCGAACAGTGGTCATCAGTAGGGCGGCACCAATTCCATGGCCGACCACATCTCCAACAACAACCCCGACCTTTTGCTCGTTTGTAGAAAACCTGAGAATATCAAAGTAGTCTCCGCCCGTCTCGTCACAATAAAGGATGAGGCCGCGAGCAATGATTCCCTTGATGGAGACAATATCATGCGGCAGAAGATTTTGCTGCACTTCTCGGGCGACATTCATCGCCTGTTGCAGTAAAAGCCTTTGCTGGAGCTGGCTGGTCATTTTGTTGAAACTTCTGATGAGCTCACCAACTTCATCATGGGATGCAACCGAAAGGGGAGGGCCAAAACTGCCATGTGCCAAATCATCAGCTGCAGAGGAAAGATCTTTTATTTTCTTTGTGATCCTGCCCGTTGTACTTCGAATAATCAAGAGGATTGCCACAATACTGATGGTAAGTGACAATATGTAGAACAGTTTGAACCTGATAATAGGTTGTAATATTTTTTTGCCCGGCGCAATAACAACCATGGTCCAGGGTGCTTCGGTGAGACGATAGAAGCCGCTGATTTGTGCCGGCGGTGAACCTGGCCCGAATACCGTACCGTAAGCATCCTTTTTCATCAACCTCAACGTATCCTGTTCGAGTGCATCGGCTGAGCCGAAAGTCTGCTCGGCAAGATTCTTCTTGGAACTTGACTTACCTGACGTGCTAGCCAAAACATTGCCTAAATCGTCGATCAGATATCCCTCGTTGCTCTTCCACCAAGGAGCCTTGATTATCTCATTGATAAGGTAATCAAATGAAATTACCACCTCCACCTTGCCCACAGCTTTATCGTTTTTGCTTTTCAGCTCGGACTCCAACGAAACTGTTCGATTATCTTCCTGGCTATTGTACCTTGGCGAACTGACGGTTAATTTTGCCAGCTTATAAAAGTGCATCCGACCCATCATTTGGTTGCTTTGAAAACTGTCGTGGAATTCGTCCCTGGCAGCGTCGTTCGGCCACTCGATATTCACCCCGACAACCGCGTCAAGCTGTTTTATCTCTTGAATGATATAGGAAAAAACATCCCGATTGACACCAGCACCCACCTTGTTGTGTAAAAGAAGCAGCAAGTCTTTTGGCTTGCCCATGCGCATATCTATCTGATGGGCCGTTCGCTGCAACGTGGCGACTGCCGTTTCCCCCCATTGGTTGAGCAGCACCGTCCGAACAAAGATATACCCGGCCACGGACAGGCTCACCAAAAGCAGAAATATTGGCACAAGAATGAAGAATAAGGTTCGTTGTTGTAAGCTCCTCGGTTGGATGATCATCTTCCGCCTTGACTGTAGTTATCTGGCTTGACTGACCCCAGAAGGTAGTGGGAGCCAGTGAGGCCGTGTCTAGTATCGTTTTTAGGTTTTTAAAACTGAGAATGATTAGGGAAATTGTACAATATTAATGCATTCCACTCCCTCCACCTGAGCCCATACCAGCGCCCATACTTCCTGACATCCCGCTGTCATGATCTGCCATCCCAGAGCTGTTGCCCTTGTCATTATTCGCCCTTCGCCCGGTCATACCCTGTATACCCAGATCACTTGCTACATCAGCCCAACCCATACCGGCAGTGTGCATATCGCTGATATCTTTTTGCGGGACCCCCGACATTCGCGATAGCATTCCAACATAATTATCTTCGGCATTATTAAGAACCATTTCAGCGGACATCCTCTGTTGTGGATTGCCGGACATTTGTGTTTTGACCATTTGAGCATCAGCCTTTTCGACCTGAGAAAGAGCAGCGTGCAGAGACGGATCCGCCGTATTTGCCCCTTGCTTTGCTCCCCGTACTGCCTGTTCCACTTTAGCTAAGCTCGAATAGGTTTGCTGGGGTTGTGAAGTCTCCTGTGCTCCAGCTAGTGACTGTAAACACATCCCCGAGACAGCCATGGCTAAAATCAGGATTCTGAAATACCGTTTCGTTTTCATGATAACTCCTTTCATTTTAGTTATCGTAGACTGTTTCACCTGACAGAATAAATTAGCAGTGATAGTGCAACCCGAGACAATGCCCGCCAGGAAGATGATACGAATCATTCGCTTTCATATCCTAATCTGCACAAAATGCGCCAGAATACACCGAAGATGCTGACAAAAGGTAACCTTTTGATTTATTGATCCATTTGCCTTCAAGATCCCTGCTTAAAATGCATATTATGAATATTCCAGAATGAAGTGTATAAAAACTGGATAGCTTGAAGAAACCCCGCAAGCTTTTGTGTCTTATAGTTGGGCAATCACCGTCAGCTCCCACGGTTAGTGACCATTCAACTCTGACAGCCCTGCATCACACCTCATGATTATTGAAAAATGGGTTGTCAGAATCTGCAAAATCGCACCTTTGAGGCAACAGACTTATTGAATAAGATACAAAATTTTGCGCTATTTTCTGAGAGTACCTAAAGTATGAACACCAATATTATTTGGTCAATTTTCTGCTCCACCCCAGCAGGCTCATTGTTGGCAGGCGACAAATATTCAACGTAAACATACTATTGAATCCGACATGCTTATACTGTGGGTATTGAGTGGCAGGGACACGTTTTAAATGAGCTTCCTAGTGTCTCATTTTCATTGACACATTCCGACGATACGAGAAGGAGGTCGGTATGTTCCTAAAAGCATTTGTACTCACCTTACTCATTGTATCCATTTCAGCGGTGCATGTTATGTATCATGGTTCCCAGCTAGGGTTCCATATATTGCACCAGCAACTATTTTTCATCCCTCTTATTCTGGCCAGTTTTTGGTTCGGTTTGCGAGTGGGCTTCATCCTTGCCACAGTTATAAGCTTAGTCTATGGACTTCCCATGGTGTTTCGCAACCACGAAGCAAGCGGCCATCTCATTGTCATCACCCAAAGTTGCCTTTATTTCTTTGTCGCGCTACTTATCGGTTGGTTATCAGACAGACAACGTAAGCAACAACGAAAACTGTTTAAAAACGAGAGGGCCTCTGCTCTTGGCAAAGCCGCATCTTCCCTGAGTTTTGAGGTTCAAAATATTGTCAGGCGAATTGAAATCATCCATCAACAAGCAAAGGGCAGTAATGGTGGCTCAATTGACGACGAGATGCAAATTGAAATAGACCGTCTGAAAAGACTTCTTGAGGGCCTAGCCAAATTCAGTATACCATTAGGTAATTTGACTTTATCTCATGACCTCAATGATCTGGTACAACAAAGACTTGCAACCTATAATCAAAGTGCCGCCGCAAAAGGAGTAAAGATTGTCGTTGATCTGGACCAAGGGGGTTGCCCATCAATGGTCACTACTGAATCTATTCCCAGGGTCATTGATTCTTTGGTAGATAATGCGCTTGATTTTTCGGAGCGAGGACAATCTATAATTTTACGATCGAAACGAGGAGCGGAATTCTGCACATTTGAAGTTGCCGATTCCGGCCCTGGAGTGTCAAAAGAGAATGAAGCCAAATTATTCAGTGCTTTTTTTACTACAAAACCTGACGGTTATGGTCTTTCACTCTCCTCTGGAAGAAAAGCTCTACGCGACCTCGGTGGCGATCTTTTATATCAATCCAATGAAAGCGGCGGAGCAATTTTCAGAATAGAAATCCCAAGGGAAAGCCCAGAAGAAAATATCCATGATTATGTGATTTCAAGCCTTCCTAAACCAGACGACAATGCAATTCTGTATTAATACTAACTAATCAGAACCAGAGAAGAAAATCGTGTTATCTCTGGCACTGATCAATACCAAGAACCAGCAAAAAATAATTCTAGAGTGAATGTTTCCGCCACAAATAATAGACTGCAGGTACAACCAGTAATGTCAGGACCATAGCGCTCACCATACCCCCGACCATTGGTGCGGCAATTCGACTCATCACCTCGGATCCGGTGCCGGTAGCAAAGAGTATCGGAAGCAAACCGACGACAACGGTCCCCGCGGTCATCATCACCGGACGCAACCGCATTCCGGCCCCATATAGAACGGCATCAGCTAATTGCTTTTTACTGGGCAAGGCACCTTTTTTTTCACAATCAGCCAACATTTTCTTGTATGCCTGATCGAGGTAGACCAGCATGATCACGCCTATTTCAACGGCTACCCCGGCGAGCGCAATGAAACCCACTCCTACTGCAACAGAGAAGTTATAATCCTCCAAATACATCAGCCAGATACCACCAACCGTAGCCAAAGGCAACGTCCCCATAATGATCGCCACTTCCACAAAATTGCGAAAATTCATATACAGCAATATTATAATAATCGCCAATGTCAGTGGCACCACATACCTCAGCTTCTCTTTGGCGCGCAGCATATATTCATATTGCCCGGACCAATTTAAAGAGTACCCCGCGGGCAGGTTGACTTTTTCCGCGACAACCTTTTGTGCATTAACGACATAGCTGCCGATATCAACGCCTTCTATATCGATAAAAGTCCAGCCGTTCAGCCGGGCGTTTTCACTTTTAATCGCAGGTGGTCCGTCCTCCATAAAAATATGAGCGACATCGGCCAGAGAAATCCTCTGACCCATGGGGGTAACAATCGGCAGCATCGATAGCTGCTCAGGGGAGTTTCGATAATCCTGCGGATAACGAAGGTTTACCGGATATCGTTCTAAGCCTTCGATTGTCTGGGTAACATTCATACCACCGATGGCGCTGGCGACAACCTGCTGCACATCTGCAATATTGAGACCGTATCGAGCAGCTTTTTCCCGCTGAATATCGACTTTAATATAGCGACCGCCTGCAACTCTTTCTGAGTAGACCGAAGCAGTGCCTTTTACATCTGCCAGGATATCCTCCAGCTGCTGGCCAATTTCCTGGATCACTGTCAGCTCAGGTCCCGCTACTTTTATCCCGACCGGAGTTTTAATTCCAGTGGCCAGCATATCGATTCTTGTCTTGATCGGCATCACCCAGGCGTTGGTGAGCCCAGGCAGTTTAACCAGATTATCAAACTCTTTTTTAAGACTTTCCGTAGTCACACCTTCACGCCATTCATCCTGCGGTTTAAGTTGGATAAACGTCTCAATCATAGTAAGGGGCGCCGGATCGGTCGCTGTTTCTGCACGGCCGACCTTACCAAAAACCGTTTTGACTTCTGGAACGGTGCTGATCAGTTTATCGGTTTGTTGCAACAACTGCCGCGCCTGTCCTATGGAAATCCCGGGATATGTCGTTGGCATATACATCAGATCGCCTTCATCAAGCGGCGGTATAAATTCACTCCCTATCTTGTCCAGCGGCCATAAACCTACGGCGAGCACAACAAGCGCCCCTAACAGAACAGTTTTGGGGAACCTTAAAACACCTTTCAGTACCGGTAAGTATACCGCTGCCAGTAAACGATTAATCGGGTTCTTGTGCTCAGCCAACACCTTCCCTCTAATGAAATAGCCCATTAAAACAGGTACCAGCGTGATCGCCAATACAGCGGCGGCCCCCATGGCATACGTTTTAGTGAACGCCAGGGGTGAGAACATACGACCTTCTTGAGCTTCCAGGGTAAAGACCGGCACAAAGCTGACGGTTATGATCAACAGACTGAAAAAAAGTGCAGGGCCCACCTCGCTTGCCGACTCGGCAACGAGTTGCCATCGATTTTCTTTAGTCAACGGTGTCCGCTCCATATGCTTATGCATATTCTCAATCATGACAATCGCACCATCGATCATTGCGCCAATTGCAATTGCAATACCGCCCAACGACATGATATTTGCATTAAGCCCCTGCAGGTGCATGATGATAAAAGCGGTCAGAATGCCGATTGGCAGGCTGACAATAATCACCAGCGATGAACGGATGTGGAACAAGAACAGCATGCAGACAAGAGCGACCACAACAAACTCTTCTAAAAGCTTCTCCCAAATATTATCTATTGCACGTTCAATCAAAGCACTTCGGTCGTAGACAGGTATTATTTCAACACCTTCGGGAAGTCCTGCCTTGAGTTCCTCTATTTTTGCCTTAACTCCATCTATAGTTTTTTGGGCGTTTTCCCCAAAGCGCATGATTATAATACCACCGACGGTTTCACCCTCTCCGTCCAGATCCGCGACGCCCCGTCGCATCTGCGGACCAGTGCCGATTTCCGCAACGTCTTTTAACAGTAGCGGAATGCCGTTTTCTGAGACCCCAAGCGGTATGTTACCGAGATTTTTCTCACTCTGCAGATAACCGGTGGCTCGCACCATGTATTCGGCTTCAGCCATCTCCACAACTGATGCCCCGATTTCCTGGTTGCCGGCTTTAATTGCCATTTGTATTTTCGACAGCGAGATACCAAAGGCCCTCAGTTTTTCTGGGTTCACTTTGACCTGATATTGCTTGACCATACCACCCACGGCGGCAACTTCTGAGACGCCGGGAACAGTTTGTAGTTCATATTTTAAAAACCAATCCTGAAGCGATCGCAGTTGGCTGATATCATGCTTTCCAGTTTTGTCCACTAAGGCATAGAGATAGACCCACCCCACTCCGGTGGCATCTGGGCCCAATTGTGGTCTGGCCTCGGCTGGGAGTGAAGGGGCAACCTGACTAAGATACTCAAGCACTCTGCTTCTGGCCCAATACAAATCTGTCTTTTCGTTGAAAATAACATAGACGTACGAATCACCGAAAAACGAATAACCTCGAACCGTCACCGCTCCAGGAACAGAAAGCATTGCGGTCGTCAAGGGGTAGGTCACCTGGTCTTCAACCACTTGAGGTGCCTGTCCAGGGTAAGATGTTTTTATGATCACCTGCACGTCTGATAAATCCGGTAATGCATCGACAGGGGTGTTCTTCACTGAATACAGACCAATGCCTACCAGCATAAAGGTAGCCAGTAAAACGAAAAAGCGATTACCAACCGACCATCGTATAACAGATGCAATCATTTTGTATGTCCCCTATTGCTTATGGTCGGATGGTTTCTCTTTATTAAAGCTGGTATTATCAAGATTCATGTCGTCCATGTTTAAGTCATCAAGGTTCTTGTTTGCATCGCCTGCACCAGGAATGTGGACTTTGGTAATCTGATACTGATCACCCTGGACTTTCGTTATTTCCACATGCAAGGTCATACCGGCTTTGAGAGAAGCAAAATCAACATCTTTTGCGGCAATGAAATCCATGGTCATTTCCGGCCAATCCCAGGCAGATATCGCTTTAAGTGTTACGTTGATCATTCGATGATCAGCCATCAAGCTATTGATAGTGACTTCGACCCAGACACTTTTCGGGAGAGCCTTCTCGCTATGATTCATCCTCTTGAAATCAGAGGTTTTGCTCGATTCTGAATCGATTAAGAACTGTGCGGAAGTGACGACTTTTTCCCCCTCGGAGAGCCCTGACAGGATCTCGGCTGACTGCTCATCGAAACGTCCGACCTCGACATTGACCGCCTTGAAGCGACCTTCACCAAGAGCCAGAACTACCCGACTGGAACGACCGGTTCGAATTACCGCTTCTCTAGGTACAAGCAGACTTTTTTTGGTATTGTTCAGATGAATGACAACCTGAGCGAACATGTCAGGCTTGAGTAATCCCTCTTTATTATCAAATCGCAGACGGACTCTCAGGGTTCGAGTTTTGGCGTTGAGTTCGGGATATACATATCCGACAACACCATTCCACTCCTTACCGGGCAGATAATCAAGAGTCATTGTGACAGGAAGCCCAACAGCTACTTCACCAGCCTGCCGCTCAAAAACCTCGGCTTCCACCCACATCGGATCGAGGGCAGCTATCGACATTATTGTAGAACCAGGCTGGACATAGAAACCCTGACGGATGTCTAATTTGTCGATTACTCCGTCTTGTGGGGTATAAAAAATGACAGTTTGTTTTACCTCTCCGCTTTCCCTTATATGCTTGATTGTTGCTGACGCTACGCGCAATGAGGCCAAGCGATTTTCCGCGGCCCTGATGAGGCGAGGATTCTTTCGCTCAACAGCCATTACCAGCTCCATCTGGGCATTAACCAGCTCAGGTGAATAGAGATTGTAAAGCGGTTCCCCCTTTTTTACCGGATCGCCTGAAGCCTTGACATAGAGCTTTTCAATCCATCCATTCACCCGGGGATGAATATGCTCCATATGATCTTCATCGTACTTCACATAACCAACTGTATTGATATCAGAACGGAGGGAATCTAGATGTGCCGCGGCGGTGCGAACTCCCAGATTGTTCACCACTTCGGGAGAAATTTTCACTGTACCGGGGCCTGCATCCGAGCCACCGCCTTCATCTCCATAAAATGGTATGAGATCCATGCCCATTGGTGATTTACCAGGTTTGTCCCTTTTATAGTTGGGATCCATCGGGGCGACCCAGTACAACGGTTTCTTTTCAGCGGTGGGCGGCGTACTCGTCTCTGCTGTTTGCAGGGAGGGAAAGTACCCTCTCAAGGTGGGATAGCCGACGATGGTGATGAAGGAGCCAATGGCAACACCGACAACAAGCAATGCCAGTATACTTATAAACCTCTTCATTTCATTTCTCCCGCAGGGCTATTAACGGTGATGATATCATCGGCATTGTCCACAAAGTAATAATTCAGCTCGACTATGGCTTTTTGTCTCTCCACATCTATACCCAAGGCATCTATCTGTGCATTCAATTCAGCTATTTTTGCACGGACGACTTCGGCGAAATCACTGTCGTCATTGGTATAGGCTGTAAGCGAAGCCTCGGCCTGTTCGTTCATTTGTGGCAATAACTGTTTCTGGTAGAGCAATTGGCGCTCATTGAGTCTCTTTAATTGTGTTTTGGTTTTTTCGAAATCAGCTATCATCTTACGCACCATCGTCCACTTTGTCGTCTTTACAGCTTCAGTCTGAGAAACAGACGATTGGACTTCCTTGTCTTGCCGGTTTTTTGTGAAAAAAGGCAGATCGAAACTGACTACCAGGGAGACGAAATCGGCTAGATCATTTCCGTTCCGGTCTTCATTACGATAGCCATAACCGGCATTGATTCCCCATTCCGGTTTGTATTTTTGCCTGGCGAGGTCGATACCGATTTTACTGGCCGCAATCTCCCGATCGAGGGCAAGAAGCGATGGATGCTTGGAAACATATTCAAAAAACTTCTGGGGGCTGGCTTCCCTGTTCGATAGATAGAGTGATTCATGCAACATTTTTATGTCGGGAAGATCCTTGGCCAATTTCAGAGTCGACCAGGGCAGGGGTGCCACGGCAGACGAACGTCCACCATATTCCTCGCGAAAGTAATCACTTACCCACCCGGAAAGCTTCTCCATAAACATCTCTTGCTTTTGTCTGAGCATGGTGAGTCGATCTTCCAATCGAGTCAGCTCCAATTGCGCTCGAATAATATCCTGTTGTCTGGTTTTGCCATATGCCGCTGAATAGCTGGCCTCAGCGATATCGGCCAGTTGTTCAAACAAGGGACGATCCTTTTCAATTAACGCTATACTCTCCTGTGCGTTATATGCATCAAGCCAGAGCTGACTGACTGTAACGACAATTTTTGCTTTCCGGTCCAGTCGTTGATAAGGAAACTGACTACCAACCGTTTCAAGCTGCTTCCGCTTAAGTGCCAGGCTGTCTCCACGGGGGAACATTTGTGTCACCCCAACCTTAAGCTGCGTCATAGGTTCCTGGCTAAAATCGAAGGTATCGGTAGGCAAATTTACCAGTCCTAAAGAGGCCTGTGGATCAGGTAGTGTTCCGGCTGAAACACTCATTGCTTCGATTGCATCCTGCGAGTGGCGGTTGCCGGTGAGCCAAGGATCATTGAGCTGTGCTGCTTTGACAGCCGTCTCAAGAGTGAGGGTGCTGTCTGCCGCCTGAGCCATTCCTATGGAAGTCGATAGCAGGCCAAGGAGACAGATGATTTGGCAGAAAACAAATCGTAGCGAAAAAACAGTCTTGCGATGTCTGGTTGAGAATAGCACGGGTTTCTCCTCTTTGAGTGAAACAGACTTGGCAAAAACAACTCTGCAATGTGGTACGGGAAATTCGGTAGCCGGTCCTGACTTTAACAGCCAGGACCGGCTCTCCATGCAAAAGATCAATTACATTGCCATGTGCGAATACCAGAACTTGACTGTCTGCTGCTCTTTTTCATCCTTGAAGACACAGATGACGCCCCACTTTCCAGGCTCATTAATGGTGAAATTGGCTGCGAAGACACCTCCACCATAATCCTTCAAATCAGCAATTTGCTCTTTCTGGCTGGGAGCAATGAGCTTGATTTTCCCAACTATCTTGGAAATTTTCTCTCCATTTCTGGTAAACGTTGCCATGACATGATGTGTCTTGCCATCCGGATCCTTCATCTTCATACTGGCCAGATCCATGACTTTAAACTCAGTGTGTATATCTCCTGCCATGACAGAGTGAGTAAAAGGTCCATCATCGGTATGGCTACCATGGCTCATTCCTTCCATGGCCATGGAATTACTGGCGAAAATTAGGCTGACGCCGGCGAGCAATAAAAATATTTTTTTCATCCAATGCTCCTTTTTAATATTTTTTGTTTACTTGAGGCTGAACTTGACAGACTTACCTCATGCAGTTTGAGTGAAACGTTCACCAGCACCGAATCTGTTTTGTCATCGGCCATTAAACGTACCAATACTACGGTTTAATGACCTCTTTCGCGCATCTCCGGCACTGGTGAACGCTTACAGTTCGGAGGTTCTTCAGGATTTGGCGGTTTTCCGGTGAACGGTTACCAGTTTGAGGCGTCCGATCAGTGCCCTTTTATCTTGAACAGTACTTCTTTTTACAAATGATAACCATTTGCAAAATGTGAAACAACAATAACAAAACTACAATACGGATCGCCCATGATGCTTTTTATTTGCAACAGTTATGCCAAAAGAACAAGTTAGAGAATGACCCTCGCTTATCAACAGCCAGTCGAAAGAAACGTCTTCCACTTGCCTGTGACGACAGCATAGTTGCTCTCGCCCTTTGTCCAGTTATTTGACAACTGTCAATCGCAAGTGTACATTTATTAGACACTATCCTGCAGAGGGTTCAGTTTTTGTCAGCCCCAATGCTGCCTCCAAGAAACATTTCCCCAGATTCAGCTGGATGAAAAACTTTTCAAGTTTAGTTTTGGCAAAAAAATTGCAAAGATTAAAAGACCAAGTATCGTTCCATAGAGACAACCACTCTCAAACAACACAAATCACGACATCAGCTCAGGCAATTAATTATCCAAATGTGCCCAGTTTCTTGGCGAAATCTGTAAATCAAGGAGAAATTTGATGCAGGACAATCTGATACTTAAGGCCAAGAAGACATTTACGGTTTCCAAACCGGCACTTTTTCTCCTGATGATCAGTGTTCTGCTTACAGGAATTCTTGCTGTCGCTACCGTCACAAACATAAATCGAAGCCAAAAGCTCATGGAGCTTTCTTTTCTGAGGCAGGGTATGACAATGATTCACGCCTTTGAAGCCGGCACCCGAACATCAATGTTGTTTCGTAAAGCTACCGGGCACAATCCCTTGGTCGATCTTGCGACTGAAGTATTAAAGGATAAAGGCATAGCCTATATTAGAATTGTTGATGAAAATGAAACGGAAATCGTGTCGCAGGGAAAAGTTTCTCTGGCTATTCTTCAAAAATACTCCGAACTAAAAGAGTTGGGAGATGAACCTGTTTTTTCAATCAACTGGTCTAACAATATTTTTGAGATATCCAGACACTTTCATCCGATTGCAGCATCAGTGCACGGGATGTCGATGATGGAAATGCGTTGGGAGCAATGGAACCTTGCCTTCAAACCTAAAGGAAAGATGTATATCTCCGTTGGCTTTTTCACCAATGATTACGCAAAGGCCAGGCAGCAGGATATGTATCACACTATCTTTATGCTGGTAATGCTTCTGCTTCTTTTCTTGGCTGGATTGTATTTTCTTTTTCTCTATCAGAGATTACGTGTTACGCATGCAACGCTGCTTAACACACAACTCTATGCAAACGATGTCCTGGAAAGTATTCCCGATTCACTTATAACCCTGAATCAGGAGGATCGTATTGTCTCCTGCAATAGAAACGCAAAAAGGGTATTCGAACGTTATGTAACTGATATTGTTGGGAAGAAATTTTTAGATATCTTCCCGGCCTGCCCTCCGGAAATACTTATTGAACAAAACAATATTCTTGAAAAGGATGCTGAACTCCAGGTTCCGAGTGGTAAAACAGTGCCGGTTAAGATGGGGAGTGCACAATTGATGGACCATCAGGGGAAGAGGATTGGCAGGGTTCTGGTTATTAGAGATGTTGGTGAAATACGTTCGATGGAACAACAATTGGAGCAGTCAAGGAGGCTTGCGGCCCTGGGTTCCATGGCAACGGGTATTGCTCACGAAGTACGCAACCCCTTAGGTACTTTACGAGGTTTTGCCCATTTTTTCGGTTCTGAAAAGAATGCGTCAGATGCCTGTAAAAAGTATTCAAAGTTTATGATCAGCGAGGTTGATAGATTAAACCATCTCGTTACCGAACTTCTCCAGTTTGGAGCTCCCAGTGAAATTATATTTGAAAAGGTCGATGTAGAAGCTATGGAGGAGAAAATAGTCACTATACTTGAAAAGGACTTTGTGGAAAAAGGTATCAGTTATGTTCATCAAATCGATGAAGTTACCGGACTATTCGGTGACACTGATCTGCTGATCCAAACTCTTCTTAATTTACTGCAGAACAGCATACAGGCGACCCCCAAAGGTGGCAAAATCGCCCTAAGCATTGGATGTGATGGACAGACATGCCGAATATCCGTATCCGATTCAGGGATTGGGATGTCTGAAGAAACGAAAAATAAAATGTTTGACCCTTTCTATACAACGAAAAAAAATGGCTACGGGTTAGGTCTTGCTGTAAGTCACCGGATTGTGGAACGTCATAATGGTTATTTTGAAATAAAATCAGGGGAGAACACAGGTACGACCATCACAATAGTGCTCCCCTGTAAGGAGAAAACGCATGATTGATACACAACCAAGAAAACATCAACTCCTATTAGTCGATGATGATATTGGTCATAGAACCATGCTCAAGTTGAACCTGGAAAGGCTTGGTTACAATATAACTGAAGCCTGTGATGGAGATGAAGTTCTGGCGATTTTACAAAAGGATATCTTTGACCTCATCCTCCTTGATTTGAAAATGGAAAGAATAGGTGGCCTTGAAACGCTGGAGATTCTTGGCGATGCCGGCATCAATATTCCCACAATAGTAATAACCGCTTTTTCCTCCATAAATAGTGTTGTAACGGCCATGAAAAAAGGGGCATACGATTATATCACCAAACCCATAGACATTGATAATCTGGCCCATATATTAACAAGAGCTCTTGACCATTCAGCTCTTCGAAAGGAAAACGCATATCTGAAAGACAGACTGGCGCTGGACTATTCTTTTGACAAAATAATCGGTTCAAGTGCGGTTATGCGGGAGTTATTCGCCACCCTTAAACTGGTCGCTGAAAGTGACGCCACCGTGCTGATCCAAGGTGAATCCGGTACCGGTAAGGAACTTGTAGCGAATGCCCTGCATGAAAGCGGCCCTCGAAAAAAAGGTCCCTTTGTTAAAGTGAACTGCTCTGCACTTCATGAAAACCTCCTTGAAAGTGAGTTGTTCGGCCACGAGGCTGGTGCTTTCACCGGGGCAAATGCAAGGAGAAAGGGCAGATTTGAACTGGCTCACGGGGGCACGCTTTTTCTCGATGAAATCGGCGATATGAGCCTTCCTACTCAGGCAAAAATTTTGCGAGTACTCCAGGAGGGAGCATTCGAGAGGGTCGGTGGTAATGACACCATCAATGTTGATGTTCGCTTACTGGCGGCGACACACAAAGACCTTGAGCAGATGATCAAAGAAGAAACATTCCGGCAGGATCTCTATTTCCGGTTAGCCGTCATCCCGCTTGACCTCCCACCCTTAAGAGAGCGCCAGGAAGATATATCTGATCTGGCGAACCATTTTCTGGCGAAAAAGAACAAAAAAAATAACAAAACCATTAAAGGCTTTCATCCAGAAACCCTGAATATTTTCATGCGCTACAATTGGGTCGGTAACATCCGAGAGCTGGAAAACACCATCGAACGGGCTGTCATATTATGCCTCGGGGACCAAATCACTCCAAGAGAACTCCCCCCACGTTTTTTCCCAGACAACGCTACCCCCAATTCAAATAAATTTGCCGCACGCGGTTGGACTTTGCGCGATATGGAACGAGAAATGATCCGAGCAACCTTGCATGACACAAACAATAACCAAAGTCTTGCTGCGAAAAATCTTGGTATTGCCCGCCAAACTCTTATTAATAAAATCAAGGAATACGACTTATAAAACCAAAGGAGACTCTACTCGTTTCGAATGGTTAATCAAGATGATGAAAAGAAATTCGAAAAATTGGAAATCGAGTAGAACCTCCGAGCTGTAAGCGATTACCAGTGCCGGAGATGCGCGAAAGAGGTCTTTAAACTGTACTATTGGTACGTTTACCGACCGATGTCAAAACAGATACAGTGCTGGTGAACGCTTACCTTTTTTCGACGCTGTTTGGGGGAACTCTCTCTTTAAATAGACAGGCTAACGCATATAAAACGATAGTTTTATATGCCACTGTCAACAAACTTCTGCTGAAAAATCTCGCTTTGGCCGGAATTGTCATTTGTATTCTGACCGGGTTGACATTCGCCTTTATCGAATTTCGCCAGGTTGATAGGCATATCGCCGATACCGCCATACGGCAATCTCAGAAGCTGACCGATCAATATATCGTTTTTCATAACAAACGAACCTCGTCTTCAAAAAGACGATTGCAACAGGCTATTCAAAGCAACCTTGACCATGACCTACTTATCTCGCTTGAATTACTCGATAAAAATCTTGTTATGGTCGCCAATGAAGTCATGCAGAACTTTTTAGAGCCATCCGTCGATCTGATAAAAAAATTTAAACAATTTGAAATGGAGGATACAATTGAATATCAGGTCGTTTTGTATAAAGGTCAAGCCTTTATCAAGGTTATGGTTCCCATAAAAGCCAGCTTACATCAAAATCCTATCGGCCCTTTTCAAGGCATCTACCACTTACCCGAGGATCAAATGGCGTCTATAAAACAGCAAAGCTATAGCGCCATTTTTTTGTCGTTGCTGGTGACAATCTTCACGACCTTATTTATTTACTCCGTTTTTTATAGACTGTACAAAAAACGAGTTCAGCGTACCCACGAGGCTATTACCGCCAATATTGACATTCTTAAATCGTTGGGCAGTGCTGTTGCACAACGAGACAGCGATACTTTCCTTGACATCTACCGGTTTGATCAAGATGAAATAATTCACATCTAAATTGTAGTAGGCCCTATTTGTCTCTTAACGTAATGATTAGATCGAAAAAGGGACCAGGTTTATTTTAAAATGTCCACATCTAGTGGAAATAGGTTAACCTTGGACGGAAAGGATTTTGCTACGTATTGATTCCCTTCACAACAGAAGGGTCAAGTTGAAGCGTTGCTGGAACATTCAAAACCTTGGCGATGACAGTATTAATTGTGAAGGTGACCAGCACAGAGCATGTCCGATTTTGGCAATAGAGGAGCCGTTCTCTTTTGCAACCTCAAATCTGTTTCGACCCTTTTTATAGGAAACCAACAAGTTGCAAAGTTACCACCGGCACCAGTTATCAGTTTGTACTTACTCCATAAACCAGCCATGACTGACAATTAAAGACTGGCCGGTCAATACGTTGGTGTCTATACTGGCGAAGAGCAACGCCACCTGAGCGATATCATCAACGGTGGTGAATTCACCATCGACTGTCCCCCCAAGCATGACTTTTTTGATAACATCCTCTTCACTGACCCCCAGAGCCTGTGCTTGTTCTGGGATTTGCTTCTCCACCAAGGGTGTACGCACGTATCCGGGACAGATAACATTGCTCCGCACCCCGTGCTCAGCCCCCTCTTTGGCGATCACCTTGCTGAGGCCGATCAATCCGTGTTTTGCTGTTACATAGGGAGCTTTCAGTTTTGATGCTTCTTTGGAATGCACCGATCCTATAAATATTATGCTTCCGCCGTTCCCCGCCTGATACATCTGCCTCAGACAGGCTTTGGCGACAATGAATGCACCGTCTAAATGAACCGACATCATATTCTTCCAGTCGCTCAGCTCCAGTTGATCCACCGCTTGAATATGTTGATAACCGGCATTGCTCACAAGAATATCGATCCCGCCATAGACCTTTACCACCTCATCGACCACCGCATTGACTTTTGCTTCGTCAGTCACATCCATGGCAAAACCCATCGCTTCTCCACCCGCATCCTTAATCACCTGCGCAGTTTTGACGGCATCGTCGGCGTGCCTGCTGGAAATCACGACTTTTGCTCCTTCTTTTGCGTAGAGCTTAGCAATCCCAAGACCAATTCCACTGGTTGATCCGGTCACTAGAGCTACTTTATCTTTCAGTTTCATTTTCTCTCCATGTTTATAATTTTTTAACTGATCAACACTTTTTTTAGGTCCGGATCTCCCCTGTAAACTGCGTAAGCCCGCCCTGAAGCCGGTCCAGCAATTTGTCCACTTCTGCTTTGGTGGTCACCAGGGGGGGGGCTACCAGAAAGATATTGGTGTCAACGCCATTAATGTGGCAGCCGCCGGGATAGACAATAAGCCCATTGGCAAGGCAGGCGGAAAGTGCCCTGGCAGTGGCTTTATCCTGGGCGGGAAAGGGCTGTTTGCTCTCTTTGTCCTTTACAATCTCCATGGCCCACATATACCCCCTGCCTCTGACATCCCCGATAAAAGGAGAGTCTTTTGCAAGGTCCCTAAGCCCTTTCCCCAGTACTTTGCCGTTTTGACTGACATTTTCTATGAGTTTGTGGCGTTTGATGTAGGTGAGAACGCTTGCCACGGCCCGGCAGCTTAGGGGGTTGGCGTTATAAGTATGGCCGTGGATGAATGCACCACTGCCGTTTTTAATGGTATCAATTATGGATTCTTTGACAAAGATACCGCCTGTGGGGATATACCCTGCAGCCATGCCCTTGGCCGAGGCGATGATGTCTGGAATCACCTGCCAGTGGTCCACACCAAAGGCTTTCCCGGTGCGGCCAAAACCAGTCATGACCTCATCTGCAATGAGCAGAACATCGTATTTATCACATATTTTCCTGACGGCAGGCCAATAATTATCATCTGGCGTCAATGCGCCGCCGGCTGAGCCCACAATGGGTTCTGCCAGAAAGGCCAGAACATTTTCAGCACCCAGGTTCAAAATTTCGGTTTCCAGAGAATTCACGCAATGATCGGCAAATTCCTGGTCTGTATAATGATCGGGTTTACGGTAGAAATAGGTAGCCGGCAGCTTGGCAGACGGATTAAGCAGGGGGGCATAGGTCTCCACCCGGCCGGTGCTGCCCCCTACAGACATGGTCCCGATGGTGGCACCGTGGTAGGAGCAGTGGCGGCTGATCAATTTGTGTTTGGAGCTGTTTTTTCCGTCCCGTTCCACAAAATACTGCCGTGCCATTTTTATGGCAGACTCAACTGCCTCTGACCCTCCTGAAACAAACCAGCAGTAATTGAGATCTCCAGGGGTCAACTCTGCAATGAGCTCCACCGCCTCCTGGGATGCACTGTGATGCCATCTGGAAGGATGAGCAAAATCCAGGGTCTTCATCTGCTCTGTCAGGCCATCGATGATCTCGGTGACGCCGTGACCCAGATTTGAGACTAAAGCACCGCTGCAACCGTCGATATAGTCTTTTCCCTGGTCATCATATATATAAATGCCTTGAGCACTTACAGCCAGGGGGGTCTTTGTCAGAAAATTTCGGGGGATGTTTTTACCGTTTCCCATGCGCTTATCCTTTAAAAATTCATTTATTATTGGGCTGAAGCTGCTCTGCCCAGCTGGGTACAGCAGCAGCTTTCTCACTAAGATATACTGATTTGTCTTCCCATATTTCTTCTAATACCTGAAGCCTGGACATGGTTTTGTGGCCTTCCAGATAAGAGACTCCGGCCAGTACCGCATTTAAAAAACTCATCACCGCCACATTGGATTCAAAAAAAGAATCAACCCAGAAGGGCAAGGGGAAAACCAGGTTTCCCAATTTGGCCAAGGGGGAGACCTGGCTGTCTGTGACCGCGGCAATGAGGGCACCGGCATCATGAAAAAGCTGGGCGATTTCAATCGTCTGGCGGCAGTATCTGGGAAAGGAGATGCTGACCAAAAGAGCGTCCGGGTTAAGCCCCGGCTGAATCTGGCTCCAAACGGTTCCGGCATCAAGACTGATCAGATTCACCCGTTTGGACAGGAATCTGAGGTTGGTGGCAAAGTAGTGTGCCGCCCCATAGCAGGATCGCAGTCCAAGCACCCAGATCTCCTGTCTGTCCTGAATATCGGTGACCAATTGCTCAAACAGCTCAGAGGACAGGGTCTGGGCTGCAGTTTCCAGGTTTTCTTGATCACTTTTCAAAACGGTTTTTAAAAAATCCCGAGCCTGGGTAATATTGGCCGGTTGCTTCTGCAGCCGCTGAGGTATACTCAGCCGGACCTTTATCTCCTGGCGAATATGCCGCTGAAGATCCATATATCCTTTAAATCCGATATGCTGGCTGAAGCGGACAATGGTGGCATTGGACATGCCAAGGATCTCGGCCAGCTGACCGCTACTCATATAGGCCACGTTATCCGGATGGCCCAGCAGGTATTCTAGGATCCTGTTCTGGGCAGCGGTCAGTCTGGGCAACGGCGATTTGGATAAGAGAATGTCTTTGCTCAGCATTTTATTTCCCCGTTTTTTAGATTCAATTTACTCTGTTCATATCAAAAAAAAGCTTGCTTTGCAATGATCATTGCATTATTTTTCATGAAAACAACAATTGTTACATTGATGCATCGAGAGGAAACCAGAGAGTGCTGTCCCTGATAATAAAGGACCAAGACAAAAAGGAAATTTGCTGTGGAAAAACTGATAATTACGACTGCATTAACCGGGAATGTGCCCACCAAAAAGATGAACCCCAATCTTCCGGTAAGCCCTGAGGAGATTGCCCGGGATGTCAAAGACTGCGCTGATGCGGGCGCCAGTATTTTCCATGTCCATGCCAGGGATGAGAGGGAAAACCCAAGTTTGGATCAGGAAATTTTCAAGAAGATTGTACGCAAGATCAAGAACAAAGCGCCTGAAGTGATTGTCCAGCTTTCCACAGGTGCCAGGGCGGGCAAGGAATGGGAAGACCGGGCCCTTCCGGTGCGGCTGCTTCCGGAGATGGGATCCTTTACCACCGGGTCAAATAACCTGCCGGGTATTATCTATGAGAACTCTCCCCAGTTCATTGAATTTCTAGCCCAGGTGTTTAAAGAAACAGGGGTCAAACCTGAGATAGAGATATTTGAAACCGGTATGATCAACAATGCCCTTTTCCTTGTGAAAAAAGGCATTCTTGCATCGCCCCTGCATTTTAATTTTGTCCTGGGAGCATCTGGAGCCATGCCCGGGAGTATAAAAAATCTGCTCTTTTTATCTGAAAACATTCCCATAGGTTCCACATGGACTGTGGCAGGTATTGGCAAAAATGAAATTCCCCTGGCCACCGCTGCCATCCTCATGGGCGGTCATGTCCGTGTGGGGCTGGAGGATAATTTGTACCTGCCGGACGGTTCTCTTGCCTCAAATCCTGCCCTGGTTGAGACCATTGTCAGGATTGCCAAAGAAGTGGGCAGACAGATTGCATCGCCTGACGAGGCCAGGCAGATTCTAGGGCTGCCAAAGGAAAATAAGGATAGGATATCTGAGAATCTAGAATAGATGTGAACATCATTCAGCTGTTCTTGTGTGCGCTCTTATCATAAGCAGAGTAAATCTTCTCTAAGCTTATAAAGATTCGTTTTCTAAGAGTACGCTAAAAACTGGCTCCATGTTCGAGGCCGCAACATTCGCGAGATCCATCGAATCCTTTTCAGACCGATCCTGCAAGATTTTCTGCGTTGTACCGACGAACCTCTTTCCAGGTATTCAGGCCTACCGACTCGCCAATGGCTCATGAATCCTTGCCAGATTGCAGCTGTGTCATAAATCAATACAGCTGTGATATTATCTGTACGATATTTCATTGTATTTTATGATAATACGTAACACCCTTTTTCCTGCTAAGCCATGCACCGTTTCTCAGATACGAACCAATCAACAACCCAGATGTGATTTCATCCCGGCATTTTTCTGTTGATCAAGACGCTTGATAATTTCTTTGATTAACTTGAGCGCTTGCTCACGATCTGCGTCTAAAACGATTTCCCGCATTTTCATAACATCCTGATCTGTAAACGTTAAAACCATATTTTCTCCGTTTTTTTACAAGAATTGTCGTCAAATCAAATCATATTCATTATTGGCTGCCCGACAAAGTAGAGTCCAAGGGTACCGATGCAGATACCTGCCAATTTTCGAAAGAGAGCACTTCCTCTGCTCCAGGTACTGTTCTGCAGGAACCTTTTTACCAGAGCGGTAGAACTGCCGGCGATGGCGATGGGGATGCAGTGACCTATTCCGAACAGAACAATAAATATGATGCCGGTAATTATTTTGCTCTGGATAGTGATAATGGCAAGAATAGGAGCAATAAAGCCAAAAGTACACGACCCGGAAAGAACGCCGTACGCCAACCCAAGAATGAACGCACCAGTCAGTCCTTTAACCTGGATTTTTGACATCAAGCCGCCAGACATGGAGCACGTGGCAACACCAAGAAAATCGAGCGATACCCAGACAAGAAGAGCCCCTACAACAATACTCATATATGGCCCCACATCACCAAGCATCCTGCCCAGCAGCGCGCATATTATTCCTATAGTTGCTATCGTTATGAAGAGTCCTGAGGTGAACAGTGCCGCATAAAGAGCAGCTTTACGCCCCTCTATGATCTTATTCTGGCCAGCAACATAACTAACGACAAGAGGTATCGAGGCGAGATGGCATGGACTAAACAGAACACTCACCATACCCCACAAAAAACAGCCAAGGGCTCCTAAAAAAAGCCCCTGGCTCATCCAGGAATTGATTGTTAGAAAAATCTGATCCATGATTATTTAACACCAAGTTTCTGCAATTCAGCAACGATACCGGCTTTGTCAAAAAATCCTTCATGTCGGAGGGCTTCTTTTCCCTCAGCATCATAAAATATTTGAGTGGGTATGGCTCTTATACCAAACTTTTTTCCTGCATCCGGATTCACCCAAACATCGATGAAGACAATTGCAGCCCGGTCCTCATATTCTTTTTCCAGATCTTCCAAGATCGGTGCCATCATTTTGCAAGGGACGCATTTTTTTGCACCCAAATCGACCATTGTAACCATTCCCGGTACCGGAATTTGACCAGCCGATGTTGCATTACCGGCATAGGCGACCATTGCTACTTGCAGCGTGAAAAACAGAGAGAGCAAGACCAAACACAGTCTTCTTCTTAAATACAGTTCCATTATGTGACCTTAAAATAGAGTTATTGCTTGTTGAACTACCTTGCCGATACTGTCCTCATTTACTTCGGTACTCCCCTTTCCCTCCCTACATCGCTTCCTCCTAACATTCCAACCCATGATCAGGATGATAATCCCGGTACCTATGGCCTTGATCATTCGTGTAAACGAATCGTTGAGTTGGGCAATGTCGCCTTCCTGACTGACTATGACACCGCTGGAATTGATTCCCTGAAGGATTGCATCAGCGTCGGAGGTAATATGGGTGATGGGGCGCAGGCTGCGATAACCGCTGATATCAAGACTGTAGATACTCAGAGAAAACAGCTCTTTGAGGGCCGCAAAAAGATCAGCCATGGTCATTGCCTTTGCAGGAGTGACAATGCAAAGCAAAACCATGAATATATATGCCGTTATTTTCATGCGACCTCCTTCTGTTAGTGATTTTCTGCTGGGATTTCTTTAATTTCCATATTGTTCCTCATTTTGTTTTCTAGCATTTTTTGGCTTGAGCACTGTTCTGTCGGTTTTTGCACCCCCCTCACAGGAGCATTTTCTGTATCATTCGCGCTGCCAGCAGAAGGAGCATACCACCAAGAAACTTTCGTACGTCGGCAGGGCGCATATTTTTCTGCATAACGATTGTACCAAGATAGCCACCTGCCCAGGCGGCCGTACCAGCAAAAAAAAGGATCTTCCAGCTGACTGATCCCATGGTCGCATAGGCGAGAAAGGCCGTAAACGAGGAGAAGGGCACGGCAAAGGCAGTGACTGTAGCCACCTTCTTAGGGTTGAATCCCTGAAGTATCATGAGTGGTGAGATCAGTCCCCCACCGCCCACTCCGAGGAGGCCTGAGATGAAACCCGAACCGACTCCGGTAAGCATCGGTCCGGTAACCGGTCTGTCTTCCCGGTATTGATCCTTGAATTTCGAACCGTTGAAAAACAGGATCATGAGTCCGGAAAAGCTCAGAAAGGCGACAAAGGCATACATCACGTATGTAGTAGGGATATGCATACCGACCCAGGCACCCACCGGGGCGAGGACGATGGAGGCAATAATGATCGGAAGCCCCAAACGGAAATCGAGGCGTTTTTGTCTGATATTCGACCAGGTTGCCCCCACCATGCTAACGCCGTTGACAAACAGACCGATTGATCTCGCCTCAGCAAAAGGCAGACCGAGCCAGGTGATGGTCGGGATCAGCACCAGAGCTGAGCCGACCCCACCGAGTGCGAAAATAAAGCTCAAAATAAAGGACATGCCGGTGATGACGAGTAGAGAAGAGTTCATGGCAAATCCTCACTACACCTGCATTTTGGCAAGAGGACCAGGTTTGAATGCACCGACCATCTCTTCCATGGTAGCCGTCAAACCTTTCACTTCGACAAAACCATTGGCACGGAGATAGGTGTATGCGACGGCACCGCGAAAAATGGAGGAACAGAAGGCGATGATACATTTGTCTTTTGGGAGTTCATCCAGCCTGCCAGGCAG
>CBDTUM010000043.1:0-31452 GCA_965363495.1 uncultured Desulfopila sp.
CCGCCAGCAATAACCGGTATCGCTGCAGCACATCTTCTTTATCGTTTCGTTCCGGCAATTCTTCCCGGCTGGTCCGCAAAATCATAAGATGATGATTTTCGTTTTCATGTACAGGCCATAGCGTGATATGTCACTTTACAGAAAGCTCCTTCAGTGGCTGCTCTGCGCGAGGGGGGTTGGGTCTTGCTCGCAGAGAACTATCTGACGGATTTTGGTCCCAGAAAAAACCAGGCAATGAGACCGATTACCGGGAGTAACAGGACGACAACCGTCCAGAATACTTTCATTCCCGTGGTCGCACCACTCTGTAAAATGTTCACGATTGCCCAGATATCGGCAATAAGAATGATGAAGCCTAAGATTCCATTGACCTGAATGTTCATAATAATCTCCAATTCGTTGTGGATACATCTACCAGAGGCAATTCCCTAACTGCTAATCATTGCAAAGATTCTCGTCAAGCCAATTGATCGTCCAACGCATTCATCTCCGGCACACTTTTCTTTGACCGGCAGGGCAAGAATAATACCTTTACCCATTATCAGAATACCTTCCACGACTTATAGTATATAAATAGTTCCACATCGATGTTGACGATCTCGCCGGCTATCGACAACGGATAGTGAGCGCTGGAGGGAAGATTCTTATCGAGGAACAGGAAGTTCCGAAAATGGGGTCATTCTGTCTCTTTACCGCCCCTGAAGGGCGGATGATGGGGCTCTGGCAAGTAAAGAGCTGATGGAACAGCTTTCGTCTGCACAGCGGAGGCCTAACCATAGTTGCGGTCGTCGCTGCAACATGGCGACCTCCGTCTTGCCTTGCGCCTACTACCTCGACTGATTGGCCAAGTCGGCAGCCCTGGCAAAGGCTGCTTCCATATCCGGCAAGTGGCTGATATCGGGGACTACCTGAATATATTGGACAATTCCTTGCCCATCAACAAGGATAACTGACCTCGCGAGCAACCGCGAACCATCTATCAGCAGACCTATTGATCGTCCGAAAGCACCTTCCTTATAATCCGAAAGATATTGGATGTCCTCCAGTTTTGCTTCTTTGCCAAATCGTGCCTGGGCGAATGGCGTGTCACGGCTTACCGTGATCCGTTTCACGGTTGCCGGCAGGGTATCGCCCTGCTCCCCAAGATAATGGGTTTGCGCTTCACAAACCTTGGTGTCGATCGATGGTACGATACTGATAAATAAAACGCTGCCCTGGTAATCGTTCAGGTTGACTGGTTTCATTGTTGCTGCATCGACAAGGATTGTATCCGGAAGTTTTTGGCCAACGGCTATACCGGTTCCCGTTAAAGCCAAGGTCTCGCCTTGCCTGGCGACCTGCGTTCCGGGAACAGCACTCGTCGTATCTATGGGCAGCTGGGCTTGTTTAGTGGTGCAGGCGTTAAGCAGAAAGAAAAGGATAAACGCCACGGAAAGAAGGAAAGTGTGTTTCATCATTGCCTACCTCGCTGAAAGCTGTATGTGATTTATTTTCTGACAGAATCCTCGGTCTCCTCTTCCCCTGTTATGGAACAACAAGGACCGGGCAGTAAATGGTATTGAGTACCTTATGGGTAACACTGCCGAGAAACAAACCGGTAATATCGGAATGGCCGTGCGAACCCATGACTATCAAGTCGTATTCTTTCGATTTAGCAAGCGTGGCCAATACATAACCGGCTGCGCCTGAAAGCGTCTCGATTTTATATGGAACATCTTGTCCTTCGAAAATTCCCTCCGCCTTTTTTAACACAACTGCGGCCTCATCCCTGAGGTTGTTCCGGAGATCTTTCACCAACAATTCCGGAACTTCCGGCATATTGCCACGCCATTCATAGCAATTGACAATAGTAACGTGAGAGCCATATTTTTTTGCCAGATCGAGTGCATATTTAGCAGCATTTATGGAATGGCTGGAGCCATCAAAAGGAAGAAGAATTTTGTCAAATTTCATAATGAGCCTCCCGTTGAATAAATTGAATATACCTGGGGTTAGTTATCTAGTGTCGCTGCCAAATAGACTATAAGACCTGGAAGGACTTAATCAAACAGGTGAGGAAAAAAGAGCAGGATACCGGTTGGCATGGCGCGAGTTTTTTATTGCATGATTATCATTTCCCCCTATATTCAGACATCATCTAACGTATAGGCCGTCAAACCCCATCCCTGGTTCATACTATGTATCAAGATGTCCTGAAATTCTGGTTTGAAGAGATCGCACCATCACAGTGGTTTGCAAAAAATGACGAATTCGATCAACGTCTTACTGAGAGATTTTCCGATATCCACGCCAGTGCAATCCACTGTGAACTCTTTGCCTGGCGAGAAAATGCTCGGGGGAGACTGGCAGAGATTGTTGTCCTGGATCAATTTTCAAGAAATATGTTCAGGGAATCGCCATTGGCTTTTGCCAATGACCAAATGGCTTTGGTACTCGCCCAGGAAGCTGTCGCACTTGGTATGGATACGCTGCTTACGCCTGTTGAAAGAGGATTTCTCTACCTGCCCTACATGCATAGCGAATCGAGAAAAATCCATACGATTGCTGAAGAAATATACCGCCGGCACGGCGTTCCATCCAGTTTAGAATGGGAATTGAAACATAAGACAATAATCGACAGATTTGGTCGCTATCCGCACAGAAATGCCATTCTTGGTCGAAAATCGACCGATGAAGAACTGATTTTTTTGCAACAAGCAAACTCAAGCTTTTAAAATTTTCCCAAGTCTACTAGATATAAATAAACTTTCGCGTGCGTTACACTCGTAGAAAGTTACAAAAGATGGCTCAGTAGAAAAATTGCACAACGAAACAGATAAAGAACTTTTACGACGCCATTAAACACTAAAAAGAGGAGAAATTAATGGACAAATGGGTATGTACAATTTGTGGCTATGTTTATGATCCGGCAAAAGGCGATCCCGACAACGGAGTAGCACCGGGTACAGCCTGGGAAGATGTTCCGCAGGACTGGCTATGCCCTATTTGCGGTGCCGCCAAAGATGATTTTGAAAAAGAATAATAATCAGGGCGACACCGTGGTCTGGGACGAGCACCGGGATAAGCAATAGGCTTATTGGACCCGAAATGTTACACCATGCTCCGTAACCCCATTATTGCCGTACCCCAGGGGATTCCACGTGGCTTGCATTGGCTGTTTTGTCCCGTCGCCGTCTATGGCGCGGGACAAAACAGTATAACTCCCAGATTGTGAAATCGTATATACATACTGCCATTGCCGCCAGGCAAAAGGTTCATGTGGTCCGATAAAAGTCGCGGGCTGCCATGTCGCACCTTTATCTGTTGAAATTTCGACCTTGGCAACGGTCGATTCCCCGGCATAGGCGGCACCAAGAATGGTGATATCACCGACCGGAAACACAGCATCTCCTTCCGGTTGGGTGATGATCGATTTCAAACTGATTCCGGTTACCGCTTTGCTGGTTTTGGGATCACGGTCTTTATCAAACACCCGGTAAACCTTATCCATGAAAAACCCTTCGTAAGGCTCGCGCATAAGAGTTATTTTACTTAACCATTTTACGCAGTTGGCTCCAGTCCAACCAAGTGCCAGGGCCCGCAGGGGAAAACCGTGTGCAAGCGGCAAAGGTTCTCCGTTCATTTCATAGGCAAGCAATGTCGTGGACAACGCCTTAGCCAGGGGAATACTGCGGACAAACTTGATCTGAGCCTTGCCCAACGGTTTGTCGAATCCTTCAAAGGCTACGTGATGGGTATCTGCCTTAACGCCTGCCTGCTGCAGAAGATCCTTTAACCATACCCCGCCCCAGACAGCATTTCCTACGCCGCCGATTGTCCATGAGTTACCAGAGGCCTTTTGCGCAAGCAGGGAGCGACTGTTACCCGAACATTCGAGGGTGTTGGCGACAATTGCCTTTGGCATATGCAACACAGTCTCATAATCGATGACCAGCGGGGTATTCACATTACCACCGATGGCAAGTCTCCAGTCTGACAGTTCAATTTCCATTTCCGGTATTTCGCCCTGGTTTCGGTCGAAAAAGAACTTATTGGCGGTTATCCATGAGGTTAAATAGCGTTTAGGGGTCTCAGCATTAAGGGGTTTTTCGCTCATAACACGTTTGGAATCTGTCATCTGTATTCCTCCATTAATAAGCCAGATATGCGGCAAGAAATTGATCAAAATTGAGTGTATCGCCCGCTTCAAGCTGTTGTTGCTTGCTGAGTGACTCTTCGGCCCTCCCAGCCAGGTCTTGCAAAATTGCAGCATCGACACTTAAGCCCGAACAGGTTTTTTTATGTTCCCGACTTTTCTGTAACATCCACTCGGTATACTCCAGACCGGTTTTCTGCAAAGCCGCAAGCAGCTGAGCGGATGGCGTCAAGTTCGGATCTTCCAGTTTATACATCTGCGCGTCTACCGATACGCTGTAGTCATTGGTTTGATACACCCGGTCCAGCAATTTACCGGTCATTTGTATCTCATTGAGTAGAGCCTTGCCGGTGTCAACCAGGCTCGTCTCTCCCTGAGGAGTTACCAGCGACAGTCCTGGTTCGCGCCCCCTGGTCAGAACTTTTTGCAGATTGTCGGTCACCATCCGACATTCAGTCGGGGAAAGAGTCGCATCGCTCATAAACAGACAGCTAATGAGAAACGTGTCGAGGAACAGTGCCTGCCGGTTGTCAATGCCTGCCGGTGCGAAAGGGTTAATATCCAGAAGCCGAACTTCCAGATACTCGACACCGCTTTTACGCAGGGCATGAAGAGGTTTTTCGCCTGAACGTATGCCCCGTTTCGGCCGAATGTCACTGTAGTATTCATTTTCAATCTGCAAAACATTGCTGTTGAGCTGGCGATACTGTCCATCGACCTTGACACCTATTTTTTCATAGGGTGGATAGGCTGTATGAATAGCTTGATCAAGCGAGGTGATATACGTATGCAGATGATTAAAGCAGATACTTAGAGAAGATTGTGCTTTAGTTGAATAACCAAGATCACTCATGCGCAGCGAGGTGGCATAAGGCAGGTAGAGCGTACTGCCATGCAGGGAAGGCAGCGTATGGGCTTTTCCTTTTAAAAAGGTACTATCAAACGCCGGTGAGGCACCAAAGAGATAATGCAGCAGCCATGAATAGCGGCGGAAATTACGAATCATTTTGAAATAACAAGACGACCGAAACGAGTGCAGCGACGCGCTATTTTTCTGTTGCTCTTGCAATGCCCGCCAAAAGTCATCAGGCAGCGAAAAATTATAATGAATACCGGCAATAGCCTGCATCATCTTGCCGTAACGATGTTCAAGGCCGACCCGATATACATGTTTTAGTCGGCCGATATTGGATGAGCCAAACCGAGCGATGGGAATTGCTGCAGAATCCGGGATACGGCAAGGCATACTCCCTGCCCAGATAAGCTCTTCATCGAGCTGGCCATAGGTAAAGCGATGCAGATTTTCAAGATACCGTACCGCTGCCGCAGCTTCTGTAAAAACCGGAGTGACAAATTCGACAAGAGCTTCAGAAAAATCAGTAGTAATAGTACTATTGGTCAATGGTGAACCGAGCCCCGCAGGGTGTGGTTTTTGCGACAACGCACCTGAAGAGTCAACACGCAAACCCTCTTTTTCAATACCTCGCAAGGCACCTTTTAAAAGTGAACTGATGCCATTTTCAGTAAGTTGCTCCAGTTGTTGTTCCAGGTTCAGTTTCAATGTTTCGCTCTTTTTATATATGTTGGGATAACAGCCTGTCAAAAGAAAGCCTCATGCCAATGTATCCTGTTAGCACCTTACAGCGTATTTCCCTGCAAAAAAACAAGAACCTCATTTGCCAGGTACTAAAAAGACCTTTCCTCCGGTTTTACAACACCGGCTGCAAGGCATCTCCTTGCAGATTTTTGTTAAGCATCCCGACTGCGCCTGATGCAGGGGAGCTTTTTCAAGCGATGCTCCTTTGTCGATATCCCCACTTTAAACACAAGACGTTGCTTCTGCCAGATGGCTGACAACAAATTAACTTTTCATTAAATCGAGACAATTTTTCCTAACGACCCAAAGTTCTGACTTTCATTATGTTTCGAGCGCTGGTATAAAAAGAAAATATATTTGTACCAGTGCAAAAACAACATCCGCAACAACGACCATTATCAGCTTTTACTGTCATGCTACCTATAACCCCCAATTGGTGGGGGTTGCCTAATATTTTTTAGAAAGAGGAGGCAGATGATGAAAATAATGAAGGGGTTTCTGGCGGGGATGTTTTCCCTGCTGCTTCTGTCCGGTGTTGCTTATGCAGCAGATGCCTGTATTGAGTGTCACCAAAAAATTTCACCTGGCCAGGTCAAAGATTGGCAAGTCAGCGAACATGCCAATAATGACATTTCCTGTTCTGTCTGTCATGGGGAGGCCCATAAAAACGCCGAGGACTATAAACTGGCAGTCCTGCCCGATGAAAAAGTCTGTGAAGAGTGCCACGCAGAAAAGTTCGAGCAATTTTCCCATGGTAAGCATAATTTCGGCTGGAGCAGCCTGAATGCAATTCCGGCAACGCACATGGCTCCTGATGAGTTGATTGAAGGCGGCAGAGGATGCGGCGGTTGCCACAATATGGGGATCAAAACCGCAGAACAGAAAAAAGAACTCGCCAGCAAGGGCTATCGTTACCAGAACAACTCATGCGACGAGTGCCATACCCGTCACGCATTTTCCAAGAAAGAGGCGCAAAATCCCTATGCCTGCCAGCAGTGTCATATGGGATATGATCATCCACAGTGGGAAATGTGGTCAAGCTCCAAACACGGGGAACGCTGGTTTGCCAAAAAAAATGGCGACCTTCCTGAAGGGGCGGCAGCGCCGAGCTGTCAGACATGTCATATGGCCGATGGCAACCATGCCAATGAAACAGCGTGGGGATTTCTCGGGGTTCGCCTGCCTCTGCCGGACGATCCACAGGCTGCAGCCGACCGCGTTACCATCCTCAAGGCACTGGGGGTTCTGGACCCGGTTACCGGCAAGCCCACGCCAATTCTTGATGCAGTCAAGGCAGTACGCATGGCTAAACTCGATCAGGAGTCGTGGCAGAAAGAACGAGACAAAATGTTGAAGACCTGTAGCCAGTGTCACTCGGCAAAATATGTCAAGGAACAGCTTGACATGGGTGATGCAATCATGATCAAGGCGGATCGCCTCATGGCGGATGCGATTGAAACTGTCGCTGCCCTCTATACCGACGGCCTGATCGAAAAACCGGCAGGATACCCGGCCAACTATCCTTTCCTCCTCACCTTTATGCACACCAATGGTGAAAACTGGGACAAGGATCTCGATAAACTTTCCTATATCGATCAGGTGCTGGTCCAGATGTATATGAAACACCGGATGCGCACGTACCAGGCATTTTTTCATGTCAATCCAGACTATGCCTACTGGTATGGCTGGAACGAGATGACCAAAGACCTGGGTGAGATTAAAGAACTGGCAAAAACCATGCGCAGCAAGAAGTAACAGCCTTTGCTGCAAGGTGGTAAAACAAAAGACGGGATCGTACACACGATCCCGTCTTTTGTTTTTATCCTTCCCCGGTAGCCTTACCGTATGCATTTTTTCAGAAGAACCCTCTTGACAAAATAATAAATCATTTTACATTGAAGATAGTAATCGATTACTATCTTCAATGGAGGTTTTATGAGCGTCAGTAGTAAGTATCTTTCGGCCGATGAGCGTCGTGAGGTAACAATTGCAGCTGTGGTCGGGCTGGCCGCAGAACAGAATCCGACTGATATCACGACAGCTGCTATTGCCGCCCGGATGGGTCTGACCCAGGGCGCCCTGTTTCGACATTTCCCCAACAAGGCGGCGATACTCCTGGCAGTGATGACCTGGGTGTCCACAAAGCTGATCGCCAGACTGGACAAGGCGAGACAGGGAGCAACATCGCCTCTTGCTGCACTTGAAGCAATGTTTATGGCCCATATAGAGTTTGTCGTCAAGCACCCGGGAGTTCCTCGTCTGCTGTTTGGTGAGCTCCAGCGTGCCGAAAAAACATCCTCTAAAGACATGGTCCAGGAACTCATCAAGCAATATAGCGAACAACTGCACCGGCTGATTGAAGAAGGCAAGGCGATCAACGAACTCGATCCCGACCTCGACCCTGAAGGGGCCGCCATCTTATTCATAGGCACGGTCCAGGGGCTGGTAATGCAGTCACTTTTAGCCGGTAACGTGAGTCACATTCGTGAATATGCACCACGGGTTTTTACCATCTATTGTCGTGGAATCAGGAGATCACAATGAAATATTTACCCGTTCAGGGTCGTACCCTGGCTCTGCTGGTGGTGCTGTTGCCCCTTCTGGCTCTTTTTGTTTATGTGGCACTTCGCTCAGGACCACTCGCCCCGGTGCCCGTAACAGTTGCTACTGTAGCGGACCGCTCTATCTCCCCTGCCCTCTTTGGTATAGGCACCGTCGAGTCCAGGTACACGTACAAAATTGGTCCGACCTTTGCCGGGCGTATCAAGGAATTAACAGTGCAGGTAGGCGATAGCGTTGAAGCAGGGCAGATTCTCGGTGCAATGGATCCGGTTGATCTCAACGAAAAAATACGAGCGCAGGATGGAGCGATCCAACGTTCCGAGGCACAGTTGACAGAGTCCCGGGCACGTCAGGTTTTTGCCAAATCCCAGGCACAACGCTATGAAAAATTACTGGCAGCACGATCAACCAGTGTGGAGATTCTTGCCACCAAAAAACAGGAGCATCTGATCGCTGAGGCGGGCCTAAAAGCTGCCCGTGAGGAAGCTGTTCGAGTTCGAGCAGAAGGTGCAGCATTACAGGCACAACTGCGAAACTTGAACCTTGTCGCCCCCGTAGCCGGTCTGGTAACTGCGCGCAACGCAGACCCGGGAACCACAGTTGTTGCCGGCCAGGCGGTCGTGGAGCTGATTGATCCGGAGAATCTTTGGGTGAATGTGCGTTTCGATCAAATCCATGCGCGCGGCTTGGCCGCCAGCCTGCCTGCACACATTGTCCTGCGCAGCCAACCTGACGAATTGCCAGGTCGCGTACTGCGGGTGGAGCCGTTGGCTGACGCCGTGACCGAAGAAATGCTCGCCAAGGTGCAATTTGATTTAATCCCCAAACCGTTGCCGCCTATCGGCGAACTGGCCGAGGTCACTGTTGCCCTGTCGGCACTGCCTCCGGGACCTGCTATCCCCAATGCAGCCATCCAGCGCATGGATGGCAAAATGGGCGTCTGGCGGATCATGAATGACCAACCGCACTTCACTCTGATCACTCTGGGTGCTGCCGACCTGGACGGTCATGTCCAGGTGAAGGACGGCCTCACAGTCGGTGACGAGATTATAGTCTATAGCGCTAAGGCATTAACTGCGCACAGCAGTGTCAACGTTGTCAAACATATTTCCGGAGTAGCACCATGATAAGTCTGGCGGGTCGTGACATCATGCATGCCTGGGGTAAGTTCGTCTTTACCGGTATGGGCCTGGGTCTGCTGATCGGGGTGACGTTGTCCATGGCGGGCATCTATCGCGGCATGGTAGATGACGGCAAGGCATTGCTTGATAACAGCGGGGCAGATCTCTGGGTAGTACAAAAGGATACCCTCGGCCCTTATGCCGAACCGTCGAGCGTCTATGACGATGCCTGGCGGGCTATCCGCAGCATGCCGGGGGTCGCACAAACGGCCAACGTCACCTACCTCACCATGCAGGTGCGCCAGGGGGAGCGCGATGTACGCACGCTGGTCACCGGCGTCACTGCCGGCGCGCCGGGGACCCCCGGCTGGCCGCCATATCTTGTCGCCGGACGACAGATCACCCGTGGCCACTATGAGGCAGTGGCAGATATCGCCACCCACTTCAAGCTCGGCGATAAACTCAAGATTCGCCGCAATCATTACACGGTGGTCGGCCTGACCCGGCGAATGGTCTCTTCCAGTGGCGATCCAATGATATTCATTCCGCTGAAAGATGCCCAGGAAGCCCAATTTTTAAAAGACAACGACGCCATCCGGCAACAGCGCCGCCGCACCGCTGAGAATCCAGCTTTTAATAGACCGCAGGTCCCGGGCTTGCTCGATTCCGTCATTGCTTCGCAAAGTGTCAATTCTTATGTCAACGCGGTTCTGGTGCAGCTTGAAGCGGGTTACAACGCGGACGACGTGGCAGATTCGATCCGCCGCTGGAAGCGCCTGACAGTCTACACGCGGGACCAGATGGAGGAAATCCTCATCGGCAAGTTAATCGCCACCTCGGCCAAACAAATCGGTATGTTTCTGGTTATCCTTTCCGCTGTCAGTGCAGCCATTGTTGCTTTTATCATCTACACCCTGACACTGGGAAAGATCCGTGAAATCGCTGTATTAAAACTGATCGGCACCAAAAATCGCACCATTGCCGGCCTGATCATGCAGCAGGCCATTGCCCTTGGAATTATAGGCTTTGTCGTGGGTAAGATCTCCGCCACCTTGCTGATGGCGCCGATCTTTCCTAAACATGTGCTGCTTCAGCCGCTCGACTCGGTACTGGGATTTGCGGCAGTAGTATTGATATGCATACTCGCGAGCCTTATCGCCATTCGTGCTGCCCTCAAGGTCGATCCGGCCGAGGCCATTGGAGGTTGATATGGCTGGCAAAGGTATTCATATCGAAGGATTAAAAAAACGCTATGGCAAGGGAGATACTGCAGTCGATGCCTTAAAAGATGTAGACATGCAGGTAGCCCCGGGCGAGGTGGTCGGCCTGGTAGGCCCTTCCGGGTCCGGGAAAAGCACCTTGCTCAAGTGTTTGGGGGCGGTGATCGAGCCAACCGCCGGAAAGATGATTCTCGGCGACGAGACAATTTATGATAACGGCTGGAAGGTGCGTGATTTGCGCGCCCTGCGCCGCGATAAAATCGGTTTTGTCTTCCAGGCGCCTTACCTCATTCCCTTTCTTGATGTAACTGATAATGTTGCGTTATTGCCCATGCTGGCTGGTGTAAAAAACAGTGAAGCGCGGAAGCGGGCAATAGAGCTGCTCAGATCGCTTGATGTGGAGTCGCGCGCAAAGGCCATGCCATCACAGCTTTCCGGTGGCGAGCAGCAGCGGGTGGCCATTGCCAGGGGACTGGTCAATCGACCACCGGTGATTCTTGCCGATGAACCCACTGCGCCACTCGACAGCGAACGGGCCCTGGCGGTGATTCGACTGCTGAACGACATGGCGCGCAAATTTGAAACTGCAATTATTGTCGTCACGCATGACGAAAAGATCATTCCGACCTTTAAGCGAATCTATCATATCCGCGACGGGGTGACCTACGAGGAAGCCGGTGAAGGGCGAGACTTTGCATGAAAATCTCTACATACCGTGAGACACCGATGAAGCACGCAGATATTTATACTCTTATTGCCGTAGTCGTCGTGATTGGCCTGCTGACAGGATGCACGGTCGGTCCTGATTTCACCAGCCCGGCACAACCCAATGTGGCATCCTACACCTCAACGCCGTTACCGGCAAAGACTGCCAGTGCGCAAACATTCCTGGGGGAGGCACAGCGTTTCACCGAGGGTAACCCGATCAACCGGCAATGGTGGCATGAACTTGGTTCAGTAAGGCTCAATGGACTGGTGTTAGACGCACTGCAGGCCAGTCCCACCCTGGCGCGGGCACAAGCAACTCTGCGCCAGACACAGGAGCTTTACGCCGCACGGGCCGGCTCAAGCCTTTATCCTCAGGTTGATGCCAACCTCGGCGCGCAGCGACAACGATTCAGCCCCAGCTCCTCGGGTCTGACCAGCGACGCCCGGGAATTCAGTCTTTACAACACTGGTGTGGGCATAAATTACACCCTTGATCTGGCCGGCGGCAATCGGCGCACCCTGGAAGCACTGGCCGCTCGCATCGATTATCAGCGCTATCAGCTCGCGGGTGCCCGGTCGACCCTGGTGGCAGGTATCGTCACCACTGCCGTCACCCAGGCCAGTATTTACGGACAAATAGAGGCTACCAAGGACATCCTCCACATGCAGGAGGAGCAGCTGGAACTGACCAAAGAAAGAGTGCGTCTCGGCCAGGCGGCTGCCGATGAAATGGACGCCCTGCAAACTCCAGTGGAACAGACTCGCGCCACCATCCCACTCTTGTATACACAACTGCAGCAAAACGAACATCTTCTTGCCGTACTCGCCGGACGGGCACCGGGCACGGGAGGTTTGCCGACTTTTACCTTGGCAGATTTCACCCTGCCGACGGATCTACCGCTCATCATCCCCTCTGAGCTGGTGCGCAGCCGCCCGGACATTCAGGCCGCCGAAGCCTTGCTGCACGTGGCTAATGCCGAATACGGCGTGGCAATCGCCAAGCTCTATCCGCAAGTCAATCTCAGTGCCGACCTTGGATTACTGGCCCTCACTACTGACACCTTGTTTAGCGGCAGTTCAACGGTTTGGAGTCTGGTCGGGCAAATGACCCAACCTTTGTTCAGGCCCGGCTTACCGGCAGAAAAACGTGCGGCTTTAGCCGGATTCGATGCAGCGGCGGCGAATTACCAGGATGTCGTCCTCGAATCTCTGCGCAATGTGGCCGATGTACTCAGGGCCCTGGAAAACGACGCCCAGAGGCTGGCGGCACTGACTGCCGCCGAAGGTGCCGCCCAAAGATCATTTGACTCCGTGCAACGTCGGTACGAACTGGGTGCCGCCAGTTATGTTCAGCTGCTCATCGCCCAACAGCAGTTGCAGCAGACCCGGATCAACCTGATCGAGGCCCAGGCACGACGCCTTGTCGACAGCGCAGCATTGTATCAGGCAATGGGGGGAGATATTTTATAGAATTTTGTATTTCTCCCGGAGCATCACTGACAGGTGGTTGACCATCGAAAAGGCATTTTCGACAGTTTTCCCCTTGTCGGGATTGACCAGGCAGCATGTCGCCGGGGACAGCATACTTTGGGCGATTATTTGTTCCATATCCACCCCTTTTTTGCCTAAGTGCTGCCAGATACCTTCCAGTTTCATAATGAGAAAACCGAGGCTTTCCTTGGCAAATATTTCATAACCGGTCGGTACAATACCCCAGACCAGCACCCCGCCACGGTTAAGAAATTTCTTGATCGAGCCGGCGCAGGCGGCAAATATTTCTGCGTTGGTATAGATATCCAGCGACAAAACATCCATATCCAGATTAAGGAGGAAATCCCAATCAGGATTGCCGCAAAGATGAATGCCCCGGGGGCCGTCAATCATGGCGAAGAAATTATCCAGATCGGTTTTAGCTTTCTGTTCCCCGTAACCGGACATCGCTGAAAATATAAATTGCAGTCCCGGTTCGTCTATGAACATGAAGGCATTGGCATTGCGCTCTTTTAATCTGCTGAGTTGGATATTTATTCTCTTGGCCATAAATTCCATCAAAAAGGGCCTGATGGTATCGTCAAAGAGGATAGGTCGTTCGTCCTGATCAAGAACATTGAAACCAAAACTAATGGGACCTTCCAACTGGCCACGAATAGCCGGCCGGTCGGCAAGATCTCTTTTTAAAAAGTCGTGATAGACGACGGAATATTGTTCGCTGATATCAAAGTAGGCCGGATCGTCGAACCGGCCCATGGCTTCTTCAAACTCATCAATAAATTTGGTCATCGAAAAATCCAGCGTCTTTTTTTCTACGTCCAGCACGATGCCTGGAAAATGCTCGGCTGCCTGGACATACATATCTTCGTAATAACTGAAGTTTGGCAGTTGCGGCCAGAAGGGAACATCCAGCGAGAGTGCGAGATCAAGCGCCTGCTGTACATCTGTCTGCGGCATTACGGCCATTGCCGTCGTCAAGAGATTTCCGGGGATAGGCATGAGCTGTTCTCCAGTTACTTATAAAGTGATCATTAACATACGGGGATAACTGCACGAAATGATGGAGAGTCAGATAATCTGCAATTATATGACACAAGTCAATTACCTGGTACAAAATATTGTTATAATTGCAGAGCACGGTACTATTAAAACCGGCATAAGCGAAAGAGGATAATCGGCAGTATCCTGGATACGACTCTATCCGGGCATCATAACAGGAGGAAAAATATATGAAAGAAACATCTGGTGGAGAATTTATTCCTGTGGATATTTCCGAGCAGGATGTAGTCGAGGCGATGAAACGTATCGCAGGCTATATCGACATCACCCCGGGCGACTTCAAGGAAGTGTATCAGACCGCCTATTCTCTGGCTATCAGCAGGCTCCTCGACAGCTTGACCGCCGGCAAAATCATGAGCAAACCGGTGTTGTTCGTGGAGCAGGAAATGTCCCTTGTCGACGCCGCCTACCTGCTTGCCGAAAAACAAATATCAGGTGGCCCGGTTGTCGACCGGGATGGACGGGTGGTCGGCGTTGTTTCCGAAAAAGATTTCTTAAAAGAGATGGGCTTTGGGGCAACCCCGTCCTTTATGCAGATAGCCACCCATTGCCTGAACAGCAAGGGTTGTATGATCGGCAATTTACGCAATAGGACTGTAGGCGATATCATGACCAGGCCGCCGATAACTGCCGGTTTGGAAATGACCATTGGCACCATTTCCACACTCTTTGCCAAGCGGCAGATCAACCGTCTGCCGATTATTGATGCTGATGGACGACCGGTCGGCATCGTCACCCGTACCGATCTGGCGCATTCTTATCACGACTTACGTGGGAGGGCGAACTCATGAACTACCTGCAGAAAATGAAGGGCGGTGGGCAGAGTCCGCCACGAGTTGGCCCGACAGAAGTCTTCTGGTCCTGGATCGGCAGTTTTAGCGGCCTGGCTGTCGTTTCTCTGATCCACTATACTATACTCGATCAGACCGGCTTGATGCTGATAATCGGCTCGTTCGGTGCCTCGGCAGTGCTCATCTACGGCGCTATTCGCAGCCCTCTGGCCCAGCCGAGAAATCTGCTCGGAGGCCATGTCCTTTCGGCTCTTATCGGGGTGACAGCCTTCAAGTTGCTGGGAGGTCAACCCTGGCTGGCAGCAGCCATTGCCGTTTCCACCTCGATTGCTGTAATGCACCTCACCGGAACCCTGCATCCTCCTGGTGGTGCTACCGCACTGATCGCGGTCATCGGCGGTGAAAGCGTCCACAATCTCGGCTACTTCTATGTACTGATGCCGACCGCCTTGGGGGCGATTGTCATGCTCATTATTGCCCTGCTCATTAACAATATACCAAAGAACCGGAAGTACCCGGAATTCTGGTTTTAGAAATGTCGTGAGAGAGTATTGGTACGTTTAATGGCCAATGGCAAAACAGATTCGATGCTGGTGAACGCTTACGTCTTTGTTAATGGCGGAATTGTCTCACGGGGACCTTCATTCAGCAGATCTTCCATATACGCCCGGCCAATCTCGGCCACACTCCAGGCCTGGGCAATGCAACCGCGTGGCGTGTGGGGAGCGTCACCATCGAAGATCTCTGATATCTGGCCGATGCCAGCCTCGGACAGATGATTTCTGACAGCTTGCAGCAATTTCAATCCTTGTTTCTGACCGGTCTTCCCCCGCACCCGCACCAGAGCGGTAAGATAAGGGCCAAGGAGCCAGGCCCACACCGTACCCTGATGGTAGGCTGAGTCACGCAAAAAAGGATTGCCCTGATATGTGGGATGATAATCCGGATCCTGGGGAGAAAGACTTCGTAAACCAACAGGAGTCAGCAAATGATTTTCTATGGTTTGCAGCACCTGCCTTGCTCGATTGCGACCCAGTAAAGGAAAGGGCAAACTGAGAGCCAGAATCTGATTCGGGCGGATAGCACCATCCCTGTGTTCACCGTCGACCACGTCGAAAAGATACCCGCCTTCCGGATTCCAAAATATTTGCGAAAAGCGCTTCATGACCTTTTCAGCCAGTGTCTGGTATATCTTGGAGGTCTTTTTTTTGCGACCGACGGTCTGCAGCAACCGGGCATAGATGGCCAGGGCGTTGTACCAGAGGGCATTAATTTCCACGGCCTTGCCGCTCCGCGGAGTAACCACCCAGTCACCAATCTTGGCATCCATCCAGGTAAGCTGAACATCTGGTTCTCCTGCCGCCAGCAGACCATCACTCTCCATGTGGATACCGAAGCGCGTGCCGCGCTGGTGCCAGTCCAGTATGTCGGCCATTGCCGGCAGAAGCGTTTCTTTTAAGAAAACCTTATCCTGGCTGTAAAGGGAGTATTTATAGGCCGCCACAAAAAACCATAAGGTTGCATCCACCGTGTTGTACTCCGGCTGTTCGCCGACATCGGGAAAACGATTGGGCAGCATGCCTTGATCAATATTGTCGGCGAAGGCCTGGAGGATCTTTTTCGCATCGTCATATCGCCTGGTGACCAGGGTCAACCCTGGCAGAGCAATCATGGTATCGCGGCCCCAATCGGTGAACCAATGATAACCGGCGATGATAGTTTTTAGATCAGCGCCGCGCCGGACCACAAACTGGTCGGCGGCTAGGCTCAATACCTGGGTCAGATCATCCGCTATCGGCAGTACAGTGAGGAGATTTTTTCGGCGTGCGTTTTCTCCTGCCAACAGGTTATCTGCATTTCGACCGATCGGATTTTCTGTTGAAACTATGAGAGTCAATTGGGCACCGGCTGTAAGCGATACGGTAAAGATTCCCGGGGTAAAAAGATCTTCGTGAAAGTCCAGGCCTCTCTCTTTTTCGAGCAAATACTCAAAACTGTAGTACCAATCGGCTCCCGCCTCAAAGCTTGCCCCCGGCACAAGCATATACAAGGTCGGCACCTGCGCATAGGGCTGGTATGACCAGACATTGTCTCTAAGCTGTGCATCCCGGTTAATGTTGGCGTTAGCTTGTGTCAGGTTGTGATAATCGCGACCGGCCACGAAAGGACGCAGCTCCAGCTGAAAGTCCCCCGGCGCTTCGAGGACTCGGTATTGAATGACTGTGGTATTCTCCCCATGGATCGCAACCACCCTTTTTTGCAGAATAATGCTGCCTGCCTCATAAGTGAATATTGGAAAAAGATCCTGGGTGAAATCGGTAAGATATCGATATCCCTGGGGATGAACAGAATCTGGGTAAACATTTGTGCCAAGCTCGATGCGTGTAGCATCGCGCACCAGGGTTTCCTCCAGTTTGGAAAGAAGTACCATTCGCCCAACAGGGGGATGCGTCGCGGCAACCAGCAAGCCATGGTAGCGCCGGGTATGGGCATTGCTGATGGTGGAACCGGCCCAACCACCGATACCATTGGTTTCCAGCCACTCGCGGCCAATCGCCTCGTCAAAATTCTGCGTTACGGTTCGATCCAGATGAATAGACATGTTTCCCCTTCTCTATAGCATTATTTCTCTTGGTTAGCCACCGGTTGCAAATCCTGGGTATAAGGTCATGCCGCCGTCGACAAACAAACTGATACCGTTGATATAATCAGCTTGATCCGATGCCAGCCAGACCGCGGCCCGACCAATATCTTCAGGTTCACCTATACGCCGGTAAGGCACGAGTTTCATCAGTGCATCATAAGCTTCGGGGGTCTGCCAGGCGTCAGTGTTGATCGGAGTACGAATGGCACCAGGGGCTATGCTGTTGACCCGTATGCGAAATGGCGCCACCTCCTGGGCGATGGATTTCATCATGAGCATGACACCGCCCTTACTAGCGGCATAGTTCACATGGCCAGCCCATGGAATGACTTCATGCACCGAACTCATGCAGATGATCTTGCCGGCCGCGCAGGAGATTTCCGCTACCACCCCGCGTCGCTTGAATTCGCGCACCGCTTCACGGGCGCAGAGAAACTGTCCCGTCAGGTTGACATTTATGACCAGATTCCATTGGGCCAGGGTCATCTCAGTGAGAGGGGCATCCTGTTGCAGTCCGGCGTTATTGATTAAAATGTCAATTGTACCCAGCTCAGCTTTCATCTTGTCAAACATTGCCACAACCTGATCTTCCTGGGAAACATCGGCTCCGTGGGCATAGGCGCGACCGCCGTTCTTTTCAATCTCGGCGACCACCTCTTTTGCCTGGTCTTCTCCATGCGCGTAATTGACCACCACGTCTGCCCCGGCCCCAGCCAAGGCAATTGCCACAGCTTTACCGATCCCCGAACTCCCGCCGGTAACCAAGGCTTTCTGCCCCTTGAGAAGCTTTATCGCCTGACAATTCGGCAGCTCAATATTTGGGAAGGTATCCATATTCATAATTTTGTCTCCTTGTGCAATCCACCCGACTGCTGAATCAACTTGGCTACCAGTCCCGTCCAGCCGGTCTGATGGCCGGCGCCCAGTCCAGCGCCGTTGTCACCATGAAAGTATTCGTTAAATAAGACATACTCCCGCCAGTGCGGATCATCCTGGAACAGTCGATTTCCGCCGTAAATTGGTCGCTCGCCTTTGCCATCGCGCTGGAATAGTTTGATCAAGCGCCGGGACAGTTCGGTTGCAACCTCGCCGAGATCCATCATTTTTCCTGAGCCAGTGGGACATTCCACCTTTAAAGAATCCCCATAGAAGTGGTGATATTTCTGCAGGGATTCGATCAACAAATAGTTGATGGGAAACCAAACCGGCCCGCGCCAGTTGGAATTGCCGCCAAACAACCCGCTCACCGATTCAGCCGGCTGGTAGTCAATGGTATGGGACTGGCCATCAACCCGGAAGGTGTAGGGTTGCTCGAGGTGTAATCTGGAAATCGAACGGATTCCGTAGGGAGACAGAAATTCCTTTTCATCCAGCATGGGCTGTAACACGCGCACCAACCGCTCTCGGTTAATGATCGACAACAGTCGCCGCGAATTTTTTCCCGGCGATTTAACACAAGCGACATGGCCCTGATCACGGAGATACACCCGATTTTCAAAAAACCAGTTCATTCTCCTTTTAAAGACCGGCAGACTTTCGACCAGATCATGCTCAAGCGTCTCAACGGCCAGCAGGGGCATTAAGCCCACCAGGGAACGAACCTTGAGGGGAATCATACTACCATCCGGCATATGCAGGGTGTCGTAAAAGAAGCCGTCTTTTTCATCCCACAGGCTCACACCTCCTCGGTAACCACCAGCCATGGCCTGGGCAATACGCAGGAAGTGCTCAAAAAATTTACTGGCTGTATCCTGATAAACGGGATCGGTCGTAGCCAGTTCAAGGGAGATTTTTAGAAGTATCAGACTGTAAAAACCCATCCAGGCCGTCCCGTCGGATTGATCGATGTGTCCACCGGTTGGCAGCGGAGCACTGCGATCGAAGATGCTGATGTTATCCAGCCCGAGAAATCCGCCCTGGAAAACATTGCGGCCATCGTCATCTTTTTTATTCACCCACCAGGTAAAATTCATCAACAGCTTGTGAAATATTCCTTCCAAAAAATGTGTATCCGCCCGCCCCTGCTGTTTCGCGTCAATTTTGTACACCCGCCATGCCCCCCAGGCATGTACTGGTGGATTGACATCACCAAACTTCCACTCATAGGCAGGCAGTGCCCCGTTAGGATGCATGTACCATTCACGGCCCATCAGATCAAGCTGGCGTTTGGCAAATCCAGCATCCACCAGTGCCAGCGGGATGGCGTGAAAGGCCAGATCCCAGGCGGCATACCAGGGATATTCCCACTTGTCAGGCATGGAAACGATATCGAAATTATTCAAATGTTCCCAGTCGTGATTTCGTCCGCTTGTTCGGGACGCGGGCAGATCCGTCTGTTCCGGGTCACCATGCAGCCACTGCTCCACATTATAATAATAAAATTGCTTGCTCCAGATCATGCCGGCCAGCGCTTGACGCTGGATCGCTGTTTGCTCGGGACCGACGTCACGTTGGATGGCCCCATAAAAGGCATCAGCCTCGGCCACGCGTCGGTCAAAACAAGAATTAAAATTTTCAAAGGGACTCGCCAATGCAGAATTGGCAAGCCGCAGCCGCAGGGTACATGACCCTTGAGCGGGAACCTGACAGCTATACCAGGCGGCAGCTTTTGTGCCTTCATCACCAGGATTCACGGCGTTTTGTTCGCTATCAATCACATGACGATGCAAGCCATCTTTAACATAGGTACTCGTGTTGGGTTGGCCGGAAAGCCGCTCTGTATTGGTTTCGTTTTCAGTGAACAACAGCTGGGGTTGATTATCTTCAGTCAACTGGTCGGCGTAGAGAAAATAATCGCCGGCAGCCGGGTGAGAAAGGTGCACGGCAGCGCCACCTTTTAAGCCGCCAATCTTTTTCAGCACGGGGCGGCTCGGAACATCGCCCATCGGCCCGGCATCATAACCCCAACTCCAGGTGTTGCGAAACCAGATCGTGGGGAGCATGTCCAATAGCGCCTCTTCGGGTCCGCGGTTATGGGCCGTTATCCGGATCAAGATGTCGTCGGTATCTGCCTTGGCATATTCCACAAACACATCGAAATAGCGCTGGTCGTCAAAGACGCCAGTGTCCAGCAACTCATACTCAAAATCGTTGAATCCCCGACGCCGGTTCTCAGCCACCAGATCAGCGTATGGAAATGCAGCCTGTGGGTATTTGTAAAGCATTTTCAAATAGCTGTGCGTCGGCGTGGCGTCAAGATAATAGTAGTACTCCTTGACATCCTCGCCGTGATTGCCTTCAGGGCCGGCAAGACCAAACATGCGCTCTTTTAAAATAGGATCGTTATGATTCCACAGCGACAGGGCAAAGCAGATATATTGTTGACGATCAGAAATACCGGCAATACCGTCTTCTCCCCAGCGGTAGGCTTTGCTGCGGGCAAGATCGTGTGGGAAATAATCCCAGGCGCTGCCATAGGGGCTGTAATCCTCCCTTACAGTGCCCCAGGAACGCTCACTGAGGTACGGTCCCCACTTTTTCCAATTGGCCTTTTGGTCCAGATGATCTTGAAGTCGTTGGTGTTCTGCTGTCATTTTCATAATGTACCTCCCCCCTACAAAGCTCTCTGTTTTTTCAGGAAAATTACCGTCTCAAGGCCATGAGATTATGAAAAATACCTTTAACGGTCGGAGTAAGACGTTCACGGTTATACGCGTCACCACATTGCCGAATAGCTTCAGCAGCTGTTGGATAGGGATGAATCACCCCGGCAAGTTGGCCAAGCCCCATTTCGCCCTGCATCGCCACGGTGATTTCACTGATCATGTCACCGGCATGGCTGCCGACGATAGTTGCACCCAGGATCTGATCCTTTCCTTTAACTACATGGATTTTGACATAGCCGGAGGCGACTCCATCGACAATACCTCTGTCCACATCACTGAACTCACGTTTAAAGGTGGTAAAAGGAATATTGCGTTCCTTGAGATCTTTCTCATAAAGCCCGACATGGGCGACTTCCGGATCGGTATAGGTTGCCCAGGGAACCAGCAGCTCCGAGACCTTGTCGCGACCAAAGAACAGGGCGTTTTTGATGACCAGACGGGCCATAAAATCGGCCATATGGGTAAACTGATATCTACTGGCCACATCCCCGACGGCAAAAATATCGGGATTTGTGGTCTGCAGCCTGTCGTTTACCACCACACCCTTCCGGACATCAAATTCCACTCCGGCTTTTTCTAACCCCAATCCAGTAACGCTAGGTTTTCGGCCGGTGGCTATCAGCAGGGCGTCAAATTCGAGGACTTTTTCCGAGCCGTCTTCCTCCAGGACAACACGTATCGGCTCTTTTTCACCCTGCCTTTCGATGCGTTTGTAACTGGAGTTAAAGGCAAAAGACACGCCGTCTTTCTGCATCGACTCTTTTACTATTTGCACGGCCTCTGGATCTTCCTTGGCCATGATCTGCTCATTACGTGAAAAGACCGTCACCTGGGAACCCAGCCGTTGAAAGGCCTGGGCCAGCTCAAGTCCTATAGGCCCTGCGCCGATAACGCCAAAACGCTTCGGCAATTCCGTCAGATTGAACACCGAGTTATTCGTGAGAAAGGGAACATCAGCCAGGCCTGGAATATTAGGAATGGCAGCAGTCCCGCCGGTGGCAATCACAGCTTTAGCAAAATTGAGTGTTTTGCCGTTTACCTCAATACTTTTTTTTCCGGTAAAAACGCCCCTGCCCATAAAGATGTCAACACCGAGTTGATCCGAATATCTCTTTGCCGAATCTACCGGCGAGATCTGCGCCCGCAAGCGGCGCATACGCTCCATCACATAGCCAAAATCAACGGAGATCTCGCCTTCAATTTTTACGCCAAACTGTCCGGCATCACGTACAGCAGCGACCGCCTTCGCACAGCGCAGCAAGGCCTTTGACGGCACACAGCCGACATTGAGGCAGTCGCCGCCAAGAAGATGCGACTCAATAAGGGCCACACGGGCGCCAACGCCAGCCGCCCCGGCAGCCGACACCAGCCCCCCTGCTCCCGCTCCTATCACCACCAGATTGTAGGAGGATTTCGGTTCCGGATCCAGCCATTTTTTGGGATGGACATTATCGAGGAGTTTGGCGTTATGCTCGTCGAGGGGAGAGACGCCGATGGCCTCAAGATCAATCTGATCCATGTTTCCCAGTTCAGCATCAGGTTCCGGCAACGATGGCTGCAGGCAACGATCTGTACCTTTCATCGAGGTGAGGGAGCCAAGAAAGTCGGACCATTTGACAGCACTCCCATCCGCGACTTCATCCGGCAGGCCACCATGATCTTCGTCGGAGGCAAAGCGGTAAAAAAGAAACTCATTTTTAAAGGCATGGGCACGCTGGACATGATGAAATATGCCACCATGCAGCATGACATTGCCGAGACGAACGGCATCATCTTCATCTGCGGCCAACCCCTGTTCAATCAGTTTGCCAACCGCTTCACTGCCGACAAAACAACTCTCATAGGTTTTTGCTGGAAAGCCATATTGTCGATCAGCAATATCTACAATTGCCCGGAATGAACGCCTCAACGCATCGAGGTCCGTACCTTGCAAAGTCACCTGTTCATCATCATAATTTTTCTTGCTCATTGTTTATTTCTCCCTCGTATTCTGAGAGCAACTCGCTCATCTATTTCCACAAGACACCAGGGCATCTGCATGCTGTTTTGGGTCATTTCCAGTCCAGATACAGCAACTTCATAAACAGCCTGGGCAAATTCAGGCTGGCTGGGGTTGCGGCGTTTGAGCCCTCTCATAAAACAGTCTAAACGTTCTTGATCTATAGTGAGCATCACAACTCTCCTGTGTTGGCTTTTTCCTTCACGACCAGCTCCTTTTCAACCACGCTCTCAGTGATCCTGAGTAACTGTAGCTACTACTGCTTATTGAGTATGTCGTAACAAAAAAGAAAACCTTACAGATACATTTTCATTTCCCAAGGCACCTTTGGTGAAAAAGTAGCATAATACTTTCAGGAAGGTGCCAGCGGGGAGGCAGGTGATTATGGTAATATTGTGAATGATTACTGCTTGTTCAATAGCAATAAGAGGTACCTGTAGAGCCTAATTCTGCCGCAGGTCTCCATCCTGCCTGCAGCATATCTTCCCAAGGTGCTGTCTTGTGCTTGCCGGCACTCTGCTTGCCACTTCTTATCACTGGCAAGCAGAGTGCCCAGGTCTCTACTCTTGATTCAAACTCCAATTATAATCATCGTAAAGGCCATTGTCGTAGTTCCTCAACGCATCGGCCAGTCCCCCTTCGGCATAGAGCAATAGATGTTGTATTACACCGGCTTTGGAGCCACCAAAATCCACCTGGAACCATTTATAGATACTTGAAACATACAGACGACCCTTTTCCATCCGCGCTCCCCTTGGACTGTTGATATACGCTCTGGCACCAGCCTCCAGCAACTCTTCAGTGTTGGCTGCGGTGTAGGCTACCGGCTGCAGGTTGGGGCAGCCCAGACTGGCGCAGTTCAAGGCGTAATGAAGCCGGTTGTCCTGGAAAATCGGTCGCAGAATGCGATGTTCGATGTCATTCAGGCTGACCTTTTCACCCTCGATGGTAAGCAATTTGGCGTCCCACGGACCACTGCTGAACAAGCCGGGGGAGATGTCGATGTCCATGATGCTCTTTACCGGATAATGGTCGAGAATGACTTTAACGGTCTGGGCATTGTAGAGGTTGACCCAGTATGCCTTTTGCTCATTTGGGTTGAGGGAAGAAACCTTAATCTGCTGCAGGTACGCGAGAAACTCGGCAAAGGTTCGCCGATCTGCTGATGCAACATCAACATAACGGAAGCGGTTGATCCCAGACGGATGGCCGGTAACGAGATACTTCTCCAGCAACCTGTTCCAGAGGGAATAATCAACAACCTTAACATCATCTGCTACATTCGCCTGCCAGCGGGACCACAAATCCGGGGAGGGTGCGGCGCTTGCTGATGAGAAACCAAGCACCGTGAAAAGTAAGAATCCAATTACCAGCCAGGATTTCAGTGCATATTTTTGATAAGATCGACTCTCTTTCATTTGTTTTCTCCTCGTATTTGATCCAGTATGTACAGTTGTTGACAATGTGCCCCCAAATGCGCTGACTCGTCGCAGGCAGCTTTGAAGTATTTGGAAAAATGTACGTTACGGAGTATGAGGCCTGTGTCGTCCCAGACCAGCTCTTCTCTTTTTTTAAAAGACCCGGCCCCCCATCTCCTCCAGTACTCCCCTGTGTTTCAAAAAAATATCAGCAATTGCACTTATAGAATTAAGTCGCTGCAAAGAGCTCAACCTTACAGATTATTTCACTGCTAACTGAAATATAGAAGAAGTCAAAACCTACAGAAGGGAGCTTCTATGCGCAAAACGTAACCGTTCACCGGAAAACCGCCAAATCCTGAATAACCCCCGAATTGTAAGCATTCACCAGTGCCGGAGATGCGCGAAAGAGGTCATTAAACTGTACTATGGTACGTTTAATGACCGATGACAAAACAGATTCGGTGCTGGTGAACGCTTACCGCAAAACGTCACTTTGGATTGTTTCAGAGGTGAAATCATGAATCGTTGACTTACTGCTGTTCAAGTTTACCAGAGCAAAAAGGACGAGAAGAGCCTCACCGGCGGCAGTCGCCTTCGGTGAGGTTGTTGGGTTATTCTCGTTTTTGTTCTCCCTGTTTTGCATCGGCTTTCTTTTCCTGGGTCATGGGCGATCCCAGCAGGATGAATTTTCCATCCTTTCCCGAAAGCAGGCCCGGGCCCGCTTTCAGCTCATGATCGGGTTGGTAGGCAAACGGCTCCCCGCCGCACCCGGCAAGAAGCAGGCAGATGAGGAATGCAGTTGCCCGCAATAAAGCGACGAGCCTGTACATTAGAATTTTACCCGGGCGCCTGCCCAGAAGGTGTGGATATCGTCAAAATCACTGGCGTCGCTGTCAAGTTTATAGTTGCGATAGGCCAGATACACCTCGGTGCCCCAGTCAGTGAGGTTATGCACCGCGGCAACGGCCCATGTCTTTGCCGTGTCGCCTTCCTGCCTCAAATCCGCTGTCTCGCCGTAGTCGAAAGAGAATGAGGTGGTGGCTGCTTCGTAGAAGTTGACCTGGTACCCGAGTTTTGTAAACCAGTTAGTCGGATTATCCCGGTTGGACTGATCTAAATCACGAATACCACCGGCGACGGTGGCGTTCAATCCCATCGGCAGGAGCACCGAAGCTGAGCCGCTGTATTGAACTTTCGCACTGTCATTAAGATCATTGGGATTGGCTGCGGCAAAGGCGGCAGCGACCTTAGTTTCTCCGAATTTCCAGTTGTAGAGTAGTGCACCGTCGAAGGCATCACCGGATGAATAGGATGTGGCCAGCGAGAAACCGTTGAACGATGGGGTGTCGTAACGGAGGCGATCGGTTCGGCTCAAGCCGTCGAAGTTGTTGAAAACATCTTTGATTTTGATAGAGGAAAGGGTATTGCTGGTGCCGTCAAAAAAGAGCATCGAACCACCCATATCCGCTACCTCCGAGAAAGAGGCGACCGCCGTGCCGGAGAGATCAACCTCGGAGGAGTTGTTCGAGGCGCTGTCCCCCTTACCCAGAGACAGTTTTCCCACGCCTTCGTTGGCGAAGAAGACCTCGGCCCAGCGCAGATTGAAATTGGACGAAGTGGCATCGTGGGTATTAAGCTGGCTGACATCCGTCGAGGCGTTAGACAGGATGCCGAATTCGATCCGTCCACCGGTAGTCCAGGCATTGCCCAGGTCCGTTAAGGCGTTGGCACCTAACCTTGTTTGAGAATTGATGTTGTCAACGAAATACCATTTGCTGCTATCGCCGTTGTTGCCGTACAAGCCGGCCCGATTTATTTGACCATACAGGCTGAGATTAACATTGGACAGGCTGGAGGGAACCATCTTGTCGAGTCCTTTGACTTCCTCTTTGTCCGCCTTGGTGGCCAATATCTCAGTGGTTCCTGAAATTTGTTGCTTAAGGGCAGCAATTTCTGCGGCCTGCTTGTCAATCTGGGCCTGCTGCTGTTGGATCATCCCTTTCAATTCCTGCAGCATGTGGTCATCCATCATGAAGCTACTTCCGGCTGCCTGAGCCTGAGCCGACAGGCAGAGAGCGAGTCCGGTGCCAACTGCAATTCGTGCGTATCTCTTCATCATTTCCTCCTCATTTAATAAAAAGTAAGAATAAAATTAGAATGCCTTTCACATTAGACTGTGGGCTAGAGAAATAATCAAGTTAGGTTTTTGTTTTTGATAGTGAGGCCGGGCATCTAAGAGTGAAGAGGCGCAGAGAAGTGGCTCCGGGCCGTTTATCATTGGGAACCGTTCACCGGAAAACCACTAAATCCTGAATAACCTCCGAACTGTGGGTCGCTACACCTCATATACTGCAATCACTTGTTCGATAGAGCAGATATACAAATGAGGCCATAGCCGCAAAGTAGTACAGTCCTGACAGTTGGCCAACGACTGATCCTGGGATACACAAAACAGCTGACAAACCGGCAAAAAAAACGGCGAGGAAAAACTGGGAGATATAGCTCTTTCTGAAGATGTATTCATGGGCAAGAGTCAGTCTGGCATTGTCAAAAAATCGCTTATTAAAACTTAACCTGAACAAAGATGTGCACAAGGTGATGAGTGCCAGCAGCCACAGCATGGTCAGAGAAGCATGATTTCCACCAAGAAATCCCCGTAACACCCAGGAAAAAGAATAGAGAACAACCGCCGTCACATACACCTTTTGTCCCGACAACCGATCGATTCTGTTTTTAATAAACAGAAATATACAACCAAACAACATTGCAAGGATGATAACGACCAGCCCTAATTTCAGAAAACTTTCACGAACGATGAAGAACAGGGAAATCACCCAGAAATAACTCTCAAGATATAAAAACACCCCATCGACTACAAACACAGATCGAGAACGAAAATTGTTTTTACATTGCAGGATTGATAACAAGCCGACAGGTTTTGACAGTTTGAGCGCATCATCGATGTGAGCGTCCATGACTCGAGCTGAAAAAAAAGCTGCCGAGAGCAGAACAATTGCCCCGGAAGAGAGGTAGAGGGCCATATATCCTGCTTGTTCCAGCAAGAATCCGCCAATAAGTATCCCTGCTTTCAAAACGATTAGAACAAAAATCTGATAATTTCCAAAATTTCTCCCTGAATTTGTCGGGCTGATCAACCTCACAAAAAGCAATCTCTGTATTGTCCAAAAGTTACAATTAAATATGCCATTAACGAATCCGGTTAAAAGAACAAACGAAATATCTTTTTCAAGGAAGAACAGAGACAAGAGAAGAAATTCACTCAAGAAAGAACAAGCAATCAAAAGGTGCAAAGGCACTCTTCGACAAACTCTGTCCCAAGTGAAAAGAGCAAAGCAATACCCCACGCCGGTTGCTGCAACAAAGAGACAAATTTGGTTCAGGGACAGACCGATAGTGAAGAGATAAACGGGGATATAGAAAGGAAACAGACCAATCAGGAAAGAGTGTAAACCGGTAAAGACGTAGAAGAGACGGCTCAGCATCAATAAATATCCCTTTCACCTATTTCCAGACTTGCTAGTTTTTTGAAATATGGTCGCAGATCTTCTTTTTCCCCGTATCTGGGGTAGTCGTGCATCTTCAAATACGGTCGTGAATTCACTTCAAGAAAAATTACCTGCTGTTCAGCATAGGCAAACTCGATGCCCTTTTCGAAAATAGCATCGACGCCCAAAATATTGGCATTAAAAAGTGCTGGAATTTTCAAGAGAAGCTGCAGATTTTTGGGATGGATACTCTTTTTATCAAGAGTTTCAACCACCCCACCCGGTGCCAGAGATATCCGATTATGAAGTGTTACCATTGCACCATCTTTGGGAACTGAGGACAGAGTGAGTTTCTTTTTTTCGAGATACCGTGCTGTTGCTGAATTTTTCAGGATAGGATGAATTACCGGATAAAGATTCATTGTACGCCTCATTTCATTTTCCTGATCTATCAGATCCTCTATGGTCGAACGCCCATCGCCAAGAACAAAAGGAGGATAGCGTCGGATAACCGCCATTATTCCATCCGGCACTACAAGGATCCGGTAATTCCTACCTTCCAGGTACTGTTCAACAACCGAACTCGGCCACCAAACCTTTACCAGCAGGAGAGCCTTCAACAATGCACCATAGGTGGTAATGGGAAAATGACTCCCGCGGGAAAAACCACTGACATTTGGTTTCACCACCAGCGGAAAGCCATATTTTTTGGCAAAACGAAATGGCGCAAGCAAGCCATAAAATATGCCTCCCCTGGCATGAGGAATATTATTATCTGCAAAGACTTCTCTCGCCTGTTTCTTGGACCGACAACTTTTCCTGGTCGCAAGGGAGTTGTAATTACTGCACCCTCCCAAAAATTTCCGATCAACCCAAGAATACAGCACTCGTCGCAAAGTTTTCATATCTTCATCCTGTAATGGGCTTTCATTTTGCTGAAAAATATCGATTTCCCCGTCTCATTCCGGGGTATTTTTTTAACCAGCCTGGCAGCAACTGTCATAATCTCTCCGATCATTTTTTGTTTCTTCTCATCGGCAACATTATTCGCCAGGAGAATGAGCGGCATCGGCAGGAAAAGGTTAATCTCGACAATCTGAAATATTCCAAGCAGTAACGCGTTCTTGGAAGCCGCTTTGATACATACCCTCGCCATACGAAAGCTGCCTATAATTTTCAGATAGTTCCAGATCTTTTGCAGCTCTTGTTCGGAGAAGCTCGAGGTAATATCCCGGTAGGCCGTATCGGGATTGTATATTGAGTTTATCGGATACCGCACCTCGTTGCTGTTTGTTACCCGGGTTATGGACAAAACGGCACAATCATCGCTGTTTTCAGGCGAACGGAGATAGTAGATCTCGAACTCTCTTCTTCCCGATGCAGCCTGCTGCACGATATACGGCAAGGTGGTCTTTTCGGCACGACGATCGAACGCCCGGTATTCTACCTCATTGTGTACCCGAACAATGCCGATTGAATTTTGGCCCCATTCCGGTTTAAGAAATACGGGAAAGATTTTCGGTACAAGTTCCCGGTCAAAATAATATTGTTGTAACCGCCATTGACCAGGAATATACGTGTCCATTTCCAACTTGGAAAAGATCCCCTTGCCCTCGTTGAAATAGTTACTGTTAAGCTGAAAGAAGTTCCAGGGTACAGCTCTGTGCCGTACACAGGCAGCAAGGTACCCTAACACCAACTTAATGCGGGTTTTGGTTTTCCTGAGCCAACTAATTAATCCGGCTGAAAACTTCGCCTTTTGCCGAATCGTCGGAGGATATATGTAAACTGAGAGTTTCTTCAATTGCCTGTACCTGATGAATGTTATTGTCAAATATCCCAGGGCTGCCGATAAAGAAAAAATGTTCATTTTTCCCAAGATATTCGGAGGAATCCAGAGTCACAGCTGTTTTGTCTCGCCGGTAGTTGTCGATCTTGAGTCTGCCATCAATAACATAGTAAAAGTTGAATACCGGATGGCCATGAATGTGCGAGACAGCCCCTTTACTCCACCTTGCCGCCATCGCCTCAAAGCCATTATTGTTGCGGTGGACAATGGTCCTGGAATAGGTTTCCGCAAATCTGGGGAAATCCTCGAGCGGGAGTGGATATTGTCGGAGAAAGTCGGCAGTCACTTCAACAATCCTGTTCGGATCCGGATATGCAAACAGTTCAAATAACAGCACCCTCAGTTTTTCCTGATGGGGATGGTTTTGCAAGGTAATCGGGTTTCCCGTTTTAGGTATCATGATCAACCTCCAAGGTTTTTCCGCATTGAATGAGATCAGAAAAGTACTGATCGATATCACTTGTGGTCAATGCCGGACCGGCAAGCAACAAACGCAAGAAAAGCTTCTTCTCGTGATAGGCATAGCCAACCAGGCTGATGCCGTCATGGTACAATTTCGTCCGGATGGCAAGGTTGAGCGCGTTCGCGTTCTTTTCCGAGGTCTTGTAACGAAAACAGATATTAAAAGAAGATCTCGGCAGGACGAGCTCCAAATCTTCAGATTGCCTCACCACTTTTTCCGCATATTCGCAGAGCCCAAGACAGTGTTCTACGCGTCCGGCGAACCCTTTCTTGCCAAAATATTTCCAGTCGAGGAACCATTTGAGGCTCTCCACTCGCCTGCCGCATTGCAAGGAGACGGCTCCCAAATCAAGGACTTCATTGGTATCGTCGTCTCCGTGAAAGATATAGCTGTCGTCACCGGCGCTGCAGACTTTACCCAGAGTATGGGTCCGGTTATTGATGAGGAAGACATTGCATAGAAGAGCAGTGCCGAGCATCTTGTGAAAATCCCAGGTAAAGGAATCGACTTCCTCGATACCGGCCAAGTACCTTTCTCTGAGTATTTCACTGACCACCACGGCGCCACCCCAAGCGCCATCCACATGGAGCCAGAATTGATACTGTTGCCGAAGTTCAAGCAATTCCCTGATGGAGTCATACGCACCCCGAACCGTGGTCCCGGCGGTGCCGGCAACGAAAAATGGCCGCCCCCCGTTTGCCACGGTACTCCTGAGTTTTTCGGCAAGGACGGCAGTGTCCATCTCCCCCGTGCTCGTTACAGGTATCTTGATGAGGCGGTTCGTCCCCAAACCCAATATATTTGCTGCTTTTTCCATTGAATAATGGGCATCAGCACTGACAAACCCCCAAATGTCTGTCTCTCCCAGCAAGCCATTGGCCTTGGCCCTGGGCAGCATCTCATTGCGAGCCGACATCATCGCCAGCATATTGGCGTTACTCGAGCCGGTTGTCATCTGCCCTTCCCCGTGTTTAAAACCAACCAGGTCGAGCATTTCTTTTATCATATACTTTTCCATCAAGGTGGAGACCGGTGCCGACTCATAGGTGCAGGAGGAGGTGTTTGACACAGCTGCAACCATCTCTCCTACAATAGATGGCAAGTTTGCCCCAACCCACATGCGATTGACAAAGTTCGGATGGTTGGTCTTAACTGAATATGCAAGATATTTTTCTACCCACCAGAAAATCTGGGGCCATCCTGCACCATCCTTGAAATCCTCTAACTGGAGGATTTCGCGAAGATCATTAGGTTTTTTGAAGGTAAGAAAACTGTTTTTTT
>CBDTUM010000044.1:0-29262 GCA_965363495.1 uncultured Desulfopila sp.
CTAGAGGTAGAAAAAGAACTCCGAAGAGCATATCGGCAATGGCAGAAACATCGAGTGGGATAATCAAAGCGGTAAATCGAGGTTTGCCCCCTGACTGCCAGTACCGTTAACGGCAATTCTGATCCAAGATCTTCTCTGGAATTTTCTTGGACAGCTTGTAAATAAAAAGTGAGAATCATAAAATTAATAGTTACGAGCTGCCCCTGGCTGAAAAGTAGCTGAGATTAAAAGCACTCTAAGTGCTGAATGTTGGAGAAAATATGCAATGGTTAGCTTGAAAATCTATTTAAATCCGATAAAAAATTGGCTCCTTGCATCCATACTTCTTAGTCTGCTTGTCTCTGGCTGTGCGGCTATGGGCAAAAAGGAATGTCTTAACGCAGAATGGCAGAGCGTAGGCTATGAGGATGGTACTAAAGGGTATAACGCCTCTCGTATCGGTGAATATCGTAAATCTTGTGCCGACTACAATGTCTCACCTAACCTTGAAGCATATATGCAAGGCCGCCTACAAGGTTTGGCACAGTGGTGTACCCCCAGCAATGGGTATTATCAGGGAACCCGCGGTGCAATTTACAATGGTGTTTGTCCAGAAGCATTAGAGTCTGATTTTGAGTTCGCAATGAGTGAGGGCAGAGCCGTTTATGATTACCGTAAAAAAATTCATGACCATGAGATGTTGATAGCACGTTTGCATAGAGAATATAATGCCATAGAAAAACAAATATCTTTTATGGAAGCAGAGTTAATTAGTGATCAAGTACGACCACGGCAACGCAGGGCTTTATTGGATGAAATTCGAGCAGCTGAAAGAGATCGTGAATTGTTGCGCTATGATATCTCTGGGGCTGAATTTGGCCTCAACCAAATGCGCCACAATCTAAATAACATGAAGGAAGAAATAATAAGTAACTAACCCGTATTTCTCATGAACATTTTGTAAAATTAACTGTGAGCAAGATGAGTGATATTTCATGTTACAAATCAAATTGTTACCAGTTGAGGCCCAGAATGTTCATGCGAAATTCGGGCTCACACCCCACAAAGGGTACTCAGTTTAGTCCCCTGGGGGATAAGTGCTTTTCGCAGATGATTTTCTTGTTTTGCCCCCTCAAGGGGGTGCTGAAAAGAGTTTGAACGGAAACAATCTGCAAGGCTCTAAGAATGGAATGGGTCTGTTACATATACGCACAGAAAATCTTTGTGACACTGGTGGTCTAAAAAACCAGACCACTTCTACCTGCTCTTCTGGATGCGTGGGACACCCACTGGCAACCTTCTTTTGATTAATTAAATGTTCCCTGATACGATGCCTGTATCATCAATCACAATGCCCTGGTGTATAGAGAGGGCGAAAATTATATTTGAGGCTCGTATGAATCCCTATTGCTTTATTTTTGAGGTCGAACCACAGTTTGGAAATCCCATTGGGGCCCATGTTTCCAGGGCAATTACTCATATATGGGTGTTGTCAGACGACATAAAAGACGCGAGAGATGTCGCACTTCGGTTTCTTAAGTCCGATCGTTGGGACGTGAAACAGGAGAAGGAAGCTTTTTTACCAACCTCAGAGCAGATAGACGGTTTGAGCGCAGCAGAAGCGTCGAGTTATCGCACAGCTGCATCAGACGGTATCCACGCGACGTTTAACTATTGGCACAAGTGATCACGTGTCGTTTCACACTGCGTAACGAAACACAGGACAGCCCAGAGTTTTTCGCAACCCATCGATCTGACAGGCGTCAGCTGAGATCGCTCCTCTATTGCTGAACAATTGAAGAGATTCATGAACATTTCAAGTTGATGCCCAATTAAAGATCTGTTCCTTGGCAGTATAAACCTTTGTTATTGTGGGGCGAGCGCATTTGGTTGCTATCTGTTACATTTAGTGGTGATCGAAGCCATGCCCCATCTTCTCAATTCAGATTTGAATTTTTCGATCATTCCTGAAATGTAATGGTATTGAGTTGAGATGGTATTTTAAAAAAGTTCTTTCAGAGAGATTCCCCTATGAAGTTCAATGACCCTTTTGGTCGTGTGAAAAACCGACATCAACTCGGTTACGAGTCGATGCGTGACGCAATGCGTAATAGCGGTATTGATACTCCTGATGAAGCGTGGAAAACTATCAGGCAATCGAAAAAACGTGCACTAAAATACATGAGCATTGGGATGGCCGTGCTCCTAATGGTAACGTGGGTACTACCAAAACTGATGCCCGTGACCTTAAGTCTCGCGCTTTTTCTGGTGTTTTGGATTGCGAGTTCTACTCTAAATGGTCAACGCTATATCCAGCGCTATATTGATGATGAGCTAGGGGCAACGTATGGAAAACAGGATGATAGTTAGCTAAATAACAATTTGACAAGGTTTGCAACGATTTCTCGTCCAAACAATCAGAGAAGATTTCAGGAAAGAAGCACCGGTTGTCCAACGCACCGCACTGGTCCTGACGTGAAGATTACCATATCAAAGATATTATGATTTTCAGGTAACCTGAGATTTACCTGCCTACTGTCTTTTTCACATATCAGCTGGCAAAAAAATTCAGCCTTACATACTGTGTCAACCTCGTCAGTGTTCAGGAAGAAGTGCAAGTTGCAGTTTTACTTAAACCGCAAAGGGCTCCATTTAATATTTTTTATCTCTGCTTTTGTAAAAAAACCGATACCCGCAGACTACTTAACATATATTGAACATTTCGCACATTAACTGCGATCAAGCTGGTCGATATTTTATATTACAAATCAATTAGTTCTCAGCTGAGATACAAAATTTTCATGAAAAATTCGGGTTAGGGCTTTGAAAGAGAGACAAATGAGGATAAAGCTATGGCTACTGCAATCCGCTCCAACAAAAGTCAGCACCTCCGGCGAGCATTCTTGAGGGGGCCCATTCTCAGTGCTTACTTTTTCCTCCGCTCGCTGATGGGGCAATAGCGGAGTGCAATTTCTGGACATTACCCAGAAAGATGACCATTTTTTTTAAGAAATACTATCTACCATTGGAACGCAACTGTGAAAGCAATCTCAGAACCGTTTGTGCGAGCCTTGCTGAAGGTCGGGGCATGCATCTGCATTGGTCTTGGAGTCATAGGGGCCTTTCTCCCGATCCTGCCAACAACGCCTTTTTTGATTTTGGCAACAGTGTTGAGCTATAACTCCTCTCCAAAGATCAGACAGTGGTTGCTTAACCATCCGGTTTTTGGCGACACCATTAAAAATTATCTTGCGAACCGCTCGATACGTGTTACCGCACTGCGGAATGCCCTTATTACACTCTGGCTCAGCCTTGCAGTGAGTATCTGGCTGGTTGGTAGTCTTTGGGTGGGTATAATGTTGCTTCTAACAGGAGGCATAGTGACATTATACCTGTTACGCCTCCAGAGAATCGCATGATATCGCTGCTGCGCATGCTGTATCTGGTGGAGAATTTTTTGCTATGGAAGAGTTGAATCTTCCGTCTGAACCGGTAAAGAGCAAATGAGGGTACCGGTTTACATCAATCTTTTCTTGAAAAATTTTCCTTTGTCGTACCGCAGACCGGACAAGTCCAGTTTGCGGGGAGATCTTCAAAAGGTGTTCCTGGAGCGATACCTGCATCCGGGTCACCCTTGGCAGGATCGTAGATATAACCACAAAGAGCACAGACGTATTTTTTCATAAGTATTCCCTTAGCTACTATTTTGTGGAGATCGAGTTTTTTGCGACGCCATCAAAGATGATTTATCTGACTGGCGGCGAATGCAGCCCCAAAACCATTATCAATATTGACGACTGTCACCCCATTGGCGCACGAGGTAAGCATCGCCAGCAGTGCCGACAGGCCACCGAAGCTGGCACCATAACCGACACTGGTGGGAACGGCAATCACTGGAATCTCGACCAGTCCGGCGATGACTGAAGCCAGTGCGCCTTCCATACCGGCGATTACAATCACCACCCGCGCCTGGCGAATGGCATCGAGGCAGGCAAACAACCGGTGAATTCCGGCGACGCCTACATCAGAAATGAGACTTACTTTATTGCCCAGGGCCGCGGCAGTGACTTGAGCCTCTTCAGCCACTGGCAGATCAGCCGTGCCGGCTGTGACAATGACTATGCTCGATTCGGTTTCCGGAAGTGCTTCATGCTCATAGAAGAGGGTCCGGGCGATGCTATTATGCCTTACGGTGGGGCAAATTGCCGTGATGCTGGCTGCTATCTCATTGTTGATCCGAGTTGCGAGAATGTTGCTTTTTTTATTCAGCATTGCCTGGAAAATATCAGATACCTGCTGGATGCTTTTATGTTCACCATAAATCACCTCGGGATACCCATTGCGCAGCGATCGATGGTTGTCGATTTTAGTGTGACCGATGTCGGTAAACGGCAGATCCTGCAAGCTTATCAAAGCCTCGTCCGCTTTCATTTCCCCTTTTTCGATCGCCTCTAAAATGCGTTGTATGGTCGATTTATTCATGATTTTTTGGCAGTAATCTGTTCAAACTGCCGGTCGTATACCCTTCCAGATCGAGAGTGATGTATATGTAGCCGCAATCTCTAATTTTTTCGACTAATTTTGTGCGAATATCAGCTTGTAAAAGGGTGGCAAAGAGGGCGGCGGGCACTTCAATACGGGCAATATCGCCATGACTTCTCACTCTGGCTCCGGAGATATGTAAATCGCGTAAAACTGTCTCCGCCTTGGCAATCCGGTGAAGTTCCGCTGGAGTAATTTCGGAATCGTAGGGGATGCGCGAGAGCAGGCATGCATAGGCTGGTTTATTCCATGTTGTGAGGCCCGCCTGCCACGAGACGCTCCTGATGGTTTCTTTATTCATGCCCGTTTCGAGCAGCGGGCTGGCGATGTCGAGTTCCTTGAGCGCCCGCATTCCCGGTCTATAATCGTTCAGGTCATCCTTGTTAGATCCCTCGATAATGGTGAGGATGCCGATATCTTTTGCCCTGTTTTGTATTACTTTGAAAAGCGCTTTCTTGCACAGATAACACCTGTCCGGTGGGTTGAAGGTAATGTCGGCCGGGATTGGCAGTTTGATTATTTCATGAGCAATGTGGTGTTGCGCTGTAAAGAGTTGCGCCTCAGCAATCTCCCAATCGGGTATATATGGAGTGTGCACGGTGATTGCCACCATCTTGTCGCCTAATGCTTCATGCGCCGCATAGGCTAGCAGGCTGCTGTCTACACCGCCCGAAAAGGCTACGACTACCTGTTTTAGTTTTTTGATATGCTGGAGTAGTTGTCTATAGGAAGAGCTCTTCATATGCAGTGCCATTGTTAATTGGTTTTGACCAGAAAACGAGTGCCCTTGAAGTCGATAACGACTCCTTCCCGGGTAATTTGCGCTAAATGGGTGCCGGCGGCGATGGTGTTGCCTTCTCTTAGAATCTGGCCATTGATAATTATCATCCGCTGTGTTGGGTCTTCCGAGTAGGTGTGCCCGGCAAATTGCAGTTCGGGAATCTCTGTCTGTAGAGCGGCAGAAAGATCATTTAACTGCGGAAAAGAGGAAGGTGCATCTTCCTTTGCAACCACCTGTGCTGGCGGCAAGGTTGTCTTCTCGACGGCAATCGACTGCAGGACGGCGCTGTTTTCCTTGATAATCACCTGGGAAAGATTGTCGTCACTTTTAGCGGCACCCTGTCTGATCACTTGTTGTGCAGGCTGATTTCCATTCTGGCGGACAACTTCTTTGGCCGGTTGTTTAACAGTTGTTGTCGGGGGAGAGTTCGGAACGGTCGAATCGGGAGGGGCGTTTTGCCGATTCAGGAACAAAAATATTCCCAGGCAGGTAAAAAAAAGCAGGACCCCACCGACAAGCAGCCAGCGTCTGCGGCGCAGTTGCAACTGTGCAAAATTTCTGCCTGGCAGTGCTGCACTATGAATGGAGTACAGGTGCGGAGAAGTTCCTTGCTGACGTTCCTGATCCGATTTTTTGAGTGCATCGAGTATATAAGACATGAGGTCAATCCTTATCGGCTGGGCTGTGGGGTGGCCTTGTCGCTGGTTTCTCCCTGTGCCTCTTCCGTGGCTTTATCTTGAGAGGCAGGAGCGGTCCCCGGGACGGTTTCTTTCAGCAGGAGGAGGTTGTGTCTGAATAAAGCGATGTTGTCCCGGTGGTCGACAAAATAGAGACCGGCTGGTATCCCTATTGCGAGGAGTATCAGAACCAGTGCCAGGGCAATGCTTTTTGGCAGTGATGATTTGTCGCTGGTTATAGTGGCAAGCTCGCGGGCCGCCTTTTTCATTATCTTGAGACTGACATGGTCTTGATTGTCGGCATATGCTCCGAGAAGTGCATGGTCGCAGAGAAGGTTTATTACCCGCGGTATCCCCTTGGAAAATTTTGCCACGTACTGGATGGCTTTTGTGGAGAAAAGAACGTTTCTGCTGTTCCCGCCGGCGATGGCAATTCGGTGTTGAATATACGTGTCGACATCAGCGGTCTGCAGCGGACCCAGATGGTACCTGGTGGTGATACGCTGGTTTATCTGCGATAATTTGGGATCAACGAGAGTATGCTGCAGTTCAGGCTGACCAATCAGGACTATCTGGAGCAGTTTGTTGGTGTTCGTCTCCAGGTTGGTAAGCAGACGCAGCTGTTCCAGGATTTCGACATCAAGGTTTTGTGCTTCATCGATAATCAGGGCGGTGTTTCTCCCCTTGGCGTGGGCGTCGAGCAGGTAGATGTTCAACCGGTCGACATAGGTTTTTATCGTGGGCGATTCTTCTGGGATGGGAATCTTCAGCTCTTCACAGATCGTCTTGAAGAGATCCATGATGGTCAGCTTCGGATTTAAAATCAGGGCGATGTCGGTCGTTGCTGGCAACTGCTCGAGCAGGCAGCGACAAACTGTTGTTTTTCCTGTGCCCACACCTCCCGTTAGCAGTATAATGCAACCCTCACTGCTGATGCCGTACAGTAAATGGGCCATTGCCTCCCGATGCAACTCGCTCATATAGAGATATCTTGGGTTGGGTGCTATGGCAAAAGGCTTCTCAGTCAGACCGAAATAGTGTGTATACATGGATTCGCATCAAGCATAAAAATCTACAACAGACACATAAATCCGGGACTTGCCGGAGGTGCGCGCCAGAATTTTCTTTTCACAATTGACCTGATACTATACGGTGGATTATAATTAATTACCAATTTTCTTTGACGGTTGTTGTTTTTCTCGCGAATACAAAAGCTTGTTTGCTAGCTTTCGGAGAATATGCCGACTTGCCTCCTATAAATAATTAGGTCATAATTTTTTACAATAAATCCACTATGCCAGTATTCGAATACCGCGCTCTTGATGCGAAGGGGAAAAATATTAAAGGCATTGTCGATGCGGACAGTGAATCTCTGGCCCGGACGAAACTCCGCTCGCAGGGGAGGTATCCTGTTTCTATCGCGGTGAGCAGAAGCAAACGGGGGAAGACCGTAGGGCAGGGCATCGGCCTGTTCGAGCGGGTCAAGTCGGAGGAGATCAGCATCATGACCCGGCAGTTGGCAACTTTACTGGGGGCCGGGATACCACTGGTGCAGTGTCTTGACTCGCTGGTGGCCCAGACCCGTAACTCGGTACTGAAGAAAGTTATTGCCCAGATCAAAGGATCTATCAACGAGGGAAATACGCTGACCAGCGCCTTTGGCGAACATCCCAAATTATTTTCCTCCATTTTTATCAACATGGTACGGGCGGGGGAAGCGTCAGGGGCGCTTGACATAGTTTTGGAACGACTTGCCGATTTTGCTGAAAAACAGGAAGTACTGAAGGGAAGGTTGCGGGCGGCACTCGTTTATCCTATTTTCATGGCTGTTATAGGCTCGGCAATTTTGTTTATTCTGATTACCTATATCGTCCCGAATATTACCCAGGTCTTCAACGAGATGGACCAGATCTTGCCGTTGCCGACGCTTCTTCTTATTGGGACGAGCGATTTTCTAAAAATGTACTGGTGGGCTTTTTTCATTTTTTTAGCCCTGGTGTTTTTTGGTCTTCGCGCTTTCATCTTGCGACCATCCGGTCGTGCATTCTGGGATCTGTTCAAGTTGAAGGCCTTTATCATTGGACCTGTGGTGCAGAAGGTTATTCTGGCCAGGTTTTCTTCCACCCTGGGCAGTTTACTGGAAAGTGGGGTCGGACTGATGACCGCAATGCAGATTGTCCGGACTCTGGTCAACAATGTACATGTCGGGCGGGTCATCGATAAGGCAATGGAACAAATACAAAAAGGGCAGAGCATGACCGATGCACTCTCGGATTCGGAGTGGTTCCCGCCCATGTTTGTCCAGATGATTGCTGTGGGTGAGCAGAGCGGCAATCTCGAAGCGATGTTGGACAAGGTTGCCAAGGCCTACGAGAGAGAGGTCGAGACTGCGATTATGGGGATGACATCGCTGATTGAACCTCTGATGATTGCCATTATGGGCATGGCCGTCGGCTTTATCGTGCTCTCTATTTTGCTGCCGATCTTTGAAATGAATCAGATGATACATTAAACGACTGTCTCTTTCCTCTTTCGTGAAGTGGTTCTCTGAACAGCTTCTCGATTCAATGATGGATCTTTTGTGGGATTTTGTGTATATTTTGTTAGTCGATTTAGCGAAAACGCTGGAGTAATTATAGTAAATTACAGGATATCCACGGATGAAAATTGAATATAAAAAGTGTATAAGGTGCCGGAAAAAGGCTTGTGATGCAGGTTTTACTCTTATCGAACTTCTGGTTGTGCTGGTTATAATCGGCATTTTGGCCGGATATATCGGTCCGAAGATCATGGGCCATCCGGAAGAGGCAAAAAGGACCAAAGCGGCCCTGCAAATCCAGGGAATAGAAACTGCATTAAAGATGTACAAACTAGATAGTGGGATGTATCCGTCAACGGAGCAGGGTCTGCAAGCTCTGGTGGAACCTCCGACCATCGGGCAGTTGCCGGCCAAATGGCGGGAGGGTGGCTATCTGGAAAAGGGTAAGATCCCTCTTGATCCATGGGGGAGTGATTTTGTCTATCTTTCTCCCGGGCTCAATGGCGACTTCGATCTCAGCTCCTATGGCAAGGATGGCGAAGCTGGAGGCGAAGGGGACGGAAAAGATGTAAATAATTGGGAAATCGAATAATTGCCTCGTATGTTGCGGCCATCGCAGAGAGGGGCATGGGGCAATATCGTAAGAGCAGATAATGAGCAGGGGTTCACCTTGATTGAGATGATTGTTGTCGTCTTTTTGATAGGTATCATGCTCTCTCTTAGTATCCCGTCACTGCGTAACACTTTTTTTACTGATCCTCTGAAGTCCACGACCAGAAACATGATTGGTCTGGTCGCTGGAGTACGGGACTTAGCGGTTCGTTCGCAGCAGTCATATCTGATTCATTTCAGCCAGCTCGAAAATCGTATCTGGTATGAAAAGGAAGTTGCCGGAGAAGATAAAACAAACCAGGGCGATCAGCAAAGCGACCAGTTACTGCTTCCTGAATCCGTAAGAATAACCAAGGTTTGGATGGCAGGTGATGATGCGTCAGAAGACGATAATACCGTGTTGTGGGTCAGTAAGCAGGGATATCTGACCGATACGATTATCCGCATCGAAGACGATCAGGGCAAGCATTTGAATGTGCAATTTTATCCATTTTTAGATCCCGCTTTGGTGGCTGATGACGCTTTTGGGCGGGATTAGTGGCCTGCTATCAAACACCTTGCGCTCTTTGGCTCGATTCAATACAAGGTCTTAAATATTGTTACAAAGCCATCATGGATTGTCTATGGTTATACCAAAGAATTGTTGTTCTGCGTCTCATGTGAGCAATAATCGGGCCTTTACTCTACTGGAAGTGATGATCGCTGTGTCCATCATTGCCATTGCTCTCGTTGCTCTTTTCGGCTCGCAGTCGAGGAGCCTTTCTCATGCGACAGAAGCGGACTTTAATATTGTCGCGCCAATGCTTGCGTCCTGGAAACTTGCTGAACTGGAAGGGGCCGATGTCGCCCCAAACAACGATGAGGGAGACTTTGGTGAGGACTTTCAAGGGTACACCTGGAAGCTTGAGACCGATAATGCAACGTTCGACGGTATCGACTCGCTGGCAAACCTGGAAAAAAAGGAAAGTCCGCTGAAAAAGGTCGCACTAACTGTGTTATGGACTGGGACCAAGTTCAGCTATACACTTACCTATTATGGTCGCTGGTTGGAATAAGTTGCGGAATTCTTTGGCAAAAAAATCTGAGAGTGGTTTTACCCTTATCGAACTGCTTATTGCTATTTTTATTTTTGGTATAGTAATAACTTCCGTATACGGCGCGTACCGGGCAACATTTTTTATTGTTCAAGGTTCGGAATATCAGCTGAAGATCGCCAATAAAGCTCGGGTCGTTGTTGAAAGACTGAATGTAGATCTGAGTTCCATTGTTACCGGCCCCGGTGGGGTATTTCGTGGAGAACGGCATACATACGCTGATGCTGTTGGCGATGATCTCTCCTTTGTGAGTTCGGCGCATCTTGTTTTGCGTAAAGCCGACATTTTTTCTGGACAAACCCTGATCCAATACCAGTCAGAACTTGATATGGAGACAGGGTTGCTCAATCTTTATCGGACGGAAATCGTCCGCTTACCCGGAGTCGAGCCAGACGAAAAAGAAGGGAAAAAGCATCTTATCTGCCAAGGTCTGCTGGAGTTTCGATTTACTTATCTTGATCGGGACGGTAATGAATCTGAAGAGTGGCTGGTCGATGAAGTGGTGCTGCCTGATAATGGTCCGCCGTCGAAGGAAGCTGAATTTCCGACCCTGGTCTTAATAGAGCTCAAATTCGCCAAGTCAGTGGAGAGTGAAAGCAGTGATGTGTATAAGACCGCTGTAGCCCTGCCGCACCCTTGGAGAAAACAGGGATGAAATCTTCGAGAAATAAGAAAAATATTTTGCGAGATGAGCAGGGCATGGCACTGCTGGTGACCATTATGACGGTGAGTCTGCTTATCGCGGTGACCATGCAGTTTCATAAGACGACCTGGCAGCAATTTGTTGTCGCCAATAATTTTCAGGTGGATACACAACTGGGAGTGATTGCCGATTCCGGAATAAACATCGCGCTGGCCTTGCTTCAGGACGATGGCGCAGATAATATGAATGATTCGTTGCTGGAGAGCTGGGCCACCCTTGACCAGGAAAAGTTCGATGAATTATTTCCCTCCGGTTCCCTGCAGTTGCAGGTTGTCGATCTGTCCGGTCGGCTGCAGATAAATAGTCTGGTGCAAAAAGATGTCGAAAATAAAGATGCTGCCGGCGGCAGCAACACCGAAAATGAGCTTCACCAGCTGTTTTTGAATTTGCTGTTGTCCGGTTCTTTCCCGATTGAAGATGAAAACGAAGCACAATCCATACTCGATGCCATTATCGACTGGCTCGATGCAGATGACAAGGAATTGGATCTTGGTGCGGAGAGCAGTTATTATCAGTCGCTTCCAGAGCCGTATAGCTGCAGAAACGGTCCGGTACAATATGTTGAAGAGTTGTTGCTGGTAAAGGGCATTACCCCGGAGTTACTCTTTGGTTCGGGCGAGCAAAAAGGGCTGGCCGACTATTTGACAGTGAACGGTGATGATGGCAAGGTAAATATTAACACCGCACCGCTTCTTGTTGTGAAAAGTTTTGATACTCTCATCAGTGATGAGCTGTTAGAAAAGTTTGATGCATACAGAAAAGATAAAGAACATGAGGAGAGTCTTGCCAGTACGAATTGGTATCATGAGGTCGATGGTTGGCCGGGAGATATTGTGTTGGATGAGAAATTGTTAACCACAACAAGCAGTCATTTTCAGATAATCGCCACCGGCAAACTTGCTTCCCTGGTACGCAGGGTAGAAGTGGTTGCTGCGCGTTCGAGTGAAAACGAGATCGAACAGTTTGGCCGAAAAATGGAGTAATGTATGGCAGATGTTTTGTTTTGCCTGGATATTCATAAAGATACTATCGCCGCCGTGGTGGTTGACAGAAGTTCCAAAGTCACTCTGGTCAAAGGTTGTGCTGCCGCAGAGACACTGAACCAGTCTTTTGCCGATGCCATCGATCAGATAAAAGAGCAGACGGGATTTACGAGCGGACCTTGTCTGGTTACTTTTGGTGCTGAGCTTTTTTCTTTTAGAAATGTGAGCTTACCTTTTTCGGATCGAAGCAAGATAGCTCAGGCACTCCCTTTTGAGCTGGCTGATCATTCGCCGGTTGACATAAATAGTCTGTTCATCGATTTCATTGTGGCAAAAAGTGGCCCGGCAGGCGCGGATATTGTCGCGGCGATGATAAACCGGCACTACCTGGCGACCCACCTTGCCGTTTTAACTGCAGCTGGATTCAACCCTGACAGCATTGGTATCAGTGGCCTTTCTACTGCACTGCAGATTGCCGAAGAGCTGGAGAATAACTTTGTTTTGATCGATAGCGGTGCCAATTGGGCAAGTATGTATATCGCTGTAAACAAACGAGTGGCCCTTATACGATCTCTGGCCGTTCAGCCGGAAGCGAACGGGCTGCCGGTAGCCGATGACACCTTTGTCCAGAATGTCATCCAGACGATGCTTGCCTGTCGACTCCTGGATACAGGCGACTCGAACTATAAAGTCTTTCTTGCGGGTTCAGAATCACGGATTGCAGCGGCCTCGCCGCTATTGTCGTCAAGATTGGGCGGTGTTGAAATAGCCCGTTTTAGGCAGAGTAGTAGGCCACTGGTTAAAATCGAAGAGGAGATTCAAGGCCTGTATCAACCAGAGCTCATGGATAGAATCCTTGCACAGGCCTACAAAAATGGTAAAAGGAGTGGAGGATTTAACTTTCGCACAGGTGATTTTCGAAAAAAGAAGTCTTTTTTGGAATACCGTGGTCTGTTCCTGAAAACCGCTCTGCCAGTAGCTTTAGTCATCATCTGTGGCTTAATCTATGTGGGTTATACATATTCAATGCTGACCACAGAGCAGCAAAGACTACGCCAGCAGGTTGTCGACGTTTTCACCGAGACCCTTCCCGAAGTGACCAGAATCGTCAACCCCGTGCAGCAATTGCAGGTTAAGAATAATGAAATTAGAGCAACGTATAGTCCAGGTGGTGCAAATGGTGCCGGTTACACCATCATCGAACTTCTTACCGAACTATCAATCCGGATCCCGGCTAAGGAAACGGTGAAAGTCGTCCGGATGGTGGCCGATATGGACACTATTCGCTTGAAAGCCGTTACCGGGGATTTTAACACGGTTGATAATGTGCAGAAAGAACTTGAGAAGTCGTCATATTTTAAAGATGTTACAATCAGCTCGGCCAATCAGTCCGTCCAAGGGGATGAGGTGAATTTTGAACTTAAACTGGAACTCGCCCGGGAATAATTATGGTTTCATGGTTTAAAAAAAGTCTCCTTCAGGATATCCGGCACAAATCAGGGATTGACAAGCTGAGTCGTCGAGAACGGTGGGTTCTTTTCGGAGGAATTGGTTTTGTCCTGTGCTTTCTGGTAGCACAGTTGGTTGTTGTGCCTATCCTTGACGCTCGGAAAAACCTGCAGAAATCGATAGCTACAAAAAAGCAGGAATTGATCGAAATTAAAAATTTGCAGCAGGAATATCGAACGTTAAAAAGCCAGGAGGGAACTATCCAGGCTAGAATTAATCAACGTGGGGTTGACTTCACTCTTTTTACCTTTCTCGATCGACAGGCTAACGAAGCAAAGGTCAAAAAGCAGATAAAGTATATGAAACCCTCGACTGTTGATGGCGATGAATTGAATGAAGCAATGGTAGAGATGAAGCTTCAGCAGATTACCCTGAACAATCTGGTAGGCTTTATCCGGTTAATAGAATCCGAGGAAGATGTCGTATTCATAAAAAGATTTTCCATTCAGGAAAGTGGCGATACGCAGGGTTTTTTTGATGTCATCCTGCAGATCGTAACGTTTGAGAAAAAGGGTTAAGGATGATTCACTCCATCTTCTCCTTTCGGTCTCTGGTATATTTACTTTACGCAGTTTTACTTACTGTCGTGTTATTGTATGTCCGTTTCCCGGCAGAGAAATTTAAGCAATATTGTGTACAGCGCATCGAGAAATTATCGTCGGACAGTACCTGCACTATTGACCGTGTTGGGTACCGTTTTCCGCTGTCAGCGACCTTTAAAACTATAATTCTCAACAGAGTTATAGACGGACAGGAAACTGCCCTGGTTGTCGATGAGCTGGTGATTACGCCAGAATCGTGGCAATTTTGGCGGAGGTTTGCGCTGAAAGGAAAAATATATTCCGGTCTGTTCGCCGCAACGCTTGATCTTGACAACAGGGCCCATTCGTTTCAGTTGGCCAATATTAGTGGAGAAGGACTCCAGTCTGGGGAATTAACGAAGAGTTTAGGTATCAACGAGTGGAAAATATCGGGTATTGTCACTTTTTCCGGCGATTACCAAGCGCCGAACGGTTCTCCCGGTGATGGCATCGGCAAGGGGCTTTGCCATGTGGTGAGCGGGAGTCTTTCCCTTTTGCAGCCGATACTCAACCTTTCGACTCTTGAATTCGACCAGATTGCCATGCATGTGAGCCATGAAAATGGTGTTGTCCAGGTAAGTGAAGGAGAGTTCCTTGGCAAGGAAATCCTCGCTGATTTTTCTGGGGAGCTGCAGACAGCGTCACTTTTTTTGAATAGCAATATTTCTCTTGTTGGCCATCTGGAAGTCGATGAAGGCTTTTTACTCAGTAATCCAGAACAGCAGCAGGTTGTTCAGCGCTTATTGCAACGCTACAAAATGACGGTACTGCCTTTTAAAATAGGCGGCACCGTGCAAAGACCATTATTTAGATTTAGTACGTGACCCTATGGCTGCTCGCATTACCAATATATTACCTTTTCTTCTCATTACTTTGCTCTGTGTCGGCCTTGTTGAGGGAGGGTACCAGGCCTTGGAACACTTTGGTTTGCGCACTCCTGTTGAAAAGGCCGTGCTACCCGAAGCTGCACTGGTTGAAACCAAGCAGGCCGATATAGTCACAAAAAACCGGACACTCGACTATAACGTTATTCTGCAAAGGAACCTGTTCGGGCCAGCACCGGGAGAAGGTGAAACTGCGTCAAATGAAATGGTGGAGAAGACTGAAGATCTGCAGACGACAAGCCTGAATATTGTCTTGATGGGGACTGTCAATAGCGGTACGGGTGGCGATCGAGCTATTATTTTGGATAAAAGCACCAATAAACAGCAATTATATGAAGTGGGGGATGCCATTCAGGGAGCCTCTATCAAAGAGATCTTACGAGGGAAGGTTATCCTTGCCTATAACGGCAAGGACGAAATGCTTGACATGAGTGAAGCAGCCAAAGTCCGATCCGCTTATGCGAGCCCCGTTCAGAAAAATAGTTCCCGGGTCCTTCGAGTGCCTCCAGGGGGCTCGTCCAATGTAGGAACAGGAAATGGGACACAGGTCTCGCCAACGGGAACACCAAGAAGAGTAATCAATCGACCCAGGGCAATTCGTCCGTCTCGAACTATAAGAAGGCAATGATCAGGCGAAATGACAATTATGAAAATGAAGGTGAATTATCCATGAGCATGGTTAAACGTTGGTTCATTGACACGGTGATTGGCGCGACGATGTGCGCGGTTATTTGTCTGGGCCTAGTACCCGACAGCAGCCTCAACGCTAAAGAGTTGCCACAGCCGCTCTCCGACGTCGAGCAGAGCGGTCAGCGCTTTATAACGATCGATTTCGACAATGTCGATATTCAATTGTTTATCAAATACATAAGCGAATTGACTGGCAAGAACTTTGTGGTTGATAAAGCGGTTCAGGGCAATGTGACCGTTCTCTCTCCCACCAAAATTTCCGAAGAAGAAGCTTATAAGGTTTTCGAATCGGTGCTTGAGGTGCATGGTTATACCACTGTCGACGCTGGTTCTGTCATAAAAATACTGCCCTCTGCCCGGGCCCGGTCGCAAAATGTGGAGATGCTCAGTACGGGGGCATCGACCAATGCGCAAGATAAGGTTGTAACCCAACTGGTCCGGCTCAAATACTCATCTCCCGATGAGATGAAAAAGGTGTTGGCGCCGCTGGTTTCGCAGACATCGGTTCTTATTTCCCATGCCCCGTCGGGGATGTTGATAATTACCGAGACAATGTCCAATATTCAAAAATTACTTGGTATAATCAAAGTCCTTGATGTCGAATCCCGCGAGGAAGAACTTGCCTTTATTCCCCTGGTAAATTCTTCGGCGGAGTCCATTGCCAAGATAATTACCACTGTTTATCAAAAAAGTTCCGGTCCACAACAGGCTGGTGCGGCACGAGGCCTGAGCAATACAATACAAGTAGTCCCTTATGATCGAGTTAATGCCTTGATTGTTCTTGCCAATGGTAGTGAAATGGGCAAGATCAAAAAGCTGATCACCACCCTTGACACTGAGGTGCAGCGAGCCGAAGGGAATATTCAGGTCTATTATTTACAGAATGCGACTGCGGTGGATCTGGCGAAAGTACTTAACGATTTGCCGGAAACGATGGCTAAGGAAGGGGCTGCTCAAGGTAAAGCTGCGGCCATCTCCAAAGACGTCAGAGTGATGGCGGACGAGGAAACGAATTCCCTTATAATCAGAGCCAGCAAGGATGAATATGCGGTGTTGGGAGATGTAATAAAACAGCTGGATATTCCAAGAAGAATGGTCTATCTGGAAGCTCTTATTATGGAAGTGGATGCGGATAAAAGTTTCGAGGTTGGAGTAGAATGGACAGCTGACGGAACATTTTCTGACCAAACAGGGCAGGTGGTTTCCGGATTCAGCGGGGCAAGCGGTTTTACTAACGGGCTTGACACAGGAACTCTCGCGGCGGGGACAGGCTTAACTCTTGGAATACTTAAACAGGGTGTGAGGATAGGTAATGTGAACTTTGCCAATCTGGGTGCGGTGATAAAAGCCTTTAAAACAGATTCCGATGTCAATGTTATTTCTACCCCACAGATCCTGACAATGGACAATAAAAAGGCCGAGATTTCTGTCGGGGAAAACGTGCCCTTTATAACCAGTCAAAATACTACTGCCAGTTTGCAGGATTATACCCAGTATGAATATAAGGATGTCGCTACAAAGCTCTCTATCACTCCCCACATAAACCAGTCCAACGTCTTACGTCTTGAAATTGAGACGGAAGTGGTGCGGGCAAAAGATACAACGGCCACCCCGACCACGTTTAAACGAACGGCCACCACAACTGTTGTTTTAAACGATAAAAGTACCATTGTGATAGGTGGAATAATTGGCCATGATGCATCTGATAATAACTATAAAGTGCCGATTCTCGGTGATATCCCCGGGCTTGGCTGGCTTTTTAGGACACATACAACCAGCAGCAAAAAAACTAATATGTTTATCTTTATCACCCCGCGTATCGTTCGTAATCCAGCGGAAATGGCGGCCGTTAGTCTGAAAAAAGAAGAAGAGATGGGTAAGGTATTACCCTCAGTGCAAAAGGAACTGCATAAGGAAGAAAATATCGAGCATGCTATGTCCCTGACCAGAATGGGGTATGAAAAGCTGCGGAGCGGGGACATCACTGCCGCAGGAGAATTTTTTACGGAAGCACTGGCTATTGACCCGGTTAATCCCTTTGCCCTGATGAATATGGGTGTGGTGTATGAAAAAGAGGGACAGCCGAAAAAGGCTTTAGAAATGTATCAGACTGTGGCTTCCGGGGATTTCGATGCGGTTGCGAATAGCTCCAGCGACCCGGACAAAGAGGCTGTGCCTCTGAAGCAAATGGCCTTGGAAAATATTGATAGAATTTTGCGGAAGAAGTAGCGATGGGATTGTGGTTGAAATGGGCATGAAGAAATTTGGTGAGATATTGATGGAGGAGTTTGGCCTCGCTTCAAGTGCTCTTGAACAGGCACTCAAAGTCCAGAAAGAGGGTGATGACCTTATCGGGGAGATACTCGTCAAAAACGGTGAACTTGACGAGTTGACGGTACTGCAGGTGCTTGGCATTATGTTTGATATGGAGGTTCGTAAATCTTTGCCGTCCGATATTAAAACCGATTTCACTGACCAGGTTTCCATAAGTTTTCTCAAACAGCACAAAATGGTCCCGATCGTCACTGCCCAGGAATCGTTTTTTGCCATTAATAATCCCAATTCTTTTCAAGCTCTTGATGACTTGCGTCGAATCCTGGTCGACGGTACCTATAAGACAGTTCTGGCTCCTGCACATCTTATTCTGAATGCGATTAATTTTGCCTATGATATGAGACAGACCTCGGCCGATGAGGTTATGCAGGATATTGACGATGAAGAAGATCCGGAGCGACTGTTTTCAGAGATAGAAGAGATTGGTGATCTGCTTGATGATACCAGCGATTCACCGGTTATCCGACTGGTTAACCTGATGTTTTCTCAAGCGGTACGTGATAATGCCTCGGATATTCATATTGAACCCTATCAGAATAGTCTGAAGATCCGGCAGCGGCTGGATGGTATTCTACATGACATGCTGAGCCCACCAAAACATGTGCAGTCGGCTCTTATCTCGCGAGTCAAGATTATGGCCAAGCTCAATATCGCTGAGAAGAGACTGCCCCAGGATGGCCGGATCGAGCTAAAGATAGCCAACAAGGAGATTGACATCCGGGTTTCGACTCTGCCCACCGCCTTTGGCGAGCGGGTGGTATTGCGTCTGCTGCGCAAATCGACGGTGATGATCTCTCTTACCGATTTGGGTATGCCGGAGGATCGGTTTATTCCTTTTCAAAAAGAGATTAAGGCGCCAAACGGCATTGTTTTGGTGACCGGTCCCACCGGTTCGGGTAAAACCACCACCCTTTATGGGGCACTTTCCTCGATAAACAACACCGATATCAATATTATCACGATTGAGGACCCGATCGAATACAGGATCAGCGGAATCGGTCAGGTACAGGTCAATCCCAAGATCAACCTGACCTTTGCCTCCGGCCTCCGGTCCATCGTCCGGCAGGATCCGGATGTCATTCTAGTCGGTGAGATACGTGATACGGAGACCGCTGAAATTGCTATCCAGTCGGCCTTAACCGGACACCTGGTCTTTTCTACTCTCCATACCAATGACTCGGCTGGGGCAATTACCCGGCTGCGGGATATGGGTATCGAACAGTTTCTTATCGCTTCCTCGGTGAATGCTATTCTGGCCCAGCGGCTGATTCGTATAATCTGTCCGCATTGTAAAGAAGAATACAGTCCTACGCCGGAGATGTTCCAGCGGATTGGCCTCACTGAAGAGGAGAGCCTTAACCGTAAAGCATACCGGGGTAAAGGCTGTACCAAATGTTATCATACCGGCTATAAGGGCCGGTGCGGTATTTTTGAGCTGCTGCTGATGACCCAGGATATGAAGGCATTGATCCTTAAGACATCCGATGCCAATGAGATAAAAAAGCAGGCGATAAAAAACGGCATGATCACTCTCCAAAAAGATGGGGCAATGAAGGTTTTGCAGGGAATTACCACTATTGAAGAAGTATATCGCGTCTGCCAGTCGTAGCTGGCCCTTATTTGCTTAAGAGTCTCTGCAGCAGTTCCTGGTAATGGTTGGGCAGCGTTCTTCTAGTTGGGGTGACGACATAGAAATTTCTTTTCATTGTCAGTCCTGGGATGTGAATTTCTTTGATTTTCCCACTTGTTATCTCGTCCTGAATGGCGTATCGAGAGATTACTGAAACCCCCAGATTTGCTTTGATTGCTTCTTTGACCGCCGCACTCGATCCCAGAGTTGCACAGATATTCAGCTGGCTCAGAGTTTGCTGCTGCCGGGCTAGCAGGGATTCTGTGCTTCTTCTCGTTCCTGAACCGCTTTCCCGCACGATAAACGGCAGTTTGCTGAGTTCCTTTAAAGAGATTTCGTTTGGGACAGGATGGTCTTGCGCGGCGGCGAGGATCAATTCATCTTCGGCAAACGGCTGGTAGCGAACTTTAGGCGATGGGATCTCTGCCCCAACTACTCCCAAATATAATTCGTTTCCGGCAACGGCCTCGATAATTCTTGTCGAATCGTTAATCCGTATTTCAAAGGAGATGTCCGGAAATTCTTTTTTAAAAGAAGCTGCCAGGCCAGGCAGGATATATGCGCCGGGAATGGTACTGGCACCCAGGATCAATTCCCCTGCAACTTTTTTTCCGGTGGCGGAAATTTCTTCTTCAAGTCTCTGTAAATCCTCCAGAATAGCTATCGCTCGCGGGTAGAGAATTTCTGCCTCTGCTGTCGGCAGAATCGATCTGCCAAGTCGATCGAATAGCTTGCAGTTGAGCCGTGCTTCAAGATTTTGTATGTGTTCACTTACTGTCGGCTGGCTGGTATAGAGTTTTTCTGCGGCTTTGGTGAAGCTTCGCGCTTTATAGACTGCGACGAAAATTTTAAGGTGTCGAGTTTCGATATCAGGTTTCCTCGCATATTGGCAATGCTGGTGATTTTTTTATAACACTGTCTCAATACTACTGGAGGAACAACGGGGTGCTTAAGTATCGCTCGCCGGTATCGGGGAGGATTACCACGATGGTCTTGCCCTTATTCTCCGGTCGCCCGGCAACTAAAAAAGCCGCGTGTGCTGCAGCACCACAGGAGATGCCGCAGAGTATTCCTTCGCTGGTCGCAACTTTTCTAGCCACGGCAAAAGCATCGTCGTTACTGACCGTAATCACCTCGTCTATAATGTCGCGGTTGAGGATGGCGGGAACAAAACCTGCACCAATACCCTGGATCTTATGCGGCCCGGGTTTGCCGCCGGACAGGACCGGACTGTCCTGCGGTTCTACTGCAATAGTCTTCATGGCCGGGTTTCTCTGCTTAAGCACTTCCGAGACTCCGGTGATTGTACCACCTGTGCCTACGCCTGCGACAAAAAAATCGATTATGCCATTCGTATCGCGCCAGATTTCTTCGGCAGTGGTCGTTCGGTGAATGGCGGGGTTGGCGGGATTGCTGAACTGATCCGGTATGAAACTATTGGCCGTTTCCGCCCCGAGCTGTTTGGCCTTGGCGATAGCCCCTTTCATTCCTTCTGCTGCCGGCGTAAGGACCAGTTTCGCGCCCAGGTGGGTAAGAAGCTTCCTTCGTTCAATGGACATACTCTCCGGCATGGTGAGTATCAGTTTGAGCTTTTTGTGGGCGCAGACAAAGGCCAGACCTATGCCAGTATTGCCGCTGGTTGGCTCAATGACGGTAGTATCTCTGGTAATGAGGCCGTCACGCTCTCCCGCCTCGATCATGGACACGGCAATACGGCACTTGACACTGCCCATGGGATTACGCGATTCCTGCTTACCGAGAATAATTGCCCCGGTGCCGGCCGAAAAATTGGCCATGGTTAGTAGAGGGGTGTTGCCGATACTTTCAAGAATGGATTGTGCCATAACGAAAACCTCCAGAATGAGAGAAATAGAGAATTAATGGACGAGTAAAAGTTTGCATACTGTGATGGCGTCGTAAAAATTAATGTGAGTTCGAGTAGACGAGCTCAGGACGTTTCAGCAATACTTTGGTGCCGGGCGGTACGCTTTCGGTGAGCCAGATATTGCCACCGATGATCGATCCCTCACCGATAATAGTATCTCCGCCAAGAACAGTAGTGTTGGCATAAATAATGACGTTGTCTTCTATGGTCGGATGGCGCTTTTTATTGCGCATTTTCACGCCTGCATCGTATGGAAGAGACAAGGCGCCAAGGGTAACTCCTTGATAAAGACGTACATTGTTGCCTATTATGGTGGTTTCGCCTATGACCACACCGGTGCCATGATCGATAAAAAATTCCGAACCGATAGTGGCTCCGGGATGGATATCAATGCCGGTCTGGCTATGGGCATATTCGGTCATAATACGGGGAATAATCGGCACATTGAGCAGGTGTAATTCATGGGCCAGCCGGAAAATGAAGGTGGTCAACAGGCCGGGATAACAAAAAATTACCTCATCGGGGCTTTTGGTTGCCGGATCGCCTCGTAGTGCTGCGCGGATGTCGGTGGCCAGGATTGCGGCTATTTTGGGCAGAGATTGGATAAAGCTCAAGGCTTTTTTATGACCGTATGCCTCGCAGTTGGTGCAGAGTCGCTCATTTCTCCGGCAGTCATGGCGTATGGCCATGGTGATCTGTTCGGCGACCTTGTCGTACAGGTCGGTGGTTTTCTTGCCGATATAATACTCAAGGTTAGCGGCGTGCAGCTTGGTATGGGAAAAGAATCCGGGGAAGAGGATCCGCTTGGCCTGTTCGACAATTTCGATGGTTTGCTCCTGAGAGGGAATGGATACCGGACTGATGTGGTCGTAGCATTCCTTGGTACTCCACGATGATAAGAGTTCGGTGACGACTTTGGGAACTTTGTCGTGTTGACTGCAATGAGTTACCGCAATATGGTCACAGAGTTTGGAGATTGCGGTGGTATCGATTACCGAATTATTCTTCTTAAACATGATGAACGCTTGTTTTTTGAATTATATTAAATGTGAGCAGGCTGATTATATTCACTTTACATGTGTCGACAAAACAGTTTGGTTGGAGAATCATTTCCTGATTTTTTCGATAATGTAAATGCCGTACGTAGCTCGAATATCTGGGAAATAACGGATAATCGAGCCTTCACTGTTGGCCGGATTTGTACTGATGGTAATTTCTTTTAATATATTATAACCAACGTCGCGGGAGAATTTGCGGAAATCTTTCAGCGTGATAACCCGGATGTTCGGTGAGTCATACCATGAATAGGGGAGCTGGTCGTTTTTTGGGGCGGCTCCTTTGCATAAAAGCTGCAACCGAATGGTATAGTGACTGAAGTTTGGAAAACTGACGATCACCTTTCGTCCTACTCTGGCCAGGGAACGTAACAGGCGTGCCGGTTCGAACACCTGTTGCAGGGTCTGGCTGAGGATGACATAGTCAAAACTGCATTCGGGGTAGTCTTCCACCTCCTCGTTTAAGTCCCCCTGCAGGACACTGAGTCCGCGGCTGATACAGTGTGCCGCCTTTTCCTTGTCCTGTTCTATTCCGGTGCCGATGACATTTTTACCGGCAGTAAGCCAGGCCAGCAGATCGCCGTTACCGCAGCCGAGATCAAGCACCCGGCTGCCGGGATCGATCATCGAAGAGATGATACGCAGGTCAAAACGAATTTTTGCTGCTTCAGGAGATACCATCAAGAAACCCTCTGATCAGCGTGGTGAACCGTTGGTCCGGGACAAGAAAGGCGTCATGGCCGCAATCCGCTTCTATTTCACAAAAACTGACATTTTGGCCGCACCTTTTGAGCGTCTGCACCAGCTCTTTAGCCTGATACGTAGGATAGAGCCAGTCGGAGCTAAATGAAACAACGAGGTACTTAATTTTCTTTCGGTTGTTGCCATCGGTCAATCCCTGTTTTCCCATCTGGTCGACCACATCGAAGTAGTCGGCAGCCTTGGTGATATAGAGTACTGAGTTGGCATCAAAGCGGCTGACGAACTTGGAGCCCTGATGACGCAAATAACTCTCCACCTGAAAATCCCCGTCGAAATCAAAGGAAAAATGGTCTTTGTCCTGCAGCTTTCGGCCAAATTTTCGACGCATTGCCACATCTGAGAGGTAAGTCACATGGCCAACCATTCGGGCAACAGAGAGGCCCATATTCGGTTTTTCCCCAGCGTAATAATTGCCTTTAGCCCAGTTCGGGTCGGCCATGATTGACTGCCGGGCAATCTCATTAAAAGCAATAGCCAGAGCAGAATGACGCATGGTGGTGGCGATAGGCACGGCGGCCCGGACCATTTTCGGAAAGCGAACGCACCACTCCAGAACCTGCATACCGCCGACAGATCCACCTATTACCGCCAGCAGGCCGGTGATGCCTAAATGATCGATGAGAGCCTTTTGGGTGACCACCATGTCGCCAATAGTCATCATTGGAAAACTCAGTCCATAGGGCTTGCCGGTCTCCGGGTTGATGGAGCCAGGACCTGTTGAGCCCATACAGCTGCCCAGGATGTTAGGGCAGACGACAAAATATAGGTTGGTATCGATCCCTTTGCCGGGGCCAACCAGAAAATCCCACCAGCCCGGTTTGTCACCTTCATTGTCTGTTGGGTAGAAACCTGCTGCGTGTGAGTCGCCGGAGAAAGCATGGGCAAGCAGGATGCAGTTGTCTTTCTGTTTGTTGAGCGTACCGTAGGTTTCGTAGGCGATAGTCACCGGGCCCAATTGTGACCCGCTTTCCAGGACCAGTTTGTCGGGTGCTTCGGCAAAAGTATAGTACTTTTTTTCTACTATCCCGACCGAATTCTCTCGGATATTAGCTGTCTCACTCATTTTGGACTTTTTCTTTTTTTATTTCTCAGGCTGCTGCACAGGCCAGCGCCTGGTCAAGATCGGCTCTAATGTCGTCGATATGTTCAATGCCGACAGACAACCGGATCAGTCCCTCCCCTATATGGCACTCTTTCAGCTGCTGGGGAGTCAGCTGCGAATGGGTAGTTGATGCCGGATGGATGGCCAGCGACTTGGCATCACCTACATTGGCCAGGTGGGAGATGAGCTTAAGACTGTCGATAAATTTGGCCCCGGCACTGGTGCCGCCTTTGATGCTGAAAGAAACCATGCCGCCGAAGCCATTCGGTAGATATTTCATTGCCAGATCATGGCCGGGAGAGTCTGCTAATCCGGGGTAGTGTACCCACTCGACTCCAGGTTGCCGGCAAAGATAGTCAGCAATTTTTGCCCCGTTTTCACAGTGACGTTCCATTCTGAGGCTGAGCGTCTCGATACCCTGTAAAAATGCCCAGCAGTTATCCGGGCTGATACTGGCTCCGAGATTTCTGAGCGGCACGAGCCGCATGCGCAGGGCAAAGGCAACGGGATTAAGATCGCCCAGATCATGGGCGTAGCGCAGACCGTGATACGAATCGTCCGGTTCGTTAAAGAGGGTGAATTTTGGGTCCTGCCAGTTGAAATTAGCAGCATCGATGACAATTCCACCGATGGAAGTGCCATGACCGCCGATCCATTTTGTCAATGAATGGATGACAATATTGGCACCATGGTCTATGGGTTTAAGCATGCACGGCGGCGTAAAAGTTGAATCGACAATCAGCGGTAGATTATGCTCTCTGGCGATAGTTGCGAGGGCTTCCAGGTCTGTCATGTTCAGTGAAGGATTGCCAAGGGTTTCGCAATATATAGCCCTGGTTCTCTCATTGATTGCAGCCTTGAAATTATCGGGGTCGGTCGGATCGACCATCCGCACCTTGATGCCCAGCTGCGGCAGGATGGAATTAAATTGAACAAAGGTTCCGCCATACAGATTGTTTGCGGCGACGACCTCGTCGCCCTGGCTGCAGATATTTATTATGGTATAAAAAATAGCCGACGTGCCTGAGGCAAGAGCGAGAGCTGCCGCACCGCCCTCTAGTTGCGCCATCCGCTGCTCCAGAACGTCCTGGGTCGGGTTGCCGATCCGGGTATAGATATTTCCCAGTTCTTTTAAGGCAAAGAGGCTGGCCGCATGCTCGGTATTTTTGAACATATACGCTGCCGTTCGGTAAATGGGAACAGCCCTGGACAGGGTATCCTGATCCACCTTCTGGCCTGCATGCAGGGCGAGAGTTGCAAATTTCATATTTTTTTCCTTTTCCAGTTCTATAGATGGAGGATTATTTAGTTTTGGTCAGGCCGGCTTTAATCTTTTCGACAAACTCGCGGATGGGTTCTCCACTCCCCGTTTTTGCCTCAGGGTTGATGGCAAGGAGCTCGTCCCAGGCGGCGATGGCGCTTTGGGGATCATCGAGATCGTACATCAACACTATGCCTTTGTTAAATCTGGAGGGCAGGTGGTTGGGGTCAATCTTTATTGCCTGGTTAAACAACTCGAGGGCTTTTTCCGGTTTTTCTGTTCTTCGGTACATCACGCCCAGGTCGGTGAGCAAATTGGCATCCCCTGCGTGCAATGCCAGGGATTTGGTATAAGCTGCGATGGCTTTTTCCGGTTGATCGGCATCATAGTACAGGTGACCTAATTGAATCCAGTTCTCGAAATTGTCCGGATGGGTGGCCACCTCGGCTTCTAAATCGTGGATTGCCTGGTGATCGCCTGCATTATTTTGTGATTGAGATTGGACCCCCGTGGAAGATGATGGTGCTGAACCTATGATATTTCCTTTATACACGGTGAACGCCACTCCCGCGAGAAAACCGGCGACAAAAATAAAAAACCAGATGACCAGCTGGCTGTTTTTGTTCGTACTCCCTCGTTTTGCAACGCTTTCTGCTTCAATACCTGTCTTTTTATGTGCCATAATAGTATAAACCCAAAATATTGTTACGATTCAAAAAATATAATGATGCTCCCCATTGCGGTGATCATCTGGCGCTTGTTGATATTTCCATTTTATACCACGCAGTGATATTTGGTTCAATATGAAGCTCAGAACGATTGTAAAAACTGGACATTATCGAAAGAAAGGTGTCAAAATGCACAGAGGGGATAGCCAATTTCTCCATGAACCTTATCATAATCATCATGTCGTTTATTAAACCGTTGCAAAAAGATAGATATATCCGTTTCGGGAGTTTGTCCAGTGGGTGAAGCAGATCACTGTGACTGCTGTTTTCCCTGATCGGATTTTCGTCTCTTATTTAGTTACTTGCCGAAAGTACAGTATATATCCGTTGGAGGATCAAACATGAAGGTAATGGAAAGAGTTGAGAGTCAAGCAGATCTGGATGGGGCCACCTGGCCGACCGTCGCGGTTCCCTCGACCGTGACCGCCATTAAAGAAAATATTATTCACCATCTGATGAGTTTCCAGGGCCGAGACCCTGAGCGCTCCGGTGCCCAGGATGTCTACCGGGCGCTCGCCTATACTATGCGGGATCTGATGGTGCAAAAATGGATTTCCACCCAGAAATCCATCTACGCCAAAGAACAAAAGCGGGTCTATTATCTTTCCCTGGAGTTTCTTATTGGTAGATCGCTTGGCAACAGTATGACCAATCTGGGTATCCTTGAAGATGCCAAACAGGCGGTTGAAGAATTAGGCTTTGACATGTCTGAAATCAGAGATCAGGAAGAGGATGCCGCTTTAGGCAACGGCGGTCTGGGCCGCTTGGCTGCCTGTTTCATGGACTCTATCGCGACCCTGAAGATTCCTGCTTACGGTTACGGTATTCGTTATGAATACGGGCTTTTTTTTCAGAAGCTGGTGGATGGCTATCAGGTTGAGGGCCCTGACAACTGGCTGTTAAACGGAACCCCCTGGGAGTTTGAACGCCAGATGCCGATTTTCCAGATTCAATTTTTTGGTAATGTCGCCAGTTATCAGGACAAGAGCGGCAGATTGCGGTGTAAATGGGTCAACACTAAAGATGTCATGGCCAAGGCCAGTGATATCATGGTTCCCGGTTATAAAAACGACCATGTCATCAACATGCGCCTCTGGTCGGCCTTTTCCTCGCGAGAGCTGAATCTCGCCGATTTCAGTAAAGGTGACTATATCCGCGCGGTTGAATCAAAGGTGAGTTCCGAGACGATTTCAAAAATTCTGTATCCTCCCGATCACAATTATGCCGGGCAGGAGCTACGTTTGAAGCAACAGTACTTCTTTGTTGCGGCGACTTTCGGCGACATCATGCGGCGTTTTCAAAAGAAACATGTCGGCTTTGATAGATTTAGCTCGATGGTCGCCGTGCAGCTGAACGACACCCACCCGTCCATTGCCATCCCCGAGCTGATGCGTCTTCTTCTTGATATAGAAGGATTGGGCTGGGAAGAGTCCTGGGAAATCACCGTCAATACCTTTGCCTACACCAATCACACCCTGATGCCTGAAGCCCTGGAGCGCTGGACTGTTGACATGATGGAAAGGGTCTTGCCGCGTCATATGCAGATTATCTATGAAATAAACCGCCGTTTCCTCGACGAAGTCGCCCAAAAATATCCAGGCAACGAAAGAAAATTACAGGAATTTTCCATTATTGAAGAGGGCCCGGTGAAGATGGTCCGGATGGCCTATCTGGCAATAATAGGCAGTCATAGTGTCAATGGGGTGGCGGAACTGCATTCCCAGTTGCTCAAAGAGCGAATTTTTCCTGGGTTTAATGAATTTTTCCCAGGCAGATTTAACTCGAAAACCAACGGAATTACGCCACGCCGGTGGCTCCTTGATATCAATCCGGAGCTGTCCCTGCTGATTACGTCGAAGATCGGTGCTGGATGGATTACCGACCTCGATCTCTTGCGGGGATTGGAACCTTATGTCGATGACTCTGCTTTTCTTAGCGAATGGCGCCGGATCAAACTCAACAATAAGAAACACCTGGCGCAATATATTAAAAAGAAATGTAAAGTCGTGGTCAACCCCGACACCATGTTCGATATCCAGGTTAAACGAATCCATGAATATAAGCGGCAGTTGCTCAATGCCCTGCATCTCATCCATCTCTATCACCGGATAATTCATGGCGAAGCGGAAGGCTGTGCCCCGCGGACAGCGGTTTTTGCCGGGAAAGCCGCCCCTTCTTATTGGCGGGCTAAGCTGATTATCAAGTTGATCACGTCGATCGGTGATGTGGTCAATAAGGACCCTCGGGTGAAAGACCGGTTGAAGGTCGTTTTCCTGCCAAACTACAACGTCTCTCAGGCGGAAATTATCATGCCGGCTGCCGATCTTTCCGAACAGATCTCTACCGCCGGCACGGAAGCATCGGGTACCGGCAATATGAAGTTTTCATTGAACGGCGCACTGACCATCGGTACCCTGGACGGGGCCAATATTGAGATTCGCGAGGAAGTGGGGGAAGAAAATATTTTCATTTTCGGCCTGACTGCTGAGGAGGCGGAATTTGAAAGAAAAAATGTCAGTCTCACTCCCTGGCAGGTCTGTGAACGGAACGAAAGTATCAGAAATGTTATTGAATCTATTGAGAATGGCTCGTTCAGTAATGGGGATAAAGAACTGTTTAAGCCCCTGGTCGACAGTCTGATGGACAAGCATGATCCGTTTCTGCTGCTCCTTGATTTTGAAGCCTATATTGCGTGTCAGAATAAAGTAAGCGATGCTTTTCTCGACCCTGACGCATGGGCACGAATGGCTATTCTTAATGTCGCCAGGATGGGCAAGTTCTCCTCAGATCGAACCATAAAACAATATTCCGAGGAAATCTGGTCTATCCCTGTCGAAAAGAGTACCGATTAAAAATAGGGTAATGTGTGGAGGAGTATGTCCGGTTGTTTGACCATCCGGCTTGACCTCAAGGTGATTATCGAGTATTTAC
>CBDTUM010000045.1:0-28696 GCA_965363495.1 uncultured Desulfopila sp.
TTTTTCGAAAAGAGATTCGTTTACACTCTGTAAATTATCCTGACACCACGCCATGCTGCAGAATTGCGGTGATCTGATGTTCAGGGAAGGTCCGTTTTTTTTCGTTCGTTAAGTATCTGTTTTTTAATAAAAGATATCGAATTAAAAAAATATTTGAAAAAACCGAAAAGAGATACCTTGGGGTGGCATACTCTATGCTATCTAATTATTCTATAAGGAAGCGGTGGAAAAAACCTTAACAAGGGAGGCCCAAATGAGAGAAATCAAACGAGTTGTCGTTCCCATCGATTTTGCTACCCATACTGACAAACTTGTTGACTACGCTGCGTATCTGGCCGGAGAATTCTCAGCTCTCACCTATTACATCCATGTCGTTGAATTCTATGCGGGTAACTCGATGACACCTCTTTCGTATGTGCAGGATTACGAAGAAAAGCTGTTGGCTGATGTTCGATTGAGAATGGCCAAACTTCTCGAAGACAACAAAGAAAGGTGCAAAGGGTGTACCGGGAAGGTCATTGTCGGAGATCCGGTCGACGCGATAATCGACTTTGCCGAGGCAAAGGATGCAGACCTGATCATCATGGGGACGCATGGCTCGAAAGGACTGGAAAAAATCCTGCTCGGCAGCGTGGCGGAGCGTGTCCTGAAAGGGGCACATTGTCCGGTGGTAATTATGAATCCTTTCAAAAAATAGTTGCGGTGAGGTGTGCACTTTTTCCCTTGCTGTTGTGGTGTGTCTTTATCTTTTCATCAGCTCAGGCGACCGAGAAACCCATTAAAATAGGGGTGCTGGCTGTGCGTGGTGCAGCGCAGTGCCTCAAGAACTGGTCAGCCACTGCCGAATATCTCACCAGGAAGATCCCGGGCTCTACTTTTGTCATCGTTCCCTTAACCCATGACCGGATAACCCCCAGCGTCCAAAACGGTGAGGTGGATTTTATCCTCACCAATTCCTCATATTATGTGGAACTGGAACAGGGATATGGAGTCAACAGAATCGCGACCTTGAAAGAGATGCGCCTCGGCCGGGTCTATTCACAATACGGCAGTGTTATCTTCTGCCGTGCGGATCGGACGGATATCAGAAAGCTTGCTGATCTCAAAGGGAAGTCGTTTATGGGGGTTTCGGAGAGCTCCCTTGGCGGCTGGCTGATGGCCTGGCGGGAATTGAAGGAAAACGGCATCGATCCCTACAAGGATTTCAAAGAAAGCCTTCATAGGGAGACCCATGATGAGGTCGTCTATGCGGTCCGGGACGGACTTGTTGATGCCGGGACTGTACGCACCAATACGTTGGAGGAACTGAGTGCCGAGGGGAAAATCAACCTCCGGGATTTTTTTGTTTTTCCCCGTCTGCACAATCCGCAGTTGCAGACCCCGTACCTCTGCACCACGAGAGAGTATCCTGACTGGCCTATGGCAAAGGCCAAAGAGACACCGGACGAGCTGGCCGAAAAAGTTTCCGTGGCGCTCTTGCAGATGCAAGCAGACTCCCCGGCCGCCCGGGCGGCAGGTTGTGCCGGCTGGACGATACCGATGAATTACCAGCCGGTCATGGAGCTCATGATGGCTCTGCATGTCGGTCCCTATAAGGATCTCGGCAAGGTTACCATCCGTAACATCTTGCGCGATTACTGGTCATGGCTGCTTTTTTCCTTTATTGTAATCTGTTCGCATGTTGCCTTCACCGGGCTGATTTTAAAACTCAACCGTCGCATCAAGGCTTCGCATTTTTCCCTGACCAAGGAGATGGAATTACACAAAAAAATGGATAAGGAGCTGGAACTGGCCAAGGAACAGGCTGAGGCGGCGACCCTTGCCAAAAGCCAGTTCCTGGCCAATATGAGCCATGAGATCCGTACGCCGATGAACGGCATAATCGGTGCCACCGATCTGGCCCTGGCGGAGCCCCTGTCCACGGAAGTCGAACATTATTTGAACATTGTACAGAATTCTTCCTATTCCCTGTTGGGGATCATCAACGACATTCTCGACTACTCAAAGATTGAGGCCGGCCAGCTGGAGTTGAAAGATCGGGTTTTTCGACTCTATGAAATGTTTGATAGGGTGATGGATGTCTTTATTAATCAGGTGGCGGCAAAAGGGATCGAACTGCTGGTCGATATCGAGAAAGATACGCCGCGTATTCTGCATGGCGATTCTCTACGCCTGCAGCAGATCCTGACCAATTTGATCGGTAATTCTATTAAGTTTACCGGCCAGGACGGCATCATTTTGGTCAGTGCCTGGGATGTGAGTGCGCAAACCGCAGGATTGACCGACGATCAGGTGATGCTTGCTTTTTCCGTCAAGGATACCGGCACCGGCATATCGCCTGATTATCTGCCGTATCTCTTTGAACCGTTTACTCAAGGAGATTCCTCCTCAACCAGGAAATATGAAGGAACCGGCCTTGGTCTCAGTATCTGCAAAAAATTTGTGACGATGATGCATGGCAACATCGATGTTGTCAGCACGCTGGGCTCGGGAAGTACTTTTACCTTTACCGTGCGCCTCGTCAGGGCGGCAACGCCCATTGGTGCGATGTATGATATTCCGCCTGATCTGCGGGGAATAAACGTTCTGGTGGTAGACGATTGTGCCGATAGCCGGGATATAATGGCCAAAATCCTTGCTTCCCTTGACTTCAAGGTGGAAACGGTAGCCAGCGGGAAGGATGCGTTGCAGCGACTGGAAATTGATACGGTGGCAGAAGATCCGGTGGATTTAGTCCTGATGGACTGGAAGATGCCTGGGATGGACGGATTAGAGACATCGAAGAAGATTCGTGAAGACTTGAACCTCACCCTGCCGATTATCATGATGACCGCCTTTGCCAAAGAGGTACACAAGTCGGAGGCAGAAGAAGCCGGAACAAACGGTTTCCTGACTAAACCGATTTTTCAATCGACCCTGTTTGATGCAATTATGGATGCCTTTGGCAAGCAGGGGCAGCAGAAGAAAGGGGTGAAGGCCGATTTTACCACCAGAGCATCCATGTATAAAAAGAGGTTGAAGGGATGCAAAATCCTGGTGGCGGAAGATAATTTTACCAATCAGGAAGTGGCCAAGGCAATTCTGGGCGGTGCGGGGGTCTTCGTTACTATAGTGGTCAACGGAGAAGAAGCTGTTAAGGCTGTACAAACTGGGCTTTACGATGCTGTGCTCATGGATGTGCAGATGCCAAAGATGAATGGGTATCAAGCGACGAGGCAAATACGAAAACTGCCCGGTGGTGAGAATTTGCCGATTGTGGCAATGACTGCCCATGCAATGAAGGGTGATGAAGAAAAATGTCTGGAAGCGGGCATGGACGCATACGTTGCCAAACCTATCAACCAGGATCGGTTTTTTTATACCCTGTGGCGGGCGCTGAAAAACCGGAAAAGGTTCGAGGATCTGGAAGGTGAAGATGATTCTGAGCTGGACGATACAGTGACTTCCTTTGTTGAAAAGACTACGGCAGCGGGCAGCACTGGTGGCGACCCAGGAGAAGCAGACAGCGTTGCAGAAATCCAGCTGCAACTTCCGGCGATCGATGTCGCAGCGGTATTACAGTCTACTGGTCTGCAGTGGCCTATCCTGCAACAAATTCTGGTGGGGTTTTCCCATGACAACAGCGCAACTGTTCGTGCCATGGAGTCTGCTGAGAAGAACAATGACCAGCCGACTCTACTTGGGCTAGCCCATAAATTGAAAGGAAGCGCGGCCAATATTGGCGCCCGTGCGGTGCAGAGAACTGCAGATATCCTGGAAACTGCCTGCAGTAAAGAGCCGCCCTTGGAAAACATTGCTGCTCTCACACAGGAATTGGTAAGGGAATTGACACGTCTTCTTGAGCAGTTGCAACCATTGATGGAGTCTGCTGAGACGACAGTTCAGGCGGAGGCTCAGGCAAAGGGGCCGGACAGTGATCCAAGGCAACTATTAGATACCTTAATCGAGGCTATTGAACAGGCAGATCCGCAAAAAATAGAGGGTATATCTGCTGAACTGAAAAGACAGTTTGCCGGCCGGAAGATTGTTGAACCATCGTTGTTGAAGATCCTGGATATCCAGATTCGTCGTTACGACTATGATCAGGCTCAGAAGACATTAATGCAGATGAAAAACTCTCTGGAGGCAAATTAATGAACGAGCATCGGCCGTTGATCCTCATTGTCGATGACAACGCAACCAATATCGATTTACTGGTAAACACCTTAAAAGAAGAATATCGTTTGGGTATTGCCAAAAGAGGTGCCTCTGCCCTTGAATACGTTGGAAAATATCAACCCAACCTTATTCTGCTTGATATCATGATGCCGGAGATGGATGGCTATGAGGTCTGCAGCAGATTGAAGAGCAATTCCGCTACGCATTCTATTCCACTGATATTTATCACCGCAAAGAGCGAAACCATCGATAAAACCAAGGCCTTTGCTATGGGGGCGGTTGACTATATAACCAAACCGTTTCATACGGCGGAGGTCAAGGCCAGGGTCAAAACGCATATTGCGCTGGAGGAAATGAAATCCCAACTGCTCTCTCAGAATGCCCAACTGGAACAGATGGTCGAGAAAAAAACTGTCGAAATTCAGGAGATGCTCCATAGCAGTATCTGCAGTATGGCCTTGATGGCGGAAATACGTGATCCGTATACCGCTGGACACCAGCAGCGGGTGGCCCAACTGGCTTGTGCAATTGCGGCAAAGATGGGTTTTTCCGAATGGCTGATTGAGGGAATTCGCATTGCCGGGATTCTCCATGATGTGGGGAAAATCCGCATTCCTCTTTCAATCCTGAATCGAATGGGGAAGCTGCTCGATGTCGAGATGGAGATCATTAAAATCCATCCCCAGATCAGTTTCGAGATCCTGAAAAACATTCCCTTTCCCTGGCCGTGTGCCCAGATGGTTTTTCAGCATCATGAGCGGCTGGATGGGTCGGGCTATCCGCTCGGTCTTCGTGGTGATGAGCTGCTTATTGAATCAAAAATTCTGGCAGTAGCCGATGTAACCGAGGCGACAAGCTCTTTTCGACCGTATCGTCCCGCCAAAGGAATGGAGGCCGCTCTTGCCGACCTGAAGAAAAACAGGGGGGTCACGCTTGACGCCGAAGCGGTAGATGCTTGCCTGGAACTTTTTGAAAGTGGTACGTTTGTCTTCGATTACGATCTCCAAAAGCCGTCGCCGATTCTCTGCGTTGCCTCGCCCAAAATGCTTCATTCCACTATGCCGTCTCGTCCGAACCGGTAAGGAGATCTTTTTTTTTCAGTTGTTTTCATCCCTTGAGATTGATATCTTTGTCCCGCAGACAATCCGTGCCAACGCTGCATTTTTAGTGCAGTACATTGTGTACTATGGTGTTTTTATATAAAACTGGCCCCGGTAAACAAAAAAATAATCTGTTTCAAGGTACTAAAAGAATTTTCAGATATGAGGTGTAGCTATTAATATTATTCATTCTGTGCAGGATATGCAGGCCCGTGCCGATCAATTGAGGCGTTCCGGCAAGACGACCGCCTTGGTACCTACCATGGGCTACCTGCATGCAGGGCATGTATCGTTATTGCGTCTCGGTAAGCAAAAAGCCGACGATCTGGTTATGAGTCTCTTTGTCAACCCGGCTCAATTCGGACCTAACGAAGATTTGGGTTCTTATCCCCGATCCCTGGAACGCGATCTGGAGCTGGCGGAAAAAGAGGGCGTGGACGCGGTTTTCGTGCCGACCGACAAGGCACTTTATCAGGAAGGATATCAGACCTATGTCGAATTGGAAAAACTGCCGCATCATCTGTGCGGTCTGTCACGACCGGTATTTTTTAAGGGTGTCACCACGGTGGTGACCCAGTTGTTTCATATCGTCAAACCCCATGTCGCGATCTTCGGCGAGAAGGATTTTCAGCAACTTGCTGTTATCCGGCAGATGGTACAGGATCTCAAGTTTGATATCGAGATTGTCGGCGGCCCCATTATTCGAGAGGCTGATGGTCTGGCCATGAGTTCCAGAAATGCCTATCTGAAGGACCATATGCGACCGGCAGCACTGAGTTTATCCCGGGCACTTGAAAACTCCCGAAAAATGGTGCAGAACGGTATCTTTGACGCCCGGGAAATTGTCGTAAAGGCAACAGGAATACTCTCGGAGTTTCCAGCAATTACAATTGATTATATCTCCATCTGCGATCCTGTGACGCTGGATGATGTTGCCTCGATTGAAGGAAGAACTCTTATGGCGATCGCCGTTGCTCTTGATAAAATCCGCTTGATTGATAATACAATTTTAGTAACCGATCACCGGAAAGCCGCCAAAGGCAGAATAACCTCCGAACTGTAATCATTCACCAGGGCCGGAGATGTGCGAAAGAGGTCATTCAACTGTACTATTGTACGTTTAGTGGCCGATTACAAAACAGATTCGGTGCTGGTGAACGCTTACCAATTCTTCATCCTTGAGGGCGTTTATCTCGAATTATAACTTTTAAAAAATTTATCCAAGAAGATCACAAAGGACATATTTTGAAAACTCATGAAATCACCAAAATTCTTGTCTCGGAAGAGGAGATAAAAAAGATCGTCCAGCGGCTCGGTGCAGAAATAAACGCCCATTATGGGCAGCTTGACCGGGAGCTCATTGTCGTCGGTTTGTTGCGGGGATCTTTTATCTTTATGGCCGATCTGGTGCGGCAGATCAAGATCCCGCTGGTGGTTGATTTCATGACTCTTGCCAGTTACGGCGACGGTACGGTGAGCAGTGGCGACGTCAAGGTTGTTATGGATCTGGATTCTTCAATCGAGGGTCGGGATATCCTGCTGGTGGAAGATATTGTCGATACCGGCAGAACCTTCAGCAAGGTGATTCGGATGATGCGCAACCGCAATCCCCGGTCCCTGAACATCTGCACTTTTCTCAATAAACCAGCGGCCCGAATGGTCGATATCAACATCGATTTCTGTGGCGTGGATATTCCCAACGAGTTTGCCGTTGGCTACGGTCTCGATTATGCGCAAGGTTACCGGCAACTTCCCTATGTCGGAGTTCTCGATCCTGCGACAGCAAAATAAGTCACTAAAATATAGGAAGATGCAATGGGGTACGTAGTACAGGAAGGTGGGGTCGATTTTGGTGACCAAAAAGCTGCAGAGGACCGACATTGCCGCTTTGCCAGTCGACACTCCTGTACACGAACTGTATCGCTGCTTTTGGTCATTTTGCTGGGCCTGGCCACTGCCTGCGGACCGCGGTTGATCTATCCCAATCTGCAATGGCTGATCCCCTGGTACCTGGATGACTATCTGCCGATTGAAGGCGAACAGCAGGTCAGTCTGCGGGCCGATCTTGAAAAAATCCTCTCCTGGCACTGTCAAAACGAGCTGGAGCGCTACAGTGATTTTCTGCGGGAATCCGCTCGCTGGTTCAGCGAAGACAAGATCATTGACGTTGCTTTTATAGAGGGTCGAGTTGAGAAAATCGAACAATTCTACAGAGACCTGGCCATCCGCATAGGGCCTGACCTGGTGAGAATGCTGCGAGCCGCAGACGACGAACAAATAGGTACGCTTTTTATTAACCTGGAAGAAGCAAACCTGGAATTGCTCAAAAAATACGGTGGCCGGTCAATACAGGAAAGAAACGAGCGGCGGCAACTGCGCATGCAGGAGCGGCTGGAAAAATGGATCGGTACGTTGACCGGGGAGCAGGTACAGGCTGTTACTGTCTGGAGCAAAAAATTCGACGGCATCCTGGCCATCTGGATTGACAACAGGCGCCATTTGCAGAAACTTTTCCACACGCTTCTTATCGGACAGAGATTTCAGGATGATTTTCCCGAAAAGTTGACCCTTATGCTGACTGGAATCGATGCCTATTACACCGCAGATTATCGGGCGACATACAGGCAGAGTCGGATAAGAACCTATACTCTCCTTGCCAAAATCGGCTCGCTTTTAACAGCAAAGCAACGCCTGCAGCTGGTAGATGAGCTGCTTGGACTGGCTGATGACCTGGATGCACTGCGTTGTGCGTAATCAATATAAAGGCTAGCCGAGAAGTTGGATCAAAACCGTACTCAACCAGGGGAAATAAGTGATGATCACCAGTGTAATCAGCAACAGGCCAAGAAACGGTAAGGTGGCATGGTACAGTTCGGTCACCGGACGTTCAAAACGATAGGAAGCGAGAAAAAGGTTCAGGCCTACCGGCGGGGTGCAGTAGCCGATCTGCAGGTTGGTGAGAAAAATAATGCCCAGATGGATGGGGTCGACGCCGTAGCCCACAGCAATCGGCAGGATTATCGGCACGATCAGCACCAGGGCGGAAAAGATGTCGAGCATTGCACCGACCATGAGCAAAAAGACGTTGAGCAGCAGTAAAAAAGTATATTTGCTGTCGATATAGTTTTGGATAAAATCAAACAGCCGGGTCGGTATCTGCTGATCAATCAGGTAGTTTGTTGAGGCCATGGAGGCTGCAAGGATGACCAGTATCCCGCCAAAAAGCACCATGGACTTGCTCATGACCGCGGGCAGTTGTCTGAGTGACACATCGCGGTGGATGCACACCTCGACCACCAGCACATAGAAGGCGGTGACTGCCGCCGCCTCTCCGGGCACGAAAATCCCGCCATAGATGCCGCCGAGCAGGATAACCGGTAAGGGCAGTTCCCAGCCGATTTCGCGGAATCCCTGCCATCTTTGCTGTGCGCTATATACTACTTTTACTTGCCGGGTCGGGCTTTTCACCAGCGCGTAGCCGATCAGCAGCAGGAGCATGAGAAGGCCCGGCAGGATGCCCGCCAGAAAGAGGTGATCTATCCTCGATTCGGCGATAACTCCGTAGATGATGAGCGGCAGGCTGGGCGGAAAGAGCAGGCCCAGGCTGCCTGAAGAGGTGATAAGGCCCATGGAGAACTTATCGCCGTAGCCGTCTTTCAGTAAAGCAGGCAACAGCAGTCCGCCGAGCGCAAAAATAGTTACCCCGGAAGCACCGGTAAAAGCAGTGAAAATGGCGCAGACACAAAGAGTGATGACCGCCAAACCACCCGGTAGCCAGCCAAGGAACATTTGGGAAAAATGCAGCATTCGGCTGGGTGCCTTGCTTTCCGAGAGCAGAATGCCGGCAAAAATAAACAGCGGCAGGGATACGAGCAGCGGGGTATCGGCCAGTCGCGCCATCTCGATAATAACCACCGATATATCGATATCGGCAGAGGCAAAAGAGAGCAGGGCCAGAGCACCGATGACCAGAAAAAGAGGGGATCTGAACAGGGCCAGAAGGAGGATCAGGATTTTCAGGATGTTCATGATGGCTTGTTGCCCGCCTCTTGATCTTTAGAGAAAAGGGTTTTCAGCTGGACCAGCAACAGCAGCAGGTATTTAAGGGTAATAAGACCAAAAGTCACGGGAAAGATACCGTTCCAGAACCAGAGTGGCAAGGACAAAGGACCAACACCGCCGAACTGGATCTCACCGCCGAGAAATCGCCATCCGGCCCAGGTCAATCCGCCGGCGGCAAGGGTACAGAACAGGTAGGTTATGAGGGTAACCCAGGGATCAATTTTGGGGGGCAGAGCGTCGCTGATAATGTCCAGAGCAATGTGTTTGCCCTGACCGGTCGCGGCAACCGCCCCTATAAGGCCACACCAGAGTACGAGATAGCGGATAAGAGGGTCTGCCCAGAGCAGGCCGCTTGCAAAAAATGTCCGCAGCACTATCTGCACACAGGCCAGAACGATCATCGCCGTGAGCAGCAGGCAGAGCACCAGGCTTTCTCCTTTGTCGATCAGACGCAATATCGGATGGGTCTGAAAGATTGTGTTTTTTTGATTTGCATTCAATTTAAACTCGCTGCAGGTGTTGTAGCGCGGAACTGTGTCCGCAGGCGGATTGTCTGGTCATAAATATCTTTTGAGACCGATTTTGGTACCAGCAATTCTACCGTCTGTCCACTTTTTTCCCGCAGGATCTGGCTCGATTCTTTATCAATTTTGAGGAATTCGCAGCCTCGTTTTTCCAGGACCTGGCGGGAATCAGTGTTGCTTTCTCTGGTTTTCTTCAGCAGGACAGGGAAGTGATTTTTGGCAGCTTCTTCAATTGCTTTCTGGTGTATTTTCGGAAGCTTGGCAAACATTTTACGGTCCAGAGCGAAAACCCCGTAGGCGTACCCGTAGGGAATGTCGGCTATGTAGCGGGCCTTGGTGAACCACTGCAAAACAATTGTGCCGTAAAAAGAGTTATATACCGTCTCAACCAAGCCGCTCTGCAGTGAGGTCAGGACATCGGGGATGGACAGTTGCACCGGTGAAATTCCGAGGGTGGAGAGATACGCTGCGGACACAGGGTCGCCGGAAGGACTCCAGTTTTTTGAATTCTTGAGAATAGCCAGGGTAGAGATGGGCTGTGTTGACATGGCGTAGATAAAACCGACCTCGGTCATGGCAATATATTCCAGACCTTTTTCATGGAATCGTTCTTTGAAGGTGGCGGTCAATCCATCTTGCACATAGTCCACTTCTGCATAGGAGTCGAAAAGAAAGGGAATCGAAAGGACCATGAAGTCGGGGACGACGGTGGAAATGCCGGTCATGGTAAAACCACCTCCGTGGAGCTGGCTGACCCGCATCTTCCGATACATCGACTGGTCGTCTCCCATAACGCCGCCGGGGTACATGCGAAAACTCACCTCACCGCCGGTTTTATCGGCAACTTCTTTAGCAAAGTTATCGAACTGCTCGATCCAGACGGAACCCGCCGGGGCAAGTGTGGCGATTTTAAAGAGATATTGCGGTGCAGCCTGAAGGTGGTTGCAACTAAATAACAGAAGAAAAAAAACGGTCAGAATGGAAGTTGCGGCACGTTGCATGGGGTCTCCGTGAACAGCAAATTGAAGAAAAATGATTTTTTATTGATAAACTAGAAAAAAGTTCAAATTCCATATGGCTAAGTAGATAAGCGCAGACATCGAAAAACTTCATATGCGAGGCGTAAGATTTTTCTATTATTACGACGTACTAAAGTACGTCGTAATAATAGAAAAATTGAAACAACGAAGCAGATGAAGAATTTTTACGACGCCATCATTCAGCAAAATAATTTTCTTTGAGTAGTCGCTTGGCCCTCTTGACGGCGATCTGGTTACTGAGTCCAAATTCCGGTGCACTGTCAAGGGGGAAGGCAAGTACCTCGTGCAGTAAGCGGTCGTGCAGCTCCTGATCGAGTGTGGTTCTGGCAAGAGTTTCGGCATAAGTCACCTGGGTCAGGAGAAATCTGCGTTTGGCCAGGGCCAGGGCTTTTTCGAAATGGAGTTTGCTGAGATCCGGTTTGCCGCCCAGCATGGCGGGCTTGGCGGCGTAGTAGCTGCCGAAAAAGAGATGAATGGCACCAGCTTGGTACGATTCGTCGATTTCCAGAAGGCGGGCCATTATTCTTTCGATTTCCACCAGATCGGCAACGGCTTCCGGGGAGCCCTGCTGACCTTTAATCCAGGTCAGCCAGCCAAAAGTGCCCCAGAAAACATCGGGAACATCACTTTTGTCCAGTTTTGCCAGTTTCTTGTCCAGTACTGCATAATCTAATCCGGCATGGAGAGGAAGGTCGTGACGGAGCAAGCGGAGTCCGTAGAGTTTGGCCTTGTCGGCAATAGGTGTAATGCGTGGGTCATCGGCGCCACCACACTCCTCCAGGGCTGTCGCATAGGCACTGAAGGATTGCACTCCTGTCAGCAGCAGGTTGCGGTCGTCGGGAGAAGAGACCAGCATGCTGTCGATCATCAGCAGAAAAGAAGGTGTACCAGCACAGACCAGATCAATATTGGTTTGCTGCTGCAGGTTGCCTATTGCCGGTCGTATTGCCGTTGTTATCAGACTCGAACAGGAAGACAGGCAGAAACAAAACCAGAGCAGGACAATAAGAAATGGCCGTGAAACAAGTCGTGTAAACATCATCACCACCAACCCGGTTATCCGGGGTGCGGAAAAGACCCATAGTGCCAGCCAGCAGACACTATGGGCCACAAAATAAGCAACTTGTATTGTTAATAATTTCGTAAAAAAAATAAAGTCATAGATGGCTAAGTAAAAAACTTCATATGCGAGGCGTAAGGTTTTTCTATCATTTCGGCGTACAAAAGTACGTCGTAATGATAGAAAAATTGAAGCAACGACGCAGATGAAGATTGCTATCCCCTTTGGGGGGTTTTTACGACGCCATCATTGTTGTGCAGCAGGCGCAGCTTCTTGCCCTTCAGTCGATTGTTCGACCGGAGGTTGCTTTTCCGCTTTCTTGCTGGCTTTTAGTATTTCCTGGGTAACGATGACCAGTTGTCTGGTCGCCATGACCATATCATTGGTTGTCTTCACCATTTGTTCGAGAGCGGCAGTCAATTCCTGCTCAGTGCCTGCGGTGGCTGCATCCTGTACCTCAGGGGTTTGCATTTTGATACAGGGAGGAGGGTTTTCCTGAATATCTGCCCGGGACATAACCCGGCCACAAGGCAAAACAATCTCTTCTGATTCAGCAATTGTTGCAGGTTGCTGTTCCGCGACAACAGGCTGCTCTTCTACAACAGGCTGTTCTTCTGTAACAATTTCTTCAGCAATAGGTTGTTCGACAATCGGCTCCGCTGGTTCGGCAGTTTCATGGGGAGCAACGACTTTTGTCTCTTGCTGTACAGCTTCCGCGGCTTTCTGGTGTTCTACCGCAATAGCAGCTTTTTCGCTGTCATGAGGGGGTTGAACAGTAGTCTGGACTTCTTGTTCGTGGTTGTCTTTAGCCTTCTCGTTTGTGTCAGGACTGCACCCATAGATGATGAGATATAGAGCGATTAATAGGATAAAAGCGTATTTCATTGATGTGGTCTCCCAGTTGAAAGTTGATGTCGAAAAGGTTAAGTTTTTCCTAAAATAACGGTAAGTAACAGCTACTCCATGCTCGCGGTGCTATTACAAAAACAAAAGCGAATATTAACACAGTTTTGCTGTCGTTTTCACTCTTTTCCATGCTGGTGCTGTCATTTTCGAAGAAAAGCTGTTATTTCGGTATGATCAGACACGACTATTTTTACAGCTGTCGATAGTTTTCGGCCATGGCAATAATTTCATCTTGCAGTCGTTGCACAAGTTCGGGCGGCGAGAGTACCCTGGCCATGGCGCCGTATTGGAGAATTTTCATAACCAGTTCCCGATCGTCGCTAACCGGGAGCCGCAGCAGCACGTCTTTTTCGACTGGGAGTATTTCCTGGTCTTTATGCCAGCGCTGGTTTTTGACCAGCTCGGCCGCGGTGGAGGTAAAAAGAATTTCTGCTGTGTAGCGTGGCTTACCCTGAAAGATGCCAAATGACCGGCCGAGTGCACTCCGATCAAGAGAAATATCGTCTGGTATGTTCTGTCCGGTGAGTTCAGCGCTTTGCATACGGCCGATATGAAAAAGGCGGTTCTCCTGGCGAAGCGAGCAAAAAGCATAACAATACCAGCGCCCCTGGTAATTGATGATCTGCAGAGGGGCGACGGTTCGAGCTGTCGTTGCTCCGCCTATCGATCGGTACTGCAAGGCAAGGAGCTTCTTTTTGACGACCGCCTCGATGGCGATTTCAAAAATACGATGATCAATCGATTCGATCTCAATCCACAGGCAATGGAGCGAGTCGATAACGGTGCCGTAATCGGGGGAAATCATGCTGGACAACCGTTGTTCCAGTTGTCTTACTTCCTGTAGCTCGCCAAGGCCTGCTTCATCGGCGAGCTTACTGAGCATGGCTAAAAGGAAAATGATCCTGGGACTTTCCTCGAAAGGCAGATGAAAACCTTCATTATAACAAAAGCCGTTTTTCTGCGGATTGAAGCGGAGCGGGGCCAACAATCGGTCGCGTAGATAGTTGATGTCGCGCCTCGATGTTGCAATCGATATTTCGAAATGATCGGTGAGAGTTCTTGAGTTTGGGTAATTTCCTTTGAGAATTTCTCGATGGAAATAAAACACTCGTTCAAGGATACTCATGGCAAGTTTATTGGGCGTGGCGACGATGTTTTACGGGCAGGATCTTCATTTGTTCCCGATATTTGGCTACTGTTCTTCGGGCGATTTTGATATTTCGTTTAGCAAGTTTTTCCGAGATAGTGTTGTCGCTGAGCGGCGCGTCTTTGTCTTCCTCATGAATCATTTTTTTGATTATGGTTTTGATTGACTCAGATGCCATGGCATCCTGGCCTTCCCGCGGAATAGCTGTTGAAAAGAAGTATTTCAGTTCGTAGATCCCTAAAGGCGTGTGGACATATTTGTTGGAAGTGACCCGACTGACCGTCGACTCATGCATTTCAATATCATCTGCGACGTCTTTTAAGATGAGCGGCTTCAGGTACTGCGCTCCCCGCTCGAAAAAATCCTGCTGAAAACGGAGGATGGACTCCATAACCTTAATGATGGTTCGCTGCCGCTGATAGAGTGATTTTATAAACCAGTCGGCATTCTTCAGCTTTTCGTTAATATACTGGCGCGACTCTTTTTCAAGAGTCGGATCGTTTTTCAGTAGATCCTGGTAATGGGACGACAGTTTCAAGTGCGGCAGGTCGTCGTCATTGAGCCGAATAACATACTCGCCTTCAAACTTGCGAACATAGACATCAGGGACGACATAATTCGTCACTTCGCTTGCATAAGACAGGCCGGGATAGGGGGTCAATTCGGCGACAATGTAGTTAATGGCTCTTTCCAGTTCCGGTTTTTTTCGGCCGGTGGCGCGGGAGAGTGCTTTGTAGTTTCGGGTCTCAAGAAGAGACAGGTGGTCGCGCACTATTTCGGCGGCAAGTGAGTCCGCCTTGCCTAATCGCTCAAGCTGAAGATACAGGGATTCGCTGACATTCCTGGCTGCGATGCCCGGAGGATCGAGATCCTGGATCACCTCGAGGATATACTCGGCATCGTCCAGGGCGCAGCCGGTTTCTTCAATGATCTGCGGAAAGTCCACTTCGAGAAAGCCGTATCTGTTGAGATTACCTATTATGAAGCGGGCGATCTCCCATTCTTTTTCGTCGAGGTCACTATGCGCCAGCTGCCATTGCAGATAGGCCAGCAAGCCTGGTTTTTCAGAGATGAATTCGAATTGAGATGGGGTATCGGCGGCAGGTGTTTCATGGGAAAAGGAAAAATTAGAGTCGAAATTGTTGGCGTAGTCATCCCAGTTGGTCTCGGCCAGGTTGTCGCTGACTTTGACATTTTCGGTTATGTCTGGTTCTGTCTGGGGGCCGGACTCTTCGTGGGTAGAGGAGAGCGACATGGGGTTATCGATTATCTCCGCCTGTGAAAACTCCTCCTCGAGTGCTGGGTTTTGCTCCATTTCCGCCTGCAGGGCATCGGAGAGTTCAAGCCTGTTCAATTGCAGGAGTTTTATGGCCTGGCGCAATTGTTGCGTCATAACCAGTTTCTGACTAAGCTTGAGTTGTTGTCTGAGTTCTAGGGCCATATAGGGTTACATGTGAAAGTTTTCACCGAGATACATTTTTCTTGCAACCTCGCTTGCTATGATATCGTTAGCGACGCCGCTTGTGAGTACTTGTCCAGCGTTCATTATATAGGCAAAATCACAAACCTGTAAAGTTTCTCGTACATTATGGTCGGAAATCAGGATTCCGAGTCCCTTTGCTTTCAAATTAAAAATAATTTCCTGCAGGTCATGAACTGCCAGTGGATCGATTCCGGCAAAAGGCTCATCGAGTAAAACGAGCTTGGGCCGGGTGGACAGAGCGCGCATGATTTCCACTCGTCGACGCTCCCCTCCAGAGAGGGCATACCCCTTGTTGTGTCTGAGATATTCAATGTTCAGATCACTCATCAATTCATCGATCCGGGAATTGATTTCGTTTTTCGGCAGTCCTAGAGGTTCGAGGATGATTCGAACGTTTTCCTCCACCGTGAGTTTTTTGAAAATCGACGGTTCCTGGGCCAGGTAGGAGATCCCCCTCCTGGCTCTTTTATGGATGGGAAGATGCGTGATCACCTCTCCATCAAAAATGATGTCACCTTTATCAGGGCGAATGAAACCGGCGATCGAGTAAAATGTGGTGGTTTTGCCGGCACCGTTTGGTCCGAGTAAACCAACCACGTTGCCAGATTTCACCTGGAGACTGACGCCATCAACTACTGTGCGGGCGCCGTAGCGTTTGACGATATTTTGTGTTTCAAGTGTTGACATCTAATCTGCTATCGACTCGTTTCGCTCCTGCAAGGCTGATTTTCAGTTGGTTCCAAAAGGGCTTATTGACGGATGGTCATATTAACCCGCGAAGGTTTCTTCTCGCCTGGTTTTTTGCCTTTGCCCACGGTTGCCGAGCTGTCGCCGATGACTTCCGACCGCCCTTCATCCAGGTAGTAGATGATCTTGTCACCACTCACCATATTTTGGTTTTGCCATGCTTTTGCGTTATCAGTAAGTATAACCTGTCTCTCCTTGGAGAGATAGGTCATTTTTTTTGAGGTCCCCAGCCAGTCTCCCCTGGTAATTTCCACATTGCCAATGCAGACAAGTTTCTCTACTTGCTGGGTCGCCGATTTATCTCCTGGCTCGGCTTTCTTGTCTTTGTCCGGTTGCGTGTAATAGACGGTCATTTCATCCGAACGGATTCTCACGTCTGCCTGTCTGGCGTCGACGTTTCCGTTAAAAACCACTGAACTGGTTCGCTCAGTCGAGGACATGCGATCTGCTTCGACATGGATGGGAGCATCACTTGCGAGAGCAGTCATCGGGCCGAAAAAGAAAAGGGCCAAAATAAAAAAAATGTTGCTTATGATAGAAGTGCTATCGATAAATTTCATCAGAACTTACCATGGTTATAATGATGTACCAAGACCGGCAAAGTATACCGAGCCCATCGTAGCGTAAAGGTCTATAAATGTAAAGCAGATGGTGTGCGGGCGCGGCAACAAAGAGTGCTTTACTTACATAATATGAAGAATTACAATAGCACCTTGTTGAAAAAAGATGGCTCGCTAGTTTAGCTCTTTGATTTTATAGAATAATATAAGGATCGATCATCAGGTCGAGTAGGGTGCTATGGCAAAAAACGTTGAGGAGAGTATAGCAAAGGCGAAAGTGCTTCTTGAAGCCCTTCCCTATATGCAGGAATTCCGGCATAAAACCATTGTCATTAAATATGGTGGCCATGCCATGGTGGACGAACACCTCAAAAAACAGTTCGCCCTTGACGTAATTCTGCTTAAACAGATCGGTATCAACCCGGTTATTGTGCACGGCGGTGGTCCCCAGATCAACCTGCTGCTCGATCGTCTGGGCATCAAACCCTGTTATATACAGGGGATGCGGGTGACTGACGGCGAAACCATGGATGTGGTGGAAATGGTTTTGGTGGGAAAGGTAAATAAAGAGATTGTCGGCCTGATTAATCATTGTGGCGGCAAGGCCGTTGGGCTTTCGGGCCGTGACGGCGACCTGGTCTGTGCTGAAAAGCTCAAAATGAACAGCTCCAGAGGCGACGATCCAATGCAGGATGCACCGCCCGAACTTATCGATCTGGGTCGGGTCGGCCAGGTTACCAAAATAAACACCAGTGTTCTGGAAAGCCTGTACCAGAGAGATTTCATCCCAGTCATCGCCCCGGTCGGTGTAGGTGATGACGGGCAGGCGTTTAATATCAATGCGGATCTGGTTGCCGGAGCTATTGCCGGTGCGCTCTCCGCGGAAAAATTGATGCTGCTGACCGATGTTCCGGGGGTAAAAGACAAAAAAGGCAAATTAATCACCACGCTACCGTACCAGAAAATGGAAGGATTGATCGATGACGGAACCATCGCCGGTGGTATGATCCCGAAGGTGCGCTGCTGTGAAGACGCCCTGCGCCGTGGGGTTGGTAAAACGTATATTATTGACGGGCGGGTAGAGCATGCGATCTTGTTGGAGATGTTTACCAATGAAGGTGTGGGTACGGAAATTTACTAGTGATGGCGTCGTAAAAATTCTTCATCTGCGTCGTTGTTGCAATTTTTCTATCATTACGACGTACTCTAGTACGCCGAAATGATAGAAAAATCTTACGCCTCGCACCCCAAGGGCACTTCCGATGGGCGCATATGAAGCTTTTTACTTAGCCATCCTGAAACCGGCTTGTTACGTGTTTATCAGTGATGATAATTTTCATAAAATTTTTCACAAAACAATTCTATTCAACAATCCAACTCCCTATGATTTTGCGAGAATATACGTTATGAACAGCAATAAAAAGCTCAAAGAAAGAGGCGACAAAGTATTTGTCGGTACCTACGCCAGGTACCCCGCCGCGATGGTAAAGGGTTCAGGATGTCGGCTATTTGATGCCGATGGCAGAGAATACCTGGATTTTATGGCCGGTATTGCCGTTTGTGCCCTTGGCCATGCGCATCCCAAAATAACCGAAGCAATCTGTCGCCAGGCAGGCGAACTGGTGCATGTCTCCAACCTCTATTATACCCTGCCGCAGATCGAGCTGGCCGAAATGATCATCGCGCATTCCTTCGGGGAAAAGCTCTTTTTATGCAACAGTGGTGCCGAGGCCAATGAGGCGGCGATAAAGCTGGCCCGCATTTATTCAAGTGCGGGGCGCTATAAAATTATCAGTTTGTCCGGATCGTTTCATGGTCGGACCCTTGCCACCGTGGCGGCGACCGGACAGGCCAAGTTTCACAAAGGATTTGAGCCGCTGCCAGAGGGATTTCTTCATGCCCCGTTCGGTGACTTGTCAGCTTTGGAACAGATGATCGACAGTTCCACCTGTGCCATTCTCTGTGAACCTCTCCAGGGTGAAGGCGGCGTGCGGCCTCTTGCTAAAGATTATCTGCACGGCATAGAAGCACTCTGTAAGAAGCATGACTTGCTGCTTATTTTTGATGAAATCCAGACCGGGATGGGCCGGACGGGAAGCCTCTTTGCCTACGAACAGCTGGGTGTTCAGCCGGATATCATGACCATGGCCAAAGCACTGGGTAACGGGCTGCCTATCGGCGCTCTGCTTACCAGTGAAAAGATAGCTGCAGCCTTTGTCCCCGGTACCCATGCCTCTACTTTCGGCGGCAATCCGGTGGCCTGTGCTGCTGCTGTGGCCACCTTGAAGATCATGCTGGCCGACGGCTTTTTGGCCGACGTCAAGCGGAAGGGCGATTATTTTAGGGCCGAGCTGCAGGCGCTCGCCCAACAGTTTCCGGCCATTCTCTCTTCAGCGCGAGGGATGGGCCTTCTCGTTGGCGCCGTCCTCACCGAACAGGGTGTTGCCCATGGTACCGAGATCGTCAATAAGATGTTCGATCGCGGTTTTTTGATGAACTTTGCCGGCAATGTGGCGCTCAGGTTTGTCCCTCCGCTTATTGTTACTACAGAAGAAATTGATCAGCTGGTGGCAGCGCTTGCCGAGGTTCTCGCGGAGGTTTGATTTTTCTTTTTACGACTGAAAAATACGCAATCGTTGCTCTTTTTGAGGGGAAATGTTTTGCAAATCACCCCTCTTTTAGGTAATGATACCACCTCTCTCCCTTTGTACGAACCCTGGTAAACAGGAATAAAGCCGGGATTCTTTTTAATATTCGCTTGACGGGTGTTCTTTTTAGTACTCGCTTGAGTGGTGCCAGTCCTGTTACAGATTCTTATCGAGTGTCCAACAAGAAAAGAATCTGTATGCTGGTAAAAAGAAAACGCAGCCATGGAGAGGTACACAGACCAGAGAATTCTCTTTTTTGTTTTGAGGTGAACAAAGTGCCGAATCATTTACGATCGTTACAGGAATTTACTAAAACAGAACTGATCGATATCATCGATCGGGCGATTGAACTGAAACAAGAGCAGCAGGCCGGTAAGGGGCCGGAGGCGGTTGATGGACTCGTCGATAATGTGACGGTTCCAAAAAGTGATGCTCTTACGGACGAGTATCATCCCTGGCAGGTGCTGAGTGATCTGATGACCATTTATGAAAGAAAAGGGGCTTTCGAAGATCTGAATATGTCCTGGATTGGCGATGGTAATAGCATGGCGGACTCCTGGATTCAGGCGGCGGCAGTTATTGGTTTTGAGCTGATCCTGGCTTGTCCCAGGGGCTATGAACCGGACAGTGGAATTTTTACCGCAGGCCGGAAAAGAGCAAAAAAACCCATTACCCTTGTCCGTAGTCCAGAGGAGGCGATACGCCTTGCAGATGTCATCAATGTCGGTGCATGGGCTCCCATGGGCAAGGAGGGTGAACAGGAAGCAAGGCTGCGCATCTTTTCCAAATATCAGTTGAATATTGAGCTGCTGGATAAAGCCCCGGCCGACTGTATTGTTTTGCATTGTCTTCCCGCCCACCGGGAAGAGGAAATAACCGAGGAGGTGTTGGAGTCGGTACAGTGCGTAGCATTTGATCAGGCGGAAAACAAAAAGTATATCCAGAAGGCAATCTTAGAAAGCCTTATATAAAAACCAGATTTCAAATTAAAATAATCACTAGTTTTATTGAGAGTACCAGCTATGAGTGAACCGAAAAAAAGCGGATCGGGAAAAATGTGGGGAGGCCGTTTCAGTGAAGGGACTGCCGCCTCGGTGGAGGCCTTTTCCGCCTCCATTCATTATGATTCCCGGCTCTATAAGTATGACATCGCGGGGAGCAAGGCCCATGCCGACATGCTGGCAGACCATGGGATTCTTACCAGAGATGAACTGAAGGCAATAACAGAGGGCCTGACAGCAATTGAGAAGGAGATAGAGCAGGGCACATTTCAATTCCGGCGCGAGCTGGAAGATATTCATATGAATATCGAGAAATCCCTGGTCGAACGGATTGGCCCGGCAGGTGCGAAGCTGCATAGTGCCCGGTCGAGAAATGATCAGGTCGCTCTGGATTTCAAGATGTATCTGCGTGAGCAGTGCGACATACTCATGGCTCTGCTCCAGGACATCCGCAAGGCCTTTGTCGTTTCGGCTAGAAAATACCTCGGTCACGTTATGCCCGGCTATACCCATATGCAAAGGGCCCAGCCGGTACAGGTTGCCCACCATCTGCTGGCCTACTACGAGATGTTTGGCAGGGACTTTGAGCGGATGGCCGATTGCCGCAAGCGGATCAACCTGTCGCCGCTTGGCTGTGCGGCCATGGCTGGAACCGGCTTGCCGATCGATCGAGAACAGGTGGCCAAAGCCCTTGGTTTTGCCGGTGTTACCGCCAATTCCATGGACACCTCCGGGGACCGGGATTACGCTATAGAGTTTACCAGCACCTGCACCATGATCCAGCTCCATCTCTCCAGGCTTTCGGAAGAGCTGGTGCTCTGGTCGAGCCAGGAATTTAATTTTGTCAATATTTCCGATAAATTCTGTACCGGCTCATCGATCATGCCGCAGAAGAAAAATCCGGATATTCCCGAGCTGATCAGGGGCAAGAGCGGTCGTGTTGTCGGCAGTCTGATAACTCTTATCACCTTGATGAAAGGTTTGCCGCTCACCTACAACCGTGATCTGCAGGAAGACAAAGAGCCGGTTTTCGACACTGTAGACACCGTTTCGGCGTCTCTTTCGATTATGGCCGAACTCCTTATGAATCTCACATTTAATACCAAACGGATGGCTGAGGCCACGACAACCGGCTGTATGACGGCCACCGATCTCGCCGATTATCTGGTGTTGAAAAACGTGCCCTTCAGAGAGGCGCACGGGATTGTCGGCAGGGCTGTGGCCTATTGCCTGGAAAAAGGTCGTGAATTGCCGGACCTGACGATGCAGGAACTGACCCAATTTTCTACGGTAATCGAGAAAGATGTCTATGAAATCCTGAGTATCCAAGGTTCTGTCAACAGCAGGATCTCCACCGGAGGTACCGGCAGAGTAAGAGTGGAGGAAGCGCTTGTCGCAGCGGAGAAAAATCTGGGGCTCAGCCAATGAAAAAAAGTTCCCTGGTACGGGTGGCAGGGCTCTTCGTGCTGGTAATGTTCCTTCTCTTGGCTACGAGTGGCTGTGGTTATAAGAATGCGCCTATACCACCGCAAAATGTTGTACCGACTGCGGTTACCGACCTGCTCTACCAGACTAACGAGAAGGGCGTGGCGCTCAGTTGGTCGTATCCTGTGAAGACAATCAGCGGTTCGGCGCTTGAGGATATTGCATCGTTTGAATTGTATCAGGCGGAAATATCGCTGGAAGACTATTGTGGTACCTGTCCCATTCCTTTCGGCGAACCGCTGACAATCGATGGCGGTTCCCCTATCGACGGTAAAGTCAGAAAAAAGGCCGGCTTCCAATTATCACTGTTGCGACCCGGTTATAAGTATTTTGTCAAGGTCCGTTCCCGCACCAGCTGGTGGGCGGACAGTGGTGATTCGAATATCGTGAATTTTGTCTGGTATCAGCCGGCAGCGGCTCCTTCAGAGGTTACGGCAACGCCGGGAGATGGAGAGATCAACCTCACCTGGCAACCGGTTACTGTCCTTACCGACGGCAGCCCTGTGACAATGGCTATGAAATATCAGGTGTTGCGCAGCGTCGGCGGGAAAGGTTTTCAGCCGCTGGGGGAACCGGTGGCGACAACCGATTATGTTGATCGTCGGGTCAGCAATGGTGTGCGGTATTCTTATACCATCCAGAGTATGATGGTCTTTAAAGATGCCTTGATCAACGGCGGAATCAGCGAGGAAGTCGCAGCAGTTCCAGTCGATCTGGTTCCCCCTGCTTCGCCTCTGGAGGTTACGGTGATACGGACCGACGTTGGGGCGAAGGTTTTCTGGGAGAAGAGTGACGCAGCCGATATTGCCGGGTACCGGATCTACCGTCGTGCCAGCGATAAGGATACCTATGAACTGCTTGGTGAGGTCGATGCAGAGCGTACCCTTTTTGTCGATAGCAAAGCCAAAGAAAATACGCGCTATTACTATGCCATCACTGCCATTGATAAGTCCAAGCCAGCAAATGAGAGCAATAAATCGAAAGAAGCTACGCCCAGGCACTGATCGAAAAAGCATACTCGTCGTGGCGTTTTAAGATGCCCTCCAGCCGTGATGGATGCGGCTTGAGGGTTCCGTCATTTGAGTATATGTCTTGATGATTATTCATGGTATCGTTGTAAAAATTAATGTGTTTTTTCTTCAAAAGAGAAACTGGTAAAATCTTCAAATTAGAGATGGTTAGGTAGTTTTTACGACCATTGAAAAATGTAAGGAGGCTCAGTGATGCCAATCACCATGCCAATCGCCTTTGAAAAGATGAGTGGGGCCGGTAATGATTTTGTGATTATCGACAATCGGTCCCTGAAAATCCCTCGTGCCGAGCAGCCGGGTCTCGCCCGGAAGATATGTCGGCGGATGTTTTCTGTTGGGGCGGATGGTCTTATTTTTATCGAAGAGTCAACAAAAGCCGATATTGGCTGGAATTTTTATAATGCCGACGGTTCAGTGGCCGAGATGTGCGGCAATGGCTCTCGTTGTGCGGCACGTTTTGCCTATCGCCATAAAATTGCCGGTAAAAAAATGAAACTTGAGACCCTGGCCGGTATTGTCGAAGCGGAAATCTGTGACCCGGAGGATGTTGTCCGAGTGCAAATGGTTCAACCCTTCGATTTCCGGCTGGACATTTCCCTGGAACTCGGCGATGAAGAATATGCGGCAACCTATGTCAACACCGGCGTGCCGCATGTGGTCATTTTTGTTAAAGAAGACGATATCCCGGTAAGAATATGGGGACGAAAAGTACGGTTTCTTGAAATGTTCGAGCCAAAAGGAGCGAATGTCAACTTCGTGAAAGTGCTGCCCGACGGCAAGCTCAAGGTACGCACCTACGAACGTGGGGTCGAAGACGAGACCATGGCCTGCGGCACCGGCGCTGTGGCTGCAGCACTTTTTGCCTGCATGCAAAAGGGCATCGATCCACCTATGGAAATTATAACTTCCGGTGGAGAAATGTTGACGATACTGTTTGATCTACACGACGGACCGGTGGCGGAAAACGTTTTCATACAGGGACCCACCAGGCTGATATGTACTGGAAACCTGACCGCTGAAGCGCTGTTCTGATACATTGTCCAGATGGTAACCGCTCACCGGAAGACCGCCAAGGCCTGAATAACCTCCGAACTGTAAGCATTCACCAGTGCCGGAGATGCGCGAAAGAGGTCATTAAACTTTACTATTGGTACGTTTAAGGGCCGATGACAAAACAGATTCGGTGCTGGCGAACACTTACTTCAGATGAACAACGATTGTATTACAAGGAGGAAGTATGGAAAAATATAACGGAGCGCTTGTTGCACTGGTAACCCCGTTTATCGACGGCAAGTTGGATGAACAAGGGCTGATTGATCTCATTGAGTTTCAGATTGACAGCGGTACGCATGGAATAGTGCCGTGTGGCACAACCGGCGAATCGGCGACGATAAGCTTTGCTGAACATAAGCGGGTCATTGACCTCACCGTCAAAGCGGTTAACGGCCGTGTTCCTGTGGTCGCCGGGACTGGTGGAAATAATACCCTCGAGGCGATAGAGTTAACAGAAAGTGCCAAAGACAGCGGGGCTGATGCGGTCCTGTCGGTGGTACCTTATTACAACAAGCCGAATCAGGAAGGCATGTATCTGCATTTTCGGGAAATTGCCGAACATGTTGATATTCCCATGTTTCTGTACAATGTGCCGGGAAGAACGGTCGTCAATATGTTGCCGGAAACCGTTGCCAGACTGGCGGAAATAGACAATATCATCGGCATTAAAGAGGCGTGCGGCAGCCTTGAGCAGGTAACCGATGTCATTCGTCGTTGTCCAAAGGATTTTATCATTTTGTCCGGAGATGATTTTACCGCCATGCCGACGGCGCTTATCGGCGGACGCGGTGTTATCTCGGTAATCTCCAATGTGTATCCACACGGGATGGCCGAGATGATCGAGGCTGCCATGGCAGGCGATCTTAAAAAGGCCAATGAACTGCACTATAAAATGTTCGGGCTGATGAAACTGATGTTCTGCAATCCAAATCCGGTGCCGGCCAAAAAAGCACTGGAGCTGATGGGCAGGATCAAAAGTGGCTTGCCCCGTTTGCCGCTGGCAACGATGGATGCACCGAGTCTTGAGAAACTGAAAGTGGGCATGGCTGCACTCGACCTTCTTTAGAGACAACAACCTCAAATTGAGGGTGACTACATGATAAAAGTAATAATAGCTGGAGCGGCCGGCAGGATGGGGCAACGGGTTGCGTATATGGTCAATGCCCACCCTATGATGGAATACGCCGCTGCATTTGAGGCAACCGGCAGTCCTGCCATCGGCAAGGATGCCGGGGTAGTGGCGCTTGGTGCGGAGAACGGGATACTCATCAGCGAGGGGCTTGAGTCGGTAATCGATAAAGGCGATGTGATCATCGACTTCACTTTTCATAAGGCGACTATGGAGTTTGCCCGGCTCGCGGCCAGACATAACAAAGCGATGGTTATTGGCACCACCGGGCTTTCTGCCGAAAATCTGGCGGAATTGCAGGAGCTGGCAAAAAACTTCCCCTGTGTTCAGGCGCCCAATATGTCGATTTGCGTCAATGCCCTTTTCAAGCTTGTCAAGAAGACGGCGGCAATTTTAGGCGATGATTACGATATTGAAATCATCGAGGCGCATCACAATAAAAAGAAAGATGCTCCGAGTGGTACGGCACTCAAACTCGCGGAAATGGCTGCTGAGGGTGTCAACCGCAACCTCGATGATGTGGTGGTGCTTGAACGTAGTGGCATAATCGGCGAGCGAAAACCGAAGGAAATCGGCATTCAAAGCATCAGGGCAGCGGATATCGTCGGCGAGCATACCGTCTACTTTGCCGGACCGGGAGAAAGAATCGAACTGGTACACCGGGCCCACAGCCGCGATCATTTCGCTAAAGGGGCCACGACTGCTGCTGCGTGGATTGTCGGCAAAGAGTGTGGGGTGTATTCCATGTTTGATGTGCTGGGCCTGCAAGATCTTTGATGGCGTCGTAAAAAGTACCCCAAGGGCACTTCCTTTGGGCGTATATGAAGCTTTTTACTTAGCCATCTCTGGTTTTTAGGCTTTTTCTAATAGAGGAATTCCCTTTTGTTACACAATAAAGCAGCCAAAGCATTTATTGGCCTTGGTTCCAATCTCGGCGACAGCAAAACTCTGCTTCAGGAGGCCTGGCAAGCTCTCGAAGCTGTCGATGGCATTGTTTTAGACGGATTGTCGAGTCCTTATATGACCGCACCGGTTGATATGACCAGTCAGCACTGGTTTACCAACGCTGTCGGTCGATTGCAGGTGACACTTTCTCCTCTTGAACTCCTCCACGTCCTGCTTGCTGTAGAGGCCTCGTTTGGTCGAAAGAGGAGTGAAAAAAAATTTGGCTATCAGGACCGGAGTCTGGATCTTGACCTGCTTTACTATGGCGATACCGTTATGGACAGCCCGGAACTGACCCTGCCGCATCCACGCATTGGCGACCGCCTGTTCGTGCTGGTTCCTTTGGCCGAACTGGAACCAGACTTTAGTGACAACTTCAGTAAAGAGCCAATTACCGTTATGGAAGCTCGTCTGCGCGAGAGAATCGATTCGACGACAAACAAAAAACAAGAAATCATTCATGGCCAGTGGAACGAATAACCGACCTTGCAAAGTGGCAAAAAAGATGAGATGCTTATGTAAGCGAGCGGTCCTGGTACACGTGAAAGATATTCCCCGACTCTAGAGAGAACATTGAGCCCCCTACGCATAATAATAATTGCCATCCTGATCTATATTGCCTACCGGCTCATAACAGGCGGCAGGAAGCCATCAGTGACGTCTGCTAGGAAGAAAACGTCAGACAGGGAGATGCCTTTAAACGATATCCTGGAAGAGGACCCGGTCTGCAAGAAACTCGTGCCCCGGCAGCAAGCCGTGATCTACGAGCACCAGGGTGTAAAGCATTATTTTTGTAGCAAGAAGTGCTGCAATACCTTCAGAACCAAACAAGGAGAACACACATGAAGTTTTTTATAGATACGGCTAACATCGATGAGATCAAAAAAGGCCTTGAGATGGGTATGGTCGATGGCGTTACCACCAACCCTTCGCTGATTGCCAGGGAAAGTAAACCGTTTGAAGAAATTATCGCCGAAATCTGCAAGTTGGTCGATGGTCCGGTAAGCGCCGAAGTCGTCAGTATTGAAGCGAAAGGGATGTTGGTCGAGGCCAAAAAACTGGCCAAGATCGCCGACAATGTCGTCGTCAAGATCCCGATGATTATTGAAGGGCTGAAAGCAGTAAAACAACTTGCCGCCGAAGGCATCAGAACCAATGTAACACTGGTCTTTTCCTCTGCGCAGGCACTTCTCGCCGCGAAGGCAGGTGCCTCCTTTGTCAGCCCTTTTGTCGGGCGTCTGGACGATATTGGCACCCCCAGTATGGACTTAATCAGCGATATCGCCACCGTCTATGACAACTACGGGTATGAGAGCGAGATTATCGTGGCCAGCGTCAGAAGCCCGCAGCATGTCATGGATGCCGCGCTTATCGGTGCGGATATTGCGACGATTCCCCTGAAGGTGATCACCCAGCTGGCCCAACATCCTCTGACTGACATCGGCATGGCGCAATTCCTGGCGGATTGGGAAAAACGAACCAAATAAATGAAAGGAGCATTGAATACATCCTTCAGAGACAGCAAATCTGCTCCCGAGCTACCGAAGGCATCCCGGCACGGAGGTTTTATCCACTTCCTTCGTGCCAGGTTGTATCCGGCCCGCCTGCCAGTTGGTGTCTATGCATTGCTGGCGCTGGTTTTGCTTGTTTTTGACAGCGGCATTCTGCAGGCAGAAATGTACCTCTGCCGTGATGCAGTCGGGACCGCGAATTTTACCAATGTCCGCAATAGCTCCGACTGCACATCAGTTGAGTTAAAAAAAGATGTCAACTGGGCCAATCTTCCCACCCGCAGCTCCCGCAGTTCAAGCAACTACGGTTCCGGTGGTGCGGATTCGGCCAGATATGACCGGGAAATAATTCGCATCGGCAGACTCTATAATATTGATCCGTCGCTGATAAAGGCCATCATCCACACCGAATCCGCTTTTGACAATCAAGCAGTCTCGCACTGCGGCGCCCAGGGGCTGATGCAGCTCATGCCTGGAACGGCAAGTGATTTACAGGTGAGCGACCCCTTTAATCCGCTGGAAAACATCGATGGCGGCACCCGCTATCTGCGCAGTCTCCTCGATAGTTTCAATGAAGACCTTATCCTCTCCCTTGCTGCCTATAACGCCGGTCCCGGGCGGGTGGCGCGCACTGGTGGGGTGCCCCTCATTCCTGAAACACTGCACTATATAAATAAAGTTCTCAAGCGCTACAAGGTCTATAAAGCGACCTGGTGAGCAGCTGTTGTCTCTCTTCCTCTTACCTGTGCTCTTTATTACTGGAAACTGCAAGATAGTGGAAGGCTTAGCACCTTTTCCCCTTGACGGTAAACAGGAAAATGGGGTATATACGGAACCTACGCCGGAGTGGTGAAACTGGTAGACGCACGGGACTCAAAATCCCGCGAGGGCAACTTCGTGTCGGTTCGATTCCGACCTCCGGCACCAATGCCAAGAAGCTGTAATTCCTAGATTTAATGGGGATTACAGCTTTGTTGTTTCTGGCTACTTCAGAGCGTATCTACTGCTCTAAAGCACACCAAATATGTCATTCCGATCTACCAGAAATCTACCAGGAGATCGGAAGGAATGACCACTATTACAACAAGATCGCTTCAATCTGCCCA
>CBDTUM010000046.1:0-28267 GCA_965363495.1 uncultured Desulfopila sp.
GCTGCTCTGGAATGTCAACATCCGCTGGACAGTCGAGGGGAACAGGTTTGTTATCAAGAGTTGTGCGGAAATTTCGAGTTAATAATCACTGCCGCTTGGTTCCCATGTGGCACATGGGAACCAGTGGGGACTCAAAATTGCGGATAGCTAAGTAAAAAGCTTTATATGCGAGGCGTGCAATTTTTCTTTCATTACGGCGTACTAAGGTACGTCGTAATGAAAGAAAAATTGCAACAACGAAGTCAGATGAAGCTTTTTACGACGCTATCATGGTTTGACAAAGCCTTGGATGACACAGTGCACCCGCTTGCCGATGACATAAGTCACACTGGTAATGTCATAATCCAGGCTTCCCCCGTCTATCTCAATATTTTTCCCTTCCAGCCTGATTTTACCGGGACAATTGACGGTGCGCTTTTCACTGTTGTAAATCAGTAGATTGGTATACAGGAATTGTTCGTCCAGTGTCTTGTTGATGACCACATCGTCCGTTAAGGTCAAAATCTTACTGGTGGTGTTGTATTGGCCGGTGTTGGCGATAATTTTGGTGATATTACCCTCTTCATCAAAGAGATCGGCATTGACAAACTCCATAACCAAAATGTCTGAGTCCTCGCCTGTGTGGGCCTTACGGGCTCGTATCAATGCGGTTTTCTCCCCTTTCTGGTTTTGTAGAATTTGCACCGTATCCATATTGAAATTATGGGTGTCTGGTTGTTGCTTGTTCGGGGGGGGATCGAAGCTCCCTTTTGGGCTGAGGAATGTGCCCACCGGTAGAGACCAGAGGGGATAGGTAATGATAATGAGCAGAGGGACGAGCCAGATGGTGTTGCGATGGGATTTCATCGATTCTTGTATTTTTGCAGCAACTCCAGCGCGAGATTTTTCGCCTCGATGAGCAGATTACAGGCATCACGAACGGCTCCGGCACCTCCTGATCGTTCGGTTATGAAATGGGCTATTTCCTGCACTTCGGGTACACCATTAGCAGGAGCGATAGCCAGGCCGGCCTGCTGGAGCAGTACTATATCCAGCCAGTCGTCGCCCATATAGGCTATCTGGAAAGGTTTGAGACCGGAGACCCGCAAGATTTCCTTGAAGGCCTCGTTTTTGTTGCCGATGCCCTGGTAAATATAGCGCATGCCAAGTTCTTTCGCGCGCCTGGCCACAACCTCGGACTGTCTGGCTGTTATAACACCCGTAGCAATACCAGCTTCCCCCAATAGACGAAGGCCGAAGCCGTCCTGGGTATGAAACGACTTACTTTCCTCGCCACTGCCTGTGTAGAGAAGAGTGCCGTCGGTGAGGACGCCATCGACATCCAGCAACAAAAGTTTGATTTCTTTGGCTTTGGCCAGAGCACGGACTCGCTGGGGATCGTTTTTTCGACTGTCGCGTTCCCGGGCCCTGGAACGGTATCCTTCAAGAATTTCGCAATCGGATGGATAGCCGGTAGGAGATGGAGGACAATTATCAGCCATAACTAAGAAACCGCATTTCGAACCCTGATCAGTTGCACGAGTAGTTCTTCAACCTTGTCCAGAGGGATGGAATTCGGGCCGTCGCACAGGGCCTGGTCCGGGTTTGGATGGATTTCCATAAACAGGCCGTCAATGCCGGCAGCAATGGCAGCTTTACTGAGGGTGCTGATGAATTCCCGCTGACCGCTGGAAGAGCCGCCTGCGCCGCCGGGGAGCTGCACCGAATGGGTGGCGTCAAAGATGACCGGGCAGTTAAAAGAGCGCATGACCGGCAGCGAACGCATATCGACAACGAGGTTGTTATAGCCAAAGCAAGCCCCTCGCTCGACCAGCATGATTTTTCGGCCGCCAACCCCGCGCATCTTATTGACCGCGTTTTGCATATCCCAGGGGGAGACAAACTGCCCTTTTTTAACACTCACCACCTTGCCGGTTGTGGCGGCAGCGGTAAGAAGATCCGTCTGCCGGCAGAGAAAGGCTGGAATCTGCAGAATGTCGAGCACTTCAGCGGCTGCATTGACCTGGCTGACATCATGGATATCTGAAATAACCGGTACGCCAAGTTCTTGACGGATCTTGGATAGCGTTGCCAGACCTTCAACCAGGCCGGGACCCCGATAGGAATCAAGTGAAGTCCGGTTGGCTTTATCAAAAGAAGCCTTGAACACGTAGTGGATGCCGAGCCGGTCGCAGATCTCCTGCATCGTCCCTGCCACGGTTCTCGCCAGCTCCTCGGATTCAAGGGCGCACGGACCGCCGATAAGCAGTAATGGCTGTCCGGTACCGACGAGAAGCTGTGAACCGGAAGGAGTGTCGATGGCAAGGCTAATGTCAGTCATCGGTCACTTCCTTGACTTTCTTGGGGGGTGCTTCTTGTTTATGAGCCAGTGCTGCACTGATAAAATCTCTGAACAACGGATGCGGCTTCATCGGCTTGGATTTGAACTCAGGATGGAATTGACAGCCGAGGAACCAGGGGTGGTCTTTTATCTCCACAATCTCTACCAGGTTGTTGTCCGGGGACGTTCCCGATACCACCAGGCCGCTGTCTTCCAGTTTCTGCCGATAGGCATTGTTGTATTCGAACCGGTGGCGGTGCCGCTCGGAAATTTCATCCTGTGCGTAGGCCCGGTAAGCATTGGTGTCTTTTTTGAGTACGCAGGGGTAGGCGCCAAGACGCAAGGTGCCGCCGAGGTCCGACTCTTCGTCTCGTATCTGTTTCTTGTTGGTGCGATAATCAAACCATTCTTTGATCAGATAGATGACAGGATCCGGGGAGTCTTCGTCCAATTCCGTGGAATTGGCCAGGGGAAGCCCCAGTACGTCACGAGCATATTCAACCACCGCCAGTTGCATGCCGAGGCAGATACCAAAAAACGGTATCTTGTTCTTGCGGGCGTAATTGATAGCTTTAATTTTTCCTTCGACGCCGCGCTGGCCGAATCCGCCGGGAACAAGAATACCGTCGCAGCCGTCGAGGAGGCTGGCCACATTTTTCGATTCAAGGCATTCGGCGCTGATGTACTCCAGGTTGACTTTAGTGCCGTTGGCCAGACCGCCATGCACCAGCGCTTCGTGGAGACTTTTATACGACTCGGTCAGATCGACATATTTTCCGGTGATGGCAATGGTGACACTATTGCGTGGATTCTGGATATTATGCACCAGGTCTTCCCACGGTTTGATATTCGGCTGGCCGGTCCACATATTGAGCAGTTCGAGGATTTTTGTGTCGAGACCTTCTTTGTGCAAATGCAGCGGCAGTTCGTAAATGGTGTCAACGTCGATTGCCGTGATGACTGCGTCCTGGGGAACATTACAAAACAGCGCAAGTTTCGCCTTCAGGCTGTCTTCTAAGGGAACTTCGGTTCGGCAGAGCAGGATATCAGGCTGGATACCATCGGCCCGGAGCTCGCGTACCGAATGCTGGGTTGGTTTGGTCTTTAGCTCGCCGGCCGTTTTGATATAGGGGATCAGGGTCAAGTGAATGAACAACGTGTATTCCCGGCCCAGGTCGCCGCGCAGTTGGCGAATGGCCTCGATGAATGGCAAACCTTCAATGTCGCCGACGGTACCGCCGATTTCGATTATGGCGACATCCACGCTGCCGTCTAGCTGGCGCACTGCGGCTTTGATTTCATCGGTGATATGGGGAATGACCTGCACGGTGCCGCCGAGGTATTCACCACGCCGTTCTTTGGTAATAACCGAATAGTAGATGCGCCCCGAGGTGTAATTGTTTTTCTGGGCCATGACCGCATTGGTGTAGCGTTCATAGTGGCCCATGTCCAGATCAGTTTCGGCCCCGTCGTCGGTGACATAGACCTCACCGTGCTGGAAAGGGTTCATGGTGCCCGGATCGACGTTAATGTAGGGGTCCAGCTTCTGGAAAGTTACCGTCAGTCCCCGACTTTCGAGCAGTGCCCCTATGGCCGCGGAGGCCAGACCTTTGCCCAGAGAGGAAAGGACGCCGCCGGTGACAAAAATAAACTTGGTTCGTTTGGTATTAGTTGGTTTTTTCATGCTGGGCACTATAGCAATCGAACCTTCTTTTTGGAATAGAAAACTTGCCTGGGCAGGTAAAAAACGGCAAAAAGGCAGCCTCGTTTCATAACGTCTAGATGGTGCTGAACAGCGGAATAGGGGAGTAGTCTTGATCAAGCTGAGGCCAGTGCCTATCGTGTCAGATGGCAGTAACTATTAAGTAAACGCCTGGGGTACTGCGGTTATGCAGGCCAGATTTGTTTCCGGTGAATGGTTACAACTTCAATAAGGAGAAAACACAATGCAATATTTACTACTCTTGGCTGCGTTCTTTTTTCTGGTGACGGTCGCTTTTGCCACCGGAGAACGAGCTGTTGTCTCAGAGAAAACCGCTATATTGGGCGGTGGCTGTTTCTGGTGTATGGAGCCACCCTTTGAACAACTGCAAGGGGTGCTTGAGGTGAAGGCCGGTTACAGTGGCGGGGATGAAAAAAATCCGACGTATGAACAGGTCTCCAGCGGTAGGACTGGACATATCGAATCGGTCCGGGTGGTCTACGACCCGGCAAAGGTTTCTTTCAAGGAATTACTCGACACCTTCTGGCGGTATGTCGATCCCACCGATCCGGGTGGTCAGTTTGCTGATCGTGGTGATCACTATAAAACGGCAATCTTTTACAGCAATGACGAGGAAAAAAGGATCGCCGAACAGTCCCGGGACGAACTGGCGGCATCAGGTATTTTCAACAGACCGATAGCTACGGCTATTCGCCCGGCTAAGCCGTTTTATCCAGCCGAGGAGTACCATCAGGACTACTATAAGAAAAATGTCGCCCATTATGAGGCATACAAAGTTGGTTCCGGCAGGGCGGGTTTTCTGGAAAGAACCTGGAAAGACCACCCGGCAGACAAAAAATTCGTCAAGCCTTCGGATGAGGAATTACGGGCCCGTTTGACCCCTCTCCAGTATGATGTGACGCAAAAGGAGGGCACCGAGCGCGCTTTTGACAATGCATTTAATGACAACAAAAAGGCCGGTATCTATGTTGATATCGTCTCCGGGGAGCCGCTTTTTAGTTCGCTGGATAAGTTTGATTCAGGAACCGGGTGGCCAAGTTTCACGCAACCCCTGGTTGCCGAAAATGTGGTCGAGAAAAAAGACGGAAAATTGTTTATGGTGCGGACTGAGGTTCGAAGCGCCGGAGCGGATTCTCACCTTGGTCATGTTTTTGATGATGGCCCGGCGCCGACCGGCCTGCGGTACTGTCTTAATTCGGCTGCATTGAAATTTATTCCTGTAGATGAGCTTGAGGGTAAAGGGTATGGAGCTTTTTTGAAGTTATTTAAGTAAGGTGGTGTCGTAAAAACTACCCAAAGGGCATAGAAATCTACCACCGGTTCCCATGTGCCACATGGGAACCGGTGGTACTATTTGCCATTGAGAATATCTTCCACTTTTTTTCCTTCGACCTCGGCATCGAAGATTTGGCGCAGAAGAGGTGAGACGATTTCTTCGTGCTCTGTACTGATAAGAAAACCGGGGAGGGGCTTTGCTGTGAGGGTCCGCAGCCGTGCCTGGATGATCTGAGTGGTGTTCAGGTTCTCGGCTATCTCTTTAAATTCAGAAATGTCGAGAAGGGCGGGGAGGACGTCAAGCATGTTGCCCCAGTATTCTTTCTGGCCCAGGTGCTCGATGATCTGCGTGACTGCCGTTGCCGCCTCAAGATAATAATCGGCAACCAGAGCGGGATGCATGGCAGAACATGGTTTTTGGGAGATGAAGAGTCGGCAGTTAAAAGGCCGAACTGGATAAATGCTGCAGAGGTTCTTTTCGAGAAACGGGCAGACAGATGCATTATGAGGGGTGTCATGATCCACATCTCTGCCTTTAAGGCATGCTGCGGCAAAATCATTGGTCGTCATTTTGGGTGCCCGGTGGTTTTGGGGAGAGCTCAGTTTCTCTGCCAGCCAGCGGGCCATGTCTTCAGCTAAAATATAGCGAAGTATCGCCTCGCCTTCTACCGCCGTAATGGTCACATTCTGGGTGCAGCAACTACTGCAGCCCCTTTTGCAGGCCTTGTCGAGGTCTTTGTTCCACTGGTCGAATATGTCGTATATAGTAAATAATATCTGCCGTTTCATTGTCGCTTAGCCTCCTGTGCCATGTTGTGCGAGAAGAGCAAGAATAGCATATCGAAAAAATTTGCCAACAAAAACCAGAACTGAAAACCGGAGAAAGTTGGTCTTAAAGACACCGGCAACTAGACATAAAGGGTCACCGATCACCGGCATCCAGCTGAGCAAAAGAGACCATGTTCCATATTGCGCATACATATTCTCAGCACGTATCAATTGGACATCCTTGATGCGCAGGATGTTTCGGATGATGTACTTTGCCCCGAGCAAACCAAGCAGATAGGTTGAACAGGCCCCTAAAAAATTGCCAATCGTTGCGGTAAGGACAACGTCCGGAATGGCGAATTTTTGTATTACCATGGCAATGAGCAGCCACTCGGAGCCTATAGGCAGAATAGTTGCCGCTAAAAAACTGAGCATAAAGAGCAGCAGTAGGCTGGGGCTGGTGAAAAAAGCGGGCAGGAAGTCCATGGGAAAAGAATATTCGAAAAGAATTCTTTTGCAAAGATGATAATAAGGAAAGTGAGAGCTTGATATGATGAAATTTTCGTTAAAACCGGCGCTGTTGTTTTTTTCGGTGGTTCTTTTGAGTGGATTGACAGGTTTTCCGGCTCAGGCTGCCGAAAATAAAGATTTTGAACAATGGATTACTCGTTTTTACCCGGTAGCACATGAACAGGGGATTAGCCGGGCGATCTGGGAAACTGCTTTTTCCGGGGTGGTGGAACCTTATCCGGAAGTCCTTGCCAAGGCAAATTATCAACCGGAGTTTACCACCGAGATCTGGGATTACCTGGATGCCCGGGTGAATCCACTTACCATTGCCAAGGGCCAGGAAATGGACGGAGACTATGCCCGGACCCTTGCCGACGTGGAAAAAAGATTCGGTGTCGAAAAATCGGTTCTGCTGGCCATCTGGTCAATGGAATCAAATTACGGTGCCATTTTCGAAAGGCCCGATCGGCTGTTTTATGTTCCCCGGGCCCTTGCGACTCTTGCCTTTGGCGACCCTAAAAGGCAAAAATTTGCCAGGACCCAGCTGGTTGCCGCACTCAAGATCCTGCAGGCCGGGGATGTCCCAAAAGAGCAACTGACCGGTTCCTGGGCCGGTGCGATGGGTCACACCCAGTTTATTCCTACCAGCTATCTGGCCTATGGCGTTGATATGGATGGCAATGGCCATCGAGATATCTGGAATTCCATCCCCGATGCCCTGGCCACCGCTGCCAACCTGCTGCATAAAAACGGTTGGCGAACCGGCAATACCTGGGGCTATGAAGTTATTCTGCCTGCATCCGGCGAACAATTTAAAGAGCAGACGAAAACCCTGGCTGCGTGGCAAAAACTTGGTTTTAAGCGGCCGGGCGGGAAAGCTTATGTCTCTTCCGATACGAAGGCGGTGTTGAAACTTCTTGCCGGACCACAAGGGCCGGCCTTTCTGATGATGAAGAATTTTTTTGTCCTGAAACGCTATAACAATTCCGATTCCTACGCCCTTGCCGTGGGGCTTCTTGCCGACCGGCTGGCAGGAGCGGGCGGTTTAGTTGCCTCCTGGCCGAGACCTCCCGGCTCACTCAGTATCGAAGACAAGATTGAACTGCAAAAAAAGCTGCAGGAAAAAGGTTTTTATGCTGGAGAAATCGATGGGAATCTGGGGGGCGGCACCAAAGATGCGATCAGGCTGTTTCAGATCCAGGCCGGGCTGGCCGAAGACGGTATCCCATCCCACGACCTCCTTCAGGCCTTGCGTAAATAATGGCGTTGTACATACTTTTCCAAGGGCACTTCCTGCTTCCCGTATTTATTGGGTTGCTGCTTCCCGGAAGATGTTAAACCGCATAGCCTCGGTGATTGCCGAAAAATCCTGCGACTGAGGTTCGGTACCCCGCAGTCGCAGGTCCATCTGCGGAAAAGGAATCTCAATTCCGTGTTCCTGTAATGTCTTGTATATGCACGTCAGGACGATATCGCTTATTTGCGCAGGTTGTCTCGCATTCAGCCCTTCTACCCAAATTGCGGCAAGAAGCTCCAGTGAGCTGGCAGCATGGCTGGCCACCCATATTTGTGGTTTCGGTTGGGACAACACAACCGGGAGCTCGAGTATTGCCTTCTCTATGAGCAGCTTGACCCTGTCGATATTCGTCCCATACGCTACAGCAAAAGGTATCCTGAAACGAATTTTCTCATCCGAGTATGTCCAGTTGACCACCTGAGAAGCCATGAGATCGGCATTGGGAACGATAATATTAATATTATCATTGGTTCGCAACACCGTGGCCCGGATATTCATCTGGACAACATTGCCGCGAAACCCGTTCGTTGTAGAATTTTCTCCCAGGCAGATAAAGTCGCCCGGCCGAATAGATTTGTCAAAAAGGAGAATAATTCCGGATACCAGATTATTGACAATGGTCTGCATGCCAAATCCGATCCCGACCGACAGCGCACCTGCAACCAGAGCCAGGGAACGGGTATTTATCCCGACCACGGAAAGCATGATCATGGCGAAGATAAAAATAAACGGATACTTTCCAACAGCTTGAACGAGGTGCACCGTTTGTTCGGACCACTTTCTTTGTTTTCCCATCCGCAGCACCACATGACCATAGAGGCGGTTAACGATGATGCCGAAGACCAGGACGACGATTACCTGAAGAAAAAGCAGTAATGATACATTCATGCCGCTATAAGAGATCAGTGGGTATTTCAATGCGGACAGCACTCTTTCAAAAACATTATCTGTCGCTTCTTGGGTTTTTGTGACCATGGATCCGAATGCAGATTGTCTCAGGTCGATAGCCCTGTCCAGTAACTGTCCTCTGTTTTCAAGCATCTCTGCGCGTTGATCGATACCGGACAGCAGGGTGGAAACGGTTCGGACATTTTCATCCAGAGTATTGATCAATTCCTCTGCTTTCGGACCAACCAGGGCATTGCCGCCTCGCAAGGTTGATAAGTTCTTTTCATAGGTATAAATTAAGCTGTGTGCTTTCTCGGTTTTCTTTCTTAATAAAATGATTTTTTTATTAATATTTCCTGATAAATCGGTAAGTTTAAAGAAATCCGGCTTCTCGGTGAACAAATGAAACCAGATGTTTTTTTGTTCCTCTTCAAGAAAGTCGATTGTGGCTCCATGGATATGATCCTCGGTAATAAGTTGCTGGAGCTGTTGTTTGAGTGATTTCAGCTGTTCATAATGCATCTCTTTTCTTTCGTCATCGCTGAGCTCTCGGCCGAGGTAGCCTGCCAAGAGGCTCTCCTGCTGCTGCAGCAACACATCATTGCCTGCGGTGGCCAGAATTTTTTCATCTTCGAGATTTTGTAACTGTTTCTTTGCCTGATTCCGTAGTTTTTCTTGTTTATCGATCGTCTTCTGGGCAACATGTATATGTGTCAGCACAGCCGGATACAGCTTTTTGGCGATTTCCATCCCTTCTTTCAGATATTTGTCTATTTCTTTTTGCTGATCGACTTTGCGAACCTGAAAGGCATACTGGAGCTGGAGGATTTCCTGCTGAGGATCTTTGTCATTAAGGGCGATTAATCGGTTGTATAGAGTTTGCACCTGTTCCTCGCTATTTTCCAGATTCTGGGTCGAAAGTTTGGCCTCCTGTATGACACCAACATATCGGTCCAAATACTGTTCAACGTCCTTCCACGAGAGTTTTTTGGGAAGATTCAGCTCCGAAAAAATTAAATCTATTGCGGGTTTTTCAGGTTTGTCCGGAAGTGCTTCAAGTTTGATCAGCAACTGCTGCTGTACCAAAAAACCTTGTTTATCTCTCTCGTCACTCGTCGCTGCAATTTTCTTCGCCAGTTGTTGCGATTTCATTTTGTAGGCTGCGTTTCTATCCGCGGTCTGCTCCGAATAGAGTTTTGCATCCGGTTCAACGGCTCGAAGTTTTGGAACATTAGTGCCGAAGAGCAGTATCCCAAGAACCATCAGAAAAACCAAGAGCATCACTGTGCGGGGTACCGGGTGTATTGCTAACATGTTTGTATTTTTCATAGAAATGGGAAGTTAAAGTTATAATCCATGTTGTATCAAAAATAGAATGAGGAACAAGGGCGAATGATTACCGGAAAGAGTATTTCTGTCGGTGTCGTCGATTAAACGGCGGGAGAGGCGTTGGGGAAGTACCGTGGTACTGACGGGATAAGCATTTTTAGTCCTGAAAAGAGGGTAAGAAGAACAACTCTATACAAAGATATATTGCAATAAAGTTGCCAATTGAAGCATCTTCGAAAAAATACCGAGGGAAAAGAGTCGATTTTTCCCAATGCCCTGTACTCCATATCACTAGAAGTACAGACAAAGAGTGAATAGCACAGTTTCCGGTTTTCCTGTTGCACCACGCAGCTCGATCAGGCTCGAACGGCTGTTTGTACGTTCAGTTTGAGCAAATTTGCGTCCCTCTTGTACAATATTGTTGCCTCATCATAGCTGGGAGGATTGATTCTTGTCGGTTGATATGTACCGATCCCGCCTTGTCCGGCGACCGGCCTGTCCGGGTACAGGAAGAGTTGACTCTCCATGTGTGTGGTACTACCAGCTTGAATCAAGCAGGCTTAATACTCTGTTAGTATTTGTTAACTTTTGTTATGATAAGACTGAGATTTAGTTTTTGAAAACGGTTGCGCAAGGCCATCGAGGACGCTGCCATATCGGTTGACGAGAGGATGGTTCGTGTTACCGTGAGTATTGGCGGAGCTGCCTTTCCTGATCAGCCCGTTGAAAACGTCGACCAATTGATCCAGGCGGCCGACCTGGCCCTGTACCTGGCCAAGAATTCAGGCAGGAATATAGTGCAGATAACCGGGAATACTTGCGGTGCGGTTGGCTGATGTACTCTTTTGCTGATATGTATCGACAAGGATTTTTAAAATGTTATTTTTTATGAATCGACCAAAGATACTCAGCTGGTCAGTCGAGCCTAATAAACAGTTTTCTGTTTTATAGGTTATAAATTTAATTGGTTACATGATATGAAGAAAACGAATCTATTGCTAATAAGTACTGTGTGGATTGTTGCGTGCCTCTTTTTGTTTGTCCAAGGCGTCGCGGCGGACGAGGCAAAACCATACAAGAGGACCCTGGAAACATATGTCGTACCGGATGTGACCTTACTTAATCAGGATGGCCAAGAGGTTCAGTTACAAAGCTATTTCGATACTGATAAACCGATATTACTCGATTTTATCTACTGCACCTGCACCACGATATGTCCTGTCCTCTCGGTAAGTTTTAGTTATTTTCAGAAAAAACTCGGGCAAGATCTCGATAAGGTCAGACTGGTATCGATCTCCATCGACCCGGACAACGATACTCCTGAACTTATGAAAGAGCATCTGCAAAAATATGGCGCGCAGCCGGGCTGGGATGCGTTCACCGGAAAACGCGACAATATCGTGCAGGTCCTTAAAGCGTTTGACACCTATGTGGCAAACAAGATGAACCATTATCCTTTGACGCTGCTGCGCGGCCCCGGTCAGAAGGAGTGGGTGCGGATTTATGGCATGCTGAGTGCCTCTGATCTGATAGCCGAATATGAGAAACTCCAGTAGATGATGGTCAATTTACTTTTTTGAGCCAAAAGGAATATTTTTCAATGAAAGCAAAATATATCTGTATTTTTCTGGTGCTTTTCTGTTTATCGCAGCAGTCGCTGGGAGCAGCCGAACTGATTGAGGGGTATTCCCGTGATGAAGCTTTACGGCTTGGCGAGATAATGTATCGAACAGGGGTTCTTCCTTCCGGGGAACCCATCAAGGCACTGGTCATGGGCGACATTCCCTTTGACGGGCGCATGTTTACCTGTGATGATTGTCATCAGAGAAGCGGCCTCGGCTCTAAGGAAGGTACGGTTATCACCTGGCCAACCAACGGCAAGGAGCTCTATGCTCCTCGCCATCGAACAGGTGCCTACAAACCACCTTCGGCTGGAGAGGAAAAAGTGTCCGGTCGCCGGGAACTGCCGGAGTACTACCAGATGAAGGAAGTACGCCCCGCCTATACCGACAAATCTCTGGCTCGGGTTCTGCGGGTAGGCGTCGATCCCGCCGACCGTCAGCTGGACCCGATCATGCCGAAGTTTCGCTTAAACCAAAGTGATATGCGTATCTTAGTTTACTATCTCAAAAATCTATCGGTTACGCCGGCGCCCGGAGTGGATGGAACCACTCTGCAATTTGCCACGGTGATCACCGACGATGTTGCTGAAGTCGATAAAACAGCCATGTTGTCGGTGCTCCAGGCCCATATCGATGCCCATAACTCACAGAGCAGGCAGGAAAGCAAGCGGGCGGTCTCGGGTCCATTTTACAAAAGCGAACGGCAGCAGGCATACCGGAAACTGAAGCTTCACGTCTGGAGACTGCATGGACCGGAAGAGACCTGGCGCGATCAGCTGGACAGCTATTATAACAAACAGCCCGTTTTTGCGCTTTTGGGCGGTATTACCGGGGGCAGTTGGGAGAAGATTCATGCCTTCAGCGAAGAAATGAAAGTACCCTGCATTTTTCCCATTACCGATTTGCCGGTACTCTCGGATACCGATTGGTATACTCTTTATTTTTCCAAGGGGCTCTACCAGGAAGGTGAAAGCGTCGCCAAATATATCCGGGCGGCCGGTAAGGATGAAAAAAATCTCACCATAGTGCAGGTCTTTCAGCCGGACAATCCGCGCAGTAGCGCGCTCGCTCATGGTTTTGAGCAGGCCTGGCAGAAAATGGGCAATCCTGCTGTTAAAAACATAATGGTACCGGGGGGGCTTCCGGTCTCTGACGAGCAATGGTCCGATCTCTTTGCCGGTGCCGACCCTGTCGTTCTCCTCCTCTGGCTCGATGGATCGTATAAGGAGGTTTTCGCAAAACTTGCCGACCATGCCGATCAGGCGAAGATGCTCTTTGCTTCGGCAAGCTTGCTGAACAACGATTACTCGGTGATTCCTGATACAGTAAAAGGCAATCTCCTGCTGAGCTATCCGTATACCATACCAGAAGAAAATGATATCCGTCGATTTTCGGTGGAGCGGTGGTTGAAAGTTAGGAAAATTCCTGAGAGCAACTTCACCATCCAGGCAAAGATGTATTTTCTTGGCTGGATGCTCCCCGGATCCATAAAAAGCATGCGGAGTGAATTCTTCCGGGAGTATTTTCTGGAGGGATATGATATGATGATTGACCAGGATTATGCCATTGCCGTTTACCCGCGCCTCACTTTCGGCCCGGGGCAGCGTTATGCCTCGAAAGGGTGTTATATTGCCAGGCTGACCGAAGGAACCGCGTCGCACCTGGTTCCCGTCAGCGACTGGGTGACGCATTGATGCAGGCATGATCAAAGGCAAACTTTTTATAGCGGTGACTATCGCTCTGTGTCTGATACTCCTTGCCCTTTTCATCCATGGGAGCAGAGCACAGCAGTCTGACAGGGAAGCCCTGTTGCCGGCCAGACAGGCATTGGTCAGCCGGCTCGGATTGACTGATTTGGCTCTCTGGACGGAGGCCAGATATACGCGCCACCCTTCACAAACTGATTTCTTTTCCCCTTTCCAGGATTTCCCGGCTTCGCCTGATCATTTTCCATCCGGATCGATAATTGCCCCCAGCCATTTTACCCGGGGAGAAAACCCTTGACCAAACATCTAAAGATCATCGACTACGCAGTCTCCTCGCTGCTCCGGAGAAAATTTAAAAACGGCGCAATTATGGCCGCGTATACCGTCACGGTGGCGGCGCTTGCCTCGGTTTTGTTCTTGACCCATTCTCTGCAAACAGAAACTACCGCACTCCTCCAGGGTGTTCCTGATCTTATTGTCCAGCGGACCGTGGGCGGCCGCCACGAGCTTATCCCTGTCGATTATAAAAAGGACATGGCCGGGATCCTCGGAATCGGCAACATTACCCCCCGTTACTGGGGCTATTACTACGATGCCCTCACTAAGGCCAACTATACCCTGATAGGTTCAGGTGGCGAGGTCGCCCCCCTGCAGCTGCTTGAAGGCCGTTTGCCGGCTACGCCGGATGAATGTGCGGTCGGTGCCGGCGTTGCCGCCCTCAGGCATTCCGGTCGCTCCGGGCAGCTCATTCTTGTCAATAGTAGAAATATCGGGGTTCTGTTTGAAGTGAGCGGTCTTTTCCGGTCTGAGTCAAACCTGCTTACCAATGACCTGGTGGTCCTGACCGATCAGAGCCTGATCGATTTTTTCGGTTATCCGCCAGGCCTCGCCACCGATTTTGCGGTGAGTGTGCCCAACAGCAGCGAGGTCCAGACGGTAGCCGCCAAGATAAAAAAGCTCTTCCCCGATACCCGGCCGATTACCAAAAGAGAGTTGATCAGGACCTATGATATGGTCTTCAACTGGCGTAGCGGCATGATGCTGACGGTCTTTAGTGCCGCTGTCATCGCGCTGTGCATCATGGCCTGGGACAAAGCGACCGGGATCAGTGCTGAGGAAAAGCAGGAGATCGGCATTCTCAAGGCCATCGGCTGGGATACCTCCGACATTCTCGCCCTGAAATTCTGGGAAGGGCTGATTGTCTCCCTGACCTCTTTTCTCACCGGGGTGATTGTCGCCTATTTGCATGTTTTTTTCTTTAACGCTAGTCTCCTCGCTGCAGTGCTCAAGGGGTGGTCGGTGCTTTTTCCCGCCTTTCATCTTACGCCGAGTTTCAACTCTTTTCACCTGCTGATTATGGCTTTTCTCACCATAATCCCGTATATCGCCAGCACGGTGATACCAACCTGGAAAACAGCAATCACCGATCCAGATTCTGTGATGAGGGGGTAATGGCGTGGCGCTTATAGAGGTGGACAATGTCGCAAAGATTTATAATCCGGGCCTGGCCGATGAACTGACGGCGGTCAATGCTGCATCGTTGTCGATTGAAAACGGCGATGTGGCTGTTCTGACCGGACCGAGCGGTTCGGGAAAGACCTCATTGCTCAGTCTCATCGGCTGTATGGCCCGCCCTACCTCCGGCAGGATTTTTGTCGACGGCAGGGATGTGGTGAAGCTGCCCGAACGGTTTTTGACCGACATAAGGCGGCAGACCTTTGGCTTTATCTTTCAGCAGTTCCATCTCATCAGGGATTTGACCGTACTGGAAAATGTGCTGCTGCCCCTCTTTCCCCTGACTATCGGCACACGAATGATGAACGAAAGGGCTTTGCCGATACTTGAGAGGCTTAAAATCGACAATAAAAAACATCTGCAGGTAAAAAAACTGTCCGGCGGCGAACAGCAGCGGGTTGCTATTGCCCGGGCCTTAATCAATAAACCCAGGATCATTATTGCCGATGAACCTACCGCACACCTGGACAGAAAGCTGGCCCAGGAGTTTATCGATACCCTTGCCCAGTTAAACTGCGAAGGCAAAACCATCATTATTGCCACCCACGATCCCTTTGTCCACGATAACCAGCTGGTCACCAGATCGATTGTTATGCGTGACGGCCAGATTGAGAGGATTAATACGAAGTGATTCTGCATCCGGGAGTCCTTGCTCTTATCATTGGTTCAGCTATCACCCTGCTGATGCTCTGCTATGCCGCGGTCAACGGGGCAATCATTTTCTTCTCCTGGAATTATAACAGCAGTTCTGCAAAGCAGCTGGTATTGGAACGTAAGACCTATCTGATCTCCACCCTTGTCAATTATGGTCTTGGGTTTCAGATAATTGCCTTCGTGTTATTTATTTTCACCATGGATGACATCCACCGTCTGTTTATCGGGGCCATGTGTGCCACCGGCTCGCTCAATGCCAATCCGGTAGGATGGTATGCATTATTGTCCAAAATCATCGTCTTTTTTCTATCGGGATTCTGGATCGCCCTCAATTATATTGATCAGCAAGCCGAGCAATATCCGCTCATACGTCTCAAATACCTGCTGCTCGCTGGCATAGTACCCTGTATTGGTGTCGATTTTATTCTTCAGCTCACTTATTTTCTCGGGCTTGAGCCGGATATCATCACCTCCTGCTGCGGTTCGCTCTTTGGCAGCGGCGGCGAGAGCACGGCAAGCAGCCTAGCCGCATTGCCAGTTTTTCCGGCAATGATGGCATTTTATGGCTTAAGTATTATCTTTATTGCTGTAATGGCATTGAACCTGTTCGTGCAAGCCGGTGTACTTCGGTACGTTCTTGCCCTGTTTTCTGCTCTTTTCTTTGTTTTCTCCATTGTTTCTATGATATCTTTTATCTCAGTATATATATATGAACTGCCGACGCATCACTGCCCATTTGACATCCTGCAGCAGGAGTATAATTTTATTGGCTATCCACTCTATCTGAGCCTTTTTATCGGGGTGTACTTCGGTATGCTGCCGGGGATTTTTCAGCCACTGAAGAACCGTCTCGGTTTACCTGAGCTTATGACTGCAGTTGAAAAAAAATGGATACGATGTAGTATGATTAGCTGTCTCTGTTTTATTGCATTTGTCACCGTTGTGATTTGGTTGAGTAAGCTGACGTATTTTTAATAACCGGTAAACCTGTCGACTAGGAGTAGCAAATCAAGAATGTATAATAGGTCGTTGATATGACGGAAAATGATAGTCAGACTGTCTTGGAAAACTACGTCTCTGCACTGAAATTCGAGTGTAAATATCTCAAACTTGAGACTTCTCAGTTCAAGCATATTTTTGCATCAATTTCCGACGGAGTGCTCTGTATTGATGGTGAACAAAGGATCATCATGGTCACTCCGGTGATGGAAAAACTTTTTGGCTACATGGAGGAAGAATTTCTTGGCCAGAAAGCCGAATTTCTCTACCATTGCAGCCAAGATTACCAGCAACTGGAACAGATAAAGTGCCAGTGGAATAATGAAGAAAAACCGAGTCCAGTAGAAGCCCGATTCCGCAGAAAAGACGGAAAGGTCTTCACCGCCGAAACTGTTGATAGTGTATTTACTCATGAAGATGGAAAGTTTATCTGTTATATCAAAACAGTGCGCGATATAACAAAATGTGTGGATCTGGAGGACAGTCTGTGTCACCAGCAAAGTAAATTTCGCATTCTTGCCGATTTTGCGTATAACCTGGAATGTTGGGCTCGGCCGGACGGCACCTTTCGCTATGTTTCCCCCTCCTGCCACAGAATTACCGGGTATGCTGCCGAGGAGTTTATTGATAATCCGTCTCTGCTTAACGATATAATCTTCCCGGATGATAGGGAGAAATTTGCTGAGCACCTCCATGACGGCAAGGAAAAAATCGATTTACGCGAGCTGCATTTCCGCATTGTCCGGCGTGATGGAAAAATCCGCTGGATGGCCCATACCTGTCAGCCAGTTACCAGCGAAGAGGGCGAATTTCTTGGTTATCGTTCGAGTAATCAGGATATTACCCAGCAGAAAGAATATGAAGACAGGTTACGGCATACTCTTTCTGAAGTTGCCACCTGTAAGGTGCAGCTTGAGGCGGAAAGTGCCTATCTGCAAGAAGAAATTAAACTGTCCCTCAACCATGAGAATATCATCGGCAGCAGTAATGCCCTCCAGTATGTTCTGTTTAAAATAGAGCAGATTGCCGCTACGGATACGACCATTCTCCTGCTCGGGGAAACAGGAACCGGCAAGGAGCTCTTTGCCCGGGCGATCCACCGCACCAGCCTGCGTAAAGGCCGACCGATGATCAAGATCAATTGTGCCGCCTTGCCAGCCAATCTCATCGAAAGTGAGCTGTTCGGCCATGAAAAAGGTTCTTTTACCAGTGCTCATAGCAAACAGGTCGGCCGTTTCGAGCTTGCCGATAAAGCGACTATCTTTCTCGACGAGATAGGTGACCTGCCGCTGGAGCTGCAGGGGAAACTTCTGCGGGTGTTGCAGGAAGGGGAATATGCGAGGCTCGGCAGTTCGCAGACAATGAAGGTAGATGTCCGTGTTATCGCCGCCACCAATCGTGACCTGGAAGATGACGTGAAGAAGGGCTTGTTTCGGAAAGATCTCTGGTACAGGTTGAACATTTTTCCGATAACCGCACCGCCGCTGAGAGAGAGAATCGATGATATTCCTCAGCTCGCGACCTACTTTGTCGAGCGTTTCAGCCAAAAACTAAAGAAAAAAATTCACACTATTCCTCTTCATGTAATGCAGCAACTCGAAAACTATTCCTGGCCCGGCAACGTCCGGGAACTAGAGAATGTTATTGAGCGGGCGGTGATCAGCAGCCCAGGCCGCAAATTGCGTCTGACTGATAAACTGGCAAACAAACACACCGTCGAAAAATCGCCAACCGGCTTTCTGACGCTGGAAGAAATGGAAGGTTCCTATATCCTCAAGGTGTTGGAGGAAGCCAACTGGAAGGTCAGCGGCAAAAACAGTGCCGCGGAAATCCTGGGCTTGCAGCGAGGCACCTTACGAGCCAAGATGGCTAAATACAAAATTATCAAACCATAAGCAGTTCCCTTTTCTCTCCTGCACATCTCTTGTAACTTGACGTTCACTGCAATATGTGGTGGCCAAATATGGCCGCTTGGCCATATTCGGCCACCATTCCTTCGTTTCAATCCTCTCACCGCAACCATTGTTTTCTGCACTCTTTCCCTGCTGGGCGTGGCCTATGCCATGAGTTACCACAAAGTGGCAGTCGTGGCATAGTTCTTGATAGCTCTTGTCATAAGGAAATCGGCTGTACTTTCCAAAATATGAGGAGACTGATGATAGTTACCACCATCAAAATACATGGGCTGTCTCAAAAAAGAAGGGAGATACTCCAGACTATCAAAGGGCTGGCCGATCAAGTGGTAAAGGATGGCGGTTGTACCAAGGCAGATTTCTATCAGGATATAGAGAATAAAGATATTTTTTATCTTATGGAGGAATGGCAAACAGTTGATGATCTTGAAAAATTTTTAAAATCCCGATCGTTAGCTGTCTTGCTGGGCCTCGATAACCTGTTGGCTGAGCGTCTGGAGATCAAACACGCAGTCAAGTGTACAATCGGAAGTGAAGGATTGCAGGGTGGGGAGTGTGAGTAGAGCGACCCACTGGAAGTCAAACTAGAGGAGGGGGTATGATGAAGATGCCGAATGCACCGAATGTACAATGCACACCAAAGCAATCGTTTTATGGAAGCCTCATGGCTGTGCTTATCAGCTTCAGTCTTGTGGTATGTCTGGTCAATACTGCTCAGGCAATTAATCTCGTGTTACGAGACTCAAATGGGAACCAACTCACCACGCCCTACCGCTGGCTGGTAGAGGAGGATAAAACCTACCACGTCCAGTTAAATGGTGACGGAACTGTAAAAACGGAGCCGAATCAGGTAGGTAATGTAGGACCGGCCCTGGATCCTAACTGGCGGGTAGGCGATGCGAATCGCAATACCCTGTCGGTCAGTTTTCACCGGAGTTATATGCCGGTGGTTGCCAAAGGGGACCAGAATAATATTGGTGCTCTCGGCACTGCTGCGATACCGCTTGATGCAAGCAAAAATTACTTCATTTCAGTACTGCCGGGTTCTGCTACCGTAGAACCTGGTTATAACATTGGCGGCGCCCAGTTCAAGGGCAATTCGCCCGGCGAAGTGACTGTCTATGTAACCAGTCTGCCAACGCCCACCGCCCAGATAAGCATTTTTATCCATGAGGATATCGCGCCGATAAATAACGTCTGGGACCAGGGGGAAAGGCCCCTCGCAGGCTTTTCTATAATCCTTGAAGATGCCGGTGGTAAGTACGGTGCTTCAGCGGGAACCCAGGCCAAGGATGTCTATGGCAATGATTTGTGTACCTCCTATCAGGAAAATACTGATGGCAGTTATGTCCTGGATGCTGACGGTAACCCAGTTATAGCCAGTCTCGGAGGTTGTGCATCAGATGCCGAGGGTCGTGTTGTCATCAAGAATCTGGCCCCCGGTAAGTACGGTGTCCAGGCTGTTCCACCGAACACTAACGACTGGATACAAACTTCGACTATTGAAGGTACCCACATTATTGATGCCTGGGTAAAGGCCAACGAACCGCCTTTCTTTGCTGAGTTTGGACCTCCAGGACCCCATGCTGAATTCGGTTTTGTACCTGCCGGTCCAGCGAAGATTTATAAGAGAACGGATGTGCTGACAGGTGGATCAACTATCATCGGTCAGGTGGTCAATCTCCATCTTTCCAGTCCACCGGACACAATCTTTTATAATGGTGGTCCCTTTCCGCACACAACCCCATGGATTGGTTTGAATGCTATGTCGGGTGGAGTGCTCGGCGATGGTTTGTACGCGGAAAGAACCGATAATGGCAACTTCAGCATACCCAGTGTGCCACCTGGACAATATCAACTGGTGGTTTGGGATGACGCTCTGGACATTGTCTTTGCCAAAACTACCATCGATGTGGCGGCTGACGGCAGCTGCAATGGCATTGCTGGTTGTAACTTAGGCGATGTCCCGGTATTCCAGTGGTTTAATCGAATGGAACACAACGTTTTTAATGATGTCAATCAAAACGGTTTTAGGGATGCAAGCGAAGTGGGGATTCCTGAGCAGAACGTAAACTTACGTTTTCGTGATGGTACCATTTATCAAGCATTTCCCACCGATGTTGAAGGGTTTGTACCCTTTGATCAGAATTTCCCATTTTTCTCATGGTTTATTGCCGAGGTCGATTTTGCCAGATTTAAGGCGACCGGTGCAACCATCACTGTTGATGGCGGTGGGCCGATACCTTTTGGCAGCGACTTGTCGTTTGGCGATCAGCTGAATCCGCAGCAGCAAAACAACCCGTTAGATCCAGATGGTAATGTGAATGGTGATATGTGGACCCGGAGTGAAGTCGGCCCGGTGCTCACCCAGGGCTTTCAAGGCTTTCTGGGGCAGACCAACGTCGTTGAATGGGGTAAAACCTTATATGGTTTTGGTGAAAACGGTGGAATCTCAGGTGTGGTAATGTACGCCGTTACCCGTGCTGAAGATAATCCGGAATACGCTGCAGCGGAACCCTGGGAACCGGGTATCCCAAATGTTACGGTTAATTTGTATGACAGTACCGGCACCTTACTGCGCACAGCGATGACCGACAGCTGGGATGATAATCTCCCGACCAACTGCCAGTACGGTGTAAACTCCGGGAGCGCAACGGATGATCCTTATACGTTTCGCGGAGTCCCCACAGACTGCTATGATGGTATGCGCAACTGGAACCAGGTACGCCCCGGGGTTTTTGACGGCGGATATGCTTTTGGTCCGACGTTCAGCATCCTGAACGACTTTGACGGGGTGCAACCGACCTGGATAAACGTACCGGATTTTCAAAATAATCCTGATGTCGGTTATATGCGACCAGGTGCTTATATCGTTGAAGTCGTCCCTCCACCAGGGTATGAAGTTATTCGTTCTCAGGACAGGAACGTTGATTTTGGCAACACCTATGTGCCAGTTCCACAACTGTTGCCGCCCAAATGTGTCGGCGAACCTTATACGGTTCCTGCCAACCTGGCCCTTTTTCCAGGAGTTCCTGCACCGCTTGCTACCCAGCAGCTGCCTCTTTGTGATCGGAAGGAAGTTCTCCTGTCCGGAAATCAGAACGCAGCAGCGGATTTTTCTCTCTTCACCGAGGTGCCCATCGCCGGTCACATCATCGGCTTTATGCTCGATGATACCGCCAATGAATATGACCCAGCCTCACCGCAGTTTGGTGAGAAGTATGCACCTCCTTTCCTGCCTGTTTCTATCCGCGACTGGACAGGCCGGGAAATCGGACGGACCGTGTCGGACGAGTATGGGGTCTATAACGCTTTAGTCCCTTCTACCTTTACGGCGAATCTTCCCCAGCCAAGCGGGATGTCACCCAATATGCTGACAACCTGTATGAACGCAAAAATCAGGGTTGATGGGAGTGTTGATCCCCAGCATAATCCGCAGTACAGTCAGTTCTGTTACACCTTCCAGTATATGCCCGGTTCTACCACTTATCTGGATACACCGGTAATACCGGTTGCGGCTTTCGCCGGTCCCGATCAGAACCCTCTGGACTGTGAGATTGCAGACTTCACACCGCGCATTAAAAGTGTCAGTGTATCGACAAATGGTGAGGGTGGTGGGCCGTATATTCCTGCCAGCAATAGCGGCGTCGTGAGTGGCAACCATACCATTCTCATCACCTCTATGGGTAATCGCGTAGAAGTGCCGAATCCTGCCTATGACGGGGTGAGCGGAACTGAGCCGAAGACCATAACCAGGAACTATAATTTTGGCGGCCCCGCCAACCCAAATAATAAAGTGACCATCGGTGGCATAGAGATAGCTCCCGAGAACATAACCTGGTCAGGAACCCTCATCGAGGTATCCGTCCCCAATGGCTTTAACTTCAACAGCAGGGGTGGAAAACAGTTGTTGGTCACCCGAGGCAGCCTGGGGAGGAACGAAACTGTCACCGGTGTTACGGTACAGGTTGGCCTCAGAAACACTTCAAACGTTGTCCAAGTCCCTGCTGACTTTCCAACCATCCAGGAAGCGATCAATGCTGCCAGCGCCAACGACCTGATTCTGGTTGCGCCGGGTACATATAACGAGATGGTTATCATGTGGAAACCGGTCCAGCTGCAGGGTTGGGGCGAAGGTTCCACCTATATTGATGCAGTCAAGACGCCGGCCGAGAAGCTGGTTGCCTGGCGAACCTTAGCCGAAAACCTTCTTACCGGGGTTGGTCCCGGTCCCTGTAATAATGCAAATGGCTGCATTGATCTCATCGATGGCCAGGGACTTGGTTTTGGCGGCATTGAGCCGACCACCTTTTTCAGTGAAGAAGGGGCCGGGGTCTTCGTAGCGGCCAAAGCGACAGGACCAACCAGGTTTATCCGCGGTGCAAATCGAAATAGAGGGGCTCGGATCGACGGGTTTAATATTTCCGGTGCTGATACCGGTGGCGGGGTTGTTGTCAACGGTTTTGCCAATTACCTCGAGATCTCCAACCTGAAAATCGTTAATAACAGTGCCACCTATGCTGGTGGGATACGGGTTGGCCATCCCTTGGTCGCCCTCAACGAGCAGTATACGGATGCACAGAACAACTATGTAAAGATTCACCATAACGCTGTCGTGCAAAACGGCGGCCTCGATATAGCCGGCGGCGGAATAGCACTCCACACCGGTTCAGATTCCTACGAGGTTACCAGTAATTATGTTTGTGGCAACTTTACCACAGCTGATGGTGCCGGTATTGCCCATTACGGGTTAAGTAACAGAAACAACAACAACAGTTCCTATCCGCTTATTGCCGATAACAGGATAACCTTTAATGAAAACTTCAACCAGGGAGCGCCTACTAACGGTGGTGGTATTCTGGTTGCCGGAGCAGCTCCTCTGGTCAACGGTACCCTGTCTCCCGGGGCCGGAAATGTCCAGATTCTCCGTAACCTGATTCAAGGGAACTCTGCCGGTGCCGGCGACGGTGGCGGTATTCAGCTCAGCCGTGTTAATGGGCAGGATGTCAGGCTGAGGCCGAACGGCAATGTCCGTAATTTCAACTACAGGGTTGATATAATCAATAATATTATCGTTAATAACGTTGCAGCCCTGTCGGGTGGCGGCATCTCCATCCAGGATACTCTGGGAGCCAACATCCTCTACAACACCATTGCTCACAATGATAATACCTCAACAAGCGGTGCCGCTTTTGGTCCCGGCATCCCGAGTCAATCCAACCCGCAGCCGGGAGCTGGTATCGCTTCGCATGGTCATATCGACCTGACAGCGAATCCGGGCTACTCCCAGCCTTCTTTGAGTAATAACATTGTCTATCAAAACCGTATGTTTTACTGGTTGCTCGATAGTACCAACCTGGACAATGTTCTCACCGGGCTCTGTCCCGATATCGCTGGTGCGGTTGGCCTGACTTGTACCGACGCGCCTGGGCCTGCTCCGATCTTCAGTGATCTGGCGGTAGTGGGTGCCGCAGGTTCTCTTACCTGCACTGACTGTATTGACTCCGACGGCGGCGATCCGTTGTTTGTTGCCGGTACCTTCAACGGGAATAGGGAGACAACCACGTTTCTTCCGGAAGTCAACACGGCCATTTCTGCTCCTCCGGCCCTGGATGAAGGAGGTAACTTTATTCGCCTGCGTTATGGTCCTCTGACCCAGACCCGCGACTATCATATACAACAGGGGTCTTCAGCCCTGAATCAAGGAACAAACAGTTTTATATCGACTGACTATGACCTTGAGTCGCGACCATGGGGCGGCAGCGCAGATATTGGTGCTGACGAATTGCATTAATTCCAATAACCCAACAAGTCCCTCCGGGCGGGTTCTCCCGTCTGGAGGGACGGTAGAGGTGAAAATATGAAGACGACAAAAAAATACAGTATACCGCTTCTGGCCGGCCTGCTTTGTCTCTCTGGGGCAGCAGTGGCTCATGCCGGTGTGGATGTAAAGTGTCCGACTGATACAGATGGCAACGCCATCAGCACAGATTCGGCTGTACGATGCATGCATCTCTCCGGTGGGGATGGGTACACTACCATGGCTGATGGATCAGCCAAATATATCTTTGGTTTTGCTGATTTAACAGGGTTGCCCACCCAAACGCAGGCCGATAAAAATGTGGCCATTGCTAAAGGCATACTCTCCTCAAATTGGCCGGCGCCAACTATCGTGCTGGAAGAAAATCAGGAGTTTTACCTCAGCCTGACCAATGTGGGTATGATGATCCGGCCTGATTTGTTCGACCCGCACACGGTCCACTTTCATGGGTATCCTGAATCCTCAACAGTATTCGACGGCCTGCCGGAAAGTGGTGTTGCCATAAATATGGGATCGACCCTTACCTATTACTATAAGCTGAACGATCCCGGTACGTACATGTACCACTGCCATGTCGAGGCCACCGAACATATGCAGATGGGCATGCTTGGCAGTCTCTATGTAAAACCGGCCCAGAACGGGACTTCTATATCCTATAACGGAAAAACCTACACCCAGTTTGCCTATAATGATGTTGACGGTTCAACCGGCTACGATGTGGAGTACCCGATCCAGCTGGGTTCTTTTGACGGTGCGTTTCACGATTCCAGCGAGACGGTGCAGCCGCTGCCTTTTGCCCTTATGCGGGACAACTATCCGATGATAAACGGTCGGGGGTATCCGGACACCGCAGATGCGAGAACGAATACTTTTCCGCCAACCGACGGCAGTTCGGCAAACCCGACCAACAACCCGACCAACCCAAGACTGCAAACCTCTCAGCCGGTCAGCTCTTTGATCCAGGCTGCTCCAAATCAAAGAATACTGTTGCGGATCTCCAATCTGGCGATCACCCGCTACTATACCCTGCAAAGTTCGGGTATCAAAATGGAGGTGGTGGGCAGGGATGCCAAGCTGTTGCGGGCTCCTAATGGGGCAGATCTCTATTATAAGACCAATTCGGTCACCCTCGGAGGCGGCGAATCAGTGGATGTTATCCTTGACACCGCTGGTGTGGCTCCCGGTACTTATGTCCTCTATACCAGCAACCTGAACTACCTCAATAATGATCAGGAGGAGTACGGTGGTATGATGACGGAAATCGTGATTAATTAAGGAGTGACGCCATGAAAATATTTGAACACAGACCTATAATGATGGTTGCTGTTTTCGCGGCCGTTCTTCTGCTTTTTTTTTCGACTGGAGTACAGGCGGCGATAAATGGTATAAGCGGTACAAATTTTAACCTGACGGTCAAAGCCGACTATGTCAGCACGGCAGATGGCGGCTCCATGCTTCTCTGGGGGTATGCCAACGGCAATGGCCGTGCGCAATATCCCGGCCCAACCCTGATTGTCAATCAGGGCCAGACGGTCAATGTATTTCTCTCTAACGGGTTGTTTGTTGCCGGAGGCGCCGTGCCTAACGTCTCTATGGTTTTTCCAGGGCATACCGCAACGACCACCTGCGTGCAGGCCGGAGCAAATGGTTCGGACCCATGCAACGAGGGCGATCTGACCCTTGAGGCGGAAAATGACGGTGATGTGGTGCGGTATACCTTTGTCGCCGGTAAACCTGGAACCTATACCTACCATAGTGGTACCAATCCGGGTCTGCAGATGGAGATGGGTTTGACCGGGGCGATTATTGTCCGTCCGACAGGTTTTAACGCCGCAACCCCAAGGGCGTACGGACATCCTGATTCAGCCTATACCTATGAACAGCTCTTCTTCCTGACGGAGATGGACCCCAATATCCACCAGGCTGTTGAGTTCTATGGCCCAAACCATCCAAGCATTCAACCGATGCTTGATAACTATTTCTCCAACTACTGGTTCATCAACGGCCGGACAGCACCGGACGATCTGGCTGCCCCGAATGTTTTCTGGCTGCCAACCCAGCCCTATAACTCGGTGCCGCGCATGCACCCCGGTGATACAGTGCTGATGCGAGTTGTCGGAGGGGGACGGGAAATGCACCCTTTCCATCATCATGGCAACCATGCCAAGGTTATCGCCCGGGACGGCAGGATGCTTGAAAGTACGCCAGGCGCAGGACCGGATATTGGAACGGAGGGTTTTACCATCACCGCGACACCAGGAAAAACGGTAGATGCTCTCTTTACCTGGACCGGTGCAGGATTGAACTGGGATATATATGGGGGGAGTGACGTACCGGAAATGGCGCATAGCTGCGATGGTGTCACTTCAGACCCGGGTAATACATTTGCTCCTGAAATGTTCGATTCTGTCACTCACGAGTATTGCCCCGATCACGGTAAACCTTTCCCGGTGGTACTGCCGGGTAACCAGGAACTGGCCTTTGGCGGCTGGTGGGGCGGAAGCCCGTATCTTGGCTCCCTGGGTACGCTGCCTCCAGGTGAGGGCGGCCTTAACCCCAATGGTGGTTTCAGCTTCATGTGGCATTCCCACACGGAGAAAGAGCTCACCAACTGGGACATCTTTCCCGGTGGTATGCTGACGATGATGATCATTGAAGCATACAATGTACCGATTGAATAATAACAGGGGGTTAAGATATGAACTATAAAAAAACTATATCGAAATTGGGGGCTTCACTGGTGATGGCAACCGCACTCACCCTGGTGGCCTCTCCATTACTTGCTCGAGTCGATCTTGTGGCTATTCCCGGGACATGGACACCGCCGGGAGGGAGCGCAATACCCATGTGGGGCTTTGCCAGAGATACCGGGCAGGCCTGTGGTTCCCTGCCTCCATGGACAGTCGGACCAGAACTGACTGCTGCCGACCTGCAGAACAATGGCAACCTGAGAATCCGGCTGCGCAACTGTCTCAGTGAAGCGGTCTCCGTTATGATTCCAGGTCAGAAAGCCATACCGGTTCTCGGGGTTGCGCCACAGCCGGCTCGAAGTGGTAATCGAATTACCTCCTTTACTGCTCCGACTCCTCCGGGTGGTGTTGATACTGTAGATTATCTCTGGCAGCGGGTAGATCTGAACAAGGGCACTTTTCTCTATATGAGTGGGAGTCATCCGGCTCTGCAGGTCCATATGGGGCTGTATGGCGCCCTTAAAGTAGGCGACTATCCCAATACAGCCGCCGATGTGACCCTGCTGTACAGTGAAATTGATCCGGTACTGCATAATTCTGCTACGGCTGCGACCCCGCTGACCTACAAACCCAGGTATTATCTGGTTAATGGCCAGCAAACGGTTACCATCCCCAATGCCGGCAACACCAGTCAGCCTACGGTGCTGAGTTTTTTGAATGCAGGGCTGGACTTTCATGTACCGACGTTCAATCGCGGCAATTATATGCGTCTGGAGGCTGAAGACGGCAATCCCTACCCCTTTGCCAAACAGCAGTATTCGGTGAGTCTGCAGGCGGGTAAAACCATAGAGGCCTTCTGGCAGCCGAACGCTGATGGTGAGCATATAATCTATGACCGGCGTGGTAACGGTATGATTGCCAGATTGACTGTTGGTGCGGGCGCCGGTGGCGGACCAGTTGCTGCAGCTGATGTGTATTTAGTCAACGAGGACACTCCTCTTGCAGTACCTGCAGCAGCGGGAGTACTGTTGAACGATACCGGCCTCCCAACGCCTGCCCAGGTTGAATTGGTTACCGGCACTTCTGCGGGGACACTCAGTTGCCCGGCCGGTGGATTTCTTTGTGCCGACGGTTCTTTTAACTACACTCCAAGTCTAAATTTCAACGGTAGCGACAGCTTCACCTACAAAACCGTAGCCGTTGCGGGTACTCCAAGCAGCAACACCGCCACGGTGAC
>CBDTUM010000047.1:0-27573 GCA_965363495.1 uncultured Desulfopila sp.
TAAGTCACTAAAGGGCGCAAATCTGCTCTCTGGAGATGATGGTAAAGCCGTTTTCTTTCAGTGCGGTAATCGCCTCGTCCATCTTTTCAAAGCGGAAGATCAACACCGCGTTCTCACCGGTTTTATTGACAAAAGCGTACATATACTCAACGTTGATGTTGGCGGCGTGAATGCATTGCAACACCTTGGCCAGGCCGCCGGTTTTGTCCTCAACCTCGACGGCGATAACCGAGGTCTTGCCTACCGTAAAGCCGTTTTCTTTTAATACCGATTTAGCCTTTTCGACATTATCGACAATCAGACGCAAAATGCCAAAATCAGCAGTATCGGCCACGGAAAGAGCGCGGATATTAATGTTGTTTTTCGCCAAAACAGCGGTGATCTCCGCTAATCTACCTGATTTATTTTCCAGAAATACGGCAATTTGTTCTACCAGCATAGTACCCCCCTCAGATTTTACGGTTATCGATAACCCGCTGCGCCTTCCCTTCACTGCGCTGGATGGTCTTCGGTTCCACCAGTTTCACCTTGCAGGTGACCCCGAGCAGATCTTTTATTTCCCTCTGGATATGTTTGGTCAGATTTTCGAGTACCCTGATTTCATCGGAGAACACCCCTTCACTGACCTCGACCTGCACCTGCATGGTATCGAGATTTCCTTCCCTGTTGACCACGATCTGATAATGCGGTTCAACGCCGTCGACGCTCATCAGCACATTTTCAACCTGGGATGGAAAGACATTCACTCCGCGGATAATGAGCATATCGTCAGTGCGGCCGGTCACTTTTTCCATACGCACCAGGGTCCGACCGCAGGTACAGGGTTCATAGTACAGTCTGGAGATATCTCTGGTCCGATAGCGAATGATCGGAAAAGCCTCTTTGGTGAGAGTAGTGAAGACCAACTCCCCTCTTTCACCCGGCGGCAGCACTTCACCGGTATCAGGATCGATGATCTCCGGCAGGAAGTGATCTTCAAAAATATGCATCCCTCTGGTCGTGTGCAGACATTCCTGGGCGACACCCGGCCCCATCACCTCGGAGAGACCGTAGATATCGGTTGCCTTGAGGTTTAACTTGCGCTCGACCTCCTCGCGCATATTCTCACTCCAGGGTTCCGCCCCGAAAATACCCACCCGTAAAGACAACGATCTAGGGTCGATATTCATGCTTTCCATGGCATCGGCCAGATTAAGGGCATAGGATGGCGTCGAAAGCAGCACAGTGGAACCAAAATCTTTCATTATCGTGATCTGCCGCTTGGAGTTGCCGCCGGATACCGGAATCGCGGTGGCTCCCAGCCGCTCGATGCCATAATGGGCACCAAGGCCGCCGGTAAAAAGACCATAACCATAGGCGTTATGGATCATATCGCCTTTGGTGGCCCCGGCGCAGCAGAGCGCTCGGGCCATAACCCCCGACCAGGTCTGGATATCTTTGGCGGTATAACCGACCACGGTCGGTTTGCCGGTAGTCCCGGATGAGGCGTGAACCCGCACAACCTCGTCAAGCGGCACAGTGAAAAGTCCGAAGGGGTAGTTATCCCGGAGATCATCTTTCACCGTAAAGGGCAGCTTTGCCAGATCGGCCAGGGTTTCTATATGCTCCGGTTTCAGTCCAATTGCATCCATCTTGCGCCGATAGGGTTCTACCGTCCGATAGACCCGGGCGACCAGATGCTTTAAGCGGCGCAGCTGAATGGATTCCAGCCCTACCCGGGGCAATGTTTCGATCTCTTCTTCCCAATATATTTCCGACATAGCTATTACCTTGTTTATTGACTGACCTTTCGGCCAGCAGCAAATGCCCGCAGATTTACGTCCCTGAACCGTTCCGGCACCCGAGTACGGATAACTTCCTCGTAAACAGATGGATCTATTGGCAAAAAAGTGGAAAGCGCGCCGACCATGACTACATTGGCCGTCTTTATCTCACCGACCTCCCGAGCTATATCAAAAGCATCGACCGGCACCACGATAATATCCCGCTCGGTGAGGTGGTGCAGCACATCCTTAGGATACTCCGCCAGGCCAGTGGCAACCGAGGGTGGCAGGATCTTCTGGGTATTGACGATCACCTTGCTGCCTTTATGTAAGTAGGGCAGATACCGCACCGCCTCCATCATCTCAAAGGCCATCTGAATATCGGCACAGCCCGGTTCAATCAGCGGCGAATAGACCTTTTTGCCGTAACGTAACTGGGCGGTAACCGAGCCGCCGCGCTGGGCCATACCGTGTACTTCACTCTTTTTGGCATCGTAGCCTGCCGACAAAAGAGCATAAACCGTTATCTCACTGGCGAGCAGGATGCCCTGACCGCCGACCCCTGAAAAGAGGATATTTCCCGTATCTTGCATTATTTTCCTTCTCCTCTGGTAATGGCGTTGAATTTACAGAGCGAGGCGCACTGACCGCAGTCATTACAGAGGATCTCGTCGATCTTGGAGAGACCTTTCTGGTTTTTTCGGAAGCCGCGCTGTTCCGCCTCCCCTTCGGCAAAAGGAGTCCAGCTGATGGCCGGACAGCCGAGACGGATGCAGGACATGCAGCCGACACAATTTTCCTGGTTGGTAAAATAGGACACCGGTTTACGCTCTTTCATCTCCGGCAACAGCACGCAGGGCGCCTCGGAGATGACCACCGAGGGTTCACGCAGCTCCACCGCTTCTTTTAAGATTTTCCGTGTTTCAACTATGTCATGGGGATTGACCTTGTAGACATGTTTTACCCCGACCGCCCGACACAGGGCTGCCAGATCAATTGAACTTGCAGCCTCACCTTTGATGTTATAACCGGTGGCCGGATTCTGCTGCTGCCCGGTCATAGCGGTAATGCTATTGTCGAGTATAATCAGCGTTGAAGCGGAGTTGTTGTAGACCGTGTTGATCAGGCCAGTGATACCGGAATGAATGAACGTGGAATCGCCGATAACCGAAACTACTTGATTATAGCCATCCTCGCCCAGTGCCTTGGCCATTCCATGGGCTATCGGCACGGAAGCACCCATACAGACGCAGGAATCCATGGCCGACAGCGGCGGCAGAAAACCTAGGGTATAACAGCCGATATCGCCGGAGACAAAGACCTTCATCCTTGAGAGATTAAAGAAGATCCCCCGATGCGGACAACCGGCACACATATTTGGCGGTCGATTAGGCAGTTCCACCGGAGCAAAAAGTTCCGGACCCGAGCCGGGCGTAATCCCCTGGCGGACAATAGCCGTGTTCAACTCTCCCTGGTTGGGGATACAGTCCTTGCCATGACAGGCAATGCCCATGGCTTTAATATGGGTTTCCAGAAAGGGGTCGAGTTCCTCCACGATATAGAGCTCGTCAACCGTGCCCGCAAATTCACGAATCTTTTTTTCCGGCAACGGCCAGCACATGCCGAGCTTCAGCACGGCAGCTTCAGGGAAAGCCTCTTTGACGTAGAGATACGAGACCCCGGAGGTAATAAAACCCCTCTTTGTATCACCTTCTTCTATCCGGTTATAAGCAGCCGTTTCGGCCAGTTCGCGACATTTTCTCATCCGCTCTTCGACCACCGCCCGCCGCTTGCGGGCGATAGCCGGCAACATAACCAGTTTTCCCGGAATTTTATTGATACCGCAGGCAGGATGCGAGGTGTTCATTTCTCCCCGGGTAACCACTCCTTTTACATGGGCAACGCGGGTAGTGATACGCAACATGACAGGAGTATCGAGATCCTCGCTCAGATCAAAGGCCAGCTTGACCATTTCTTTTGCTTCACTGGGATCGGACGGCTCAAGCATTGGCAGCTTGGCGGCAAAGGCGTAATTTCGATTATCCTGTTCGTTCTGGGAAGAATGCATTTCCGGATCATCGGCAGTGACCAGCACCAGCCCCCCGCAGACACCGGTATAAGAGGCGGTAAAAAGAGGATCGGCCGCCACATTCACTCCAACATGTTTCATAGTAGCAAGGGCTCTGGCACCGGCAAATGAGGCGCCAATGGCAACCTCCAGGCCAACCTTCTCATTGGGTGCCCATTCGGTATACACTCCCGGATATTTTGAGAGGTTTTCCATGATCTCCGTCGAGGGCGTTCCAGGGTAGCCGGAGGCAACCTTCACCCCGGCCTCATAGACGCCAAGGGCAATGGCCTCATTGCCGGACATCCAAAGGGTGTTTTCATTTATTATTGTCACAATTTCTCCTGATAAATGATGGCGTCATAAAAAGTCCGATCTCCTTCGTTGTACCCCAAGGGCACTTCCTTTGGGCGTATATCAACCTTTTTATCTAGCCATCTCTGAAGCTCACTTCAACTTTTTACGAGTTCATCATAAATAGCAAGTAGAGCTTAGGGATTTTAGGCCTTGCACCTTCCCGGATGGGGACCTTATTTGGCATAGAATGACTGAGCAAACTACCCTGAAACTCTCTGTGCAGGCAAGGTTTTTTTTATCTGCCGGAAGAGCAGATGCACCCTTCCCCATAAAAACACGAATAAAGGATTGCTTGACCTCTCGAAATAGATCAGTGAACTCTCGTCCTTCTTTACTTTGACAACTTCGGTAACTACCGTATAATAGACAAAAAAATACAGTACAATTCATTTTATTTCTATGCAAACCACAGTTTTGCAACCTACTGAGGGAGACGACTATGTATATCGGCAGAATCATGCACACCGACCTTATCACCGTATCGCCAAAAACGAATCTCGTTGAAGCAAAAAAGCTGATCGAAGAAAAAAAAATAGATCACTTGCTGGTCGTCAATGACAAGAAAAAACTGGTGGGTATCGTTTCCGACCGGGACCTGAAACAATACTGGGCCTCCCCCGCCACCTCGTTGTCCACCCATGAACTCAACTACCTGCTGGATAAAGTTGTGGTTTCCATGGCCATGATCAAGACAGTGGTAACCGTACCGACCAACACCACCATAGAACGAGCAGCACTTATCATGCAGCAGAACCGCATCAGTGCCCTGCCGGTAATGGAGGATGATGAACTTGTAGGCATCGTAACCAGCACCGATGTCATGGGAGTTTTGCTGCAGGCTATAGGTATCAGTGACGACAGCATACGCCTCAGTGTCTTTGTCCGAGACAGTATCGGCAAACTTGCCGAGGTCACTGCGTGCTTAAAAGACGCAGGTGTCAATCTGCAGAGTCTTTTTTGCTGGCCGGAATCGAAATTAGAGGGAATAACCCAGATAGTGATGCGGGTTACCAGTCAGGATGGAGACGAGGCTATTTCTGCCCTGGCAGCTAAAGGATTCAAGGTAAAAAGCAAATACGAAAAAGATATCACCCCTTTTTTACCCGCCTGATGGTTGCTGGTTCCCATGCGGCGCATGGGAACCAGCAACCATCAGCAGGAAAAGATTGCCTGAAAAGCAATCAACCCCTTCTGCCAAAAAGCAGCTTGCCGCCGAGCAAACCGGCAATACCTGCGACAGCCAGCAGAGCTGCGGAAAGTCCCAGATAGATAAATCTGGACGGCGACGCTTCGGCCAGTACCTGCGGATCTATAAGGCGCCAGAACACCAGAACGCTCAACAGGGCCAGCACAATCATGCTGCAGGTGATCTTCATGATAAAGATTGCCGATTTTATCCCTTTGTAGCGTTTCTGCCATTCGATAAAGCCGGTCAACAGAACAAGCGGCAGCGTAACCAGCACAAAGATCAGGTTATAATAGGCTGCAGTCTCCAGGGGGAGAATATTAAAATAGACAGACAAAGCTAGAAAAACTACAACAGCTGGTATAATTCCGTTGGGGAAATGGACGGTAATCGGATGCAGATGGTGCTTGAGGGAAAAATTGACAAATTTTTCGAACAAAGAGAGTGATTGCTTCTTTCCTTTGCCTGCTCCAGACGCCACAGCGGGGTCGATTTCTTCGGTTTTAACCTCGGTAAGGGCCTTACCATCAGCATCGATTTCGACAAACATTTTTTTCGGTGCGTCGCATACCGGGCATTTTTCAGGAAGTTCTGCTCCAGTATGGATATACCCGCAAACGGTGCACCGCCATCTCTTCTCAACGACTTTTTCCTTGACCGATGCGGCTACCGGAGTGCCGGTATCAGGGATAGTTTCCGGTTTGACAACCTCTTTTTTTTCCGCATTCAATTCCTTAAACATCTTCTCCGGAGCCTCACACACCGGGCACTTTTCCGGTGGCTTTTCTTCTTTGTGAACATACCCACAGACACCGCACTCCCAACTCTTCATATGCTCTACCTCAAAGGTTCAGGTCACCTTGAATAACAAGAATACTACGCAAGGCACCCTTTAATGGAAAATCTGTTGCTAATCGTCGTCTCTTTTTAAGGGAAATCGATGGGAAGATCAAGGACAGATTAGGTACAACCTAATCAATTCGACATCACCCAATTACTCTTTCGCCACCACGCTGATTTCAACACGTCTATTCATGGTACGCCCTTCTTCCGTATCGTTGGTGTCTATCGGATTACTGTTGCCAAACCCCTGTGCTCGTAATTTTTCAGGGGACAGCTCCTGCCCCATGAGAAAACTTCTCACCATATTGGCCCTGAACTCGGAGAGTTTTAGGTTATATTCCTGATCTCCGCTGGAATCTGTATAACCAAAAATATTGACGCTTGCTTCCGGATGCAGCTTCACCACACTGGCAAACTCTTTCATCCTTTCAATATCGGCCATGCTGAATAGATTGGAATCGTATTTAAAACGTATCATCAGGGGATCTTTGGGCAATGCGACGCTTGGAACCTGAACCGTTTTCTTGTTGCCGGAAGCATTTATGTTCTCAGCAAGGACCACCGGTTGAACTTTTACCTTATCGACCGGGATGGATCCCGCACCGATTTTGTCAGATGTCGTTGCGGATGTGGTCTGGCTTGTTTTCTGTACTGGATCTGGTGCTTTCTGTACTGGACCCGGTGTTTTTTCCGGTACCATATTTGCCCCGGACGATTCAACGCCGCGCACCCCGGTTTTGTCTTGAAGGGTTGTCAAATGAGCAGTAGCTTCCTTAAATCTTTCGTTGGTATAATATAGAAAATAATAGCTGCCGGACAGTAACAGACCAAACAGCAACAAAAGTGCCAGAACCGGCCAGGACCAAGACGCCTTCATAGTCTTCCCAGACTGCTGGGCGGAGCTTTGCCCCTGCCCGATCTGTCCCTTCCGATGAACGGGTATCTGCAATTCTCCGGCCGATTCTTTAACGATAGAGCTCGTTATAACTTTCTTCTCGTCAGCATATCCGCTCATTAAACAGTGATCACAGAGTATATTGATTTTTCGAGGAAACCCCTGAGAAGATGCATAGATTTCCTTAATGGCAGACGTGTTAAAAATTTCTTCCGTCGTCCCGGCAATTTTCAACCGATGGCGAACATACTCGCCGGTTTCTTCAAGTGTCAAAGGCTCTATATAGTAATTCAAGGTCAATCGCTGAGCGATTGCCCTATTTTCCGGACGCCTGATCAGCTCATTAAATTCGTACTGCCCGACAAAGAAAATATTGAGCAGTGGGTTACTGTCTTTGGTGACAATGTTGGAGAGAAGACGAACCTCTTCCAATAACTCCTGGGACAAAAGCTGGGACTCGTCAATTATGAGCAACACCTTTTTGTTATTTTCATAGGCCTTATGTAAAAAACTGGTAAAGCTCGATAAAAATTTCCCTTTAGTTGCAAACTCACTGCCAAGACCGAAAGCTGCAGCTATATAATTAAAGAAATCCATTTTATCGAGACTCGGATCCGGAACTGAGGCATAGACAACGTCATTAGTTAAACTCCCGATCAATGCATTGATCAGAGTTGTCTTGCCGGTCCCCACATCGCCGGTCAGAAGCAGGAAGCCTTTATTATCGAGGATACCGTATCTTAAAGTAGCTAAAGCCTCTTTATGATTTTCCCCAAGCCACATAAAAGACGAATCCGAGGAAATTTGAAAGGGCTTCAACTTTAAATTATAATGTGCTCTATACATAGTTCAGTTCTAAATTCCAGGTTATGTTTTTTGGCCAAAAGGCGTACAATGCGAACAGGTTATGCCTGCAGGCCTCTGTTCTATGCGGCATCGCTCCCTGAGCTGCACCAAAGAGTCGCAGAGTAAACGGGAGGATGTCACTGACAATTTTCAGCTTACCATATCCAATCCATGGATCGCGCACAATATTTTTCCTGCCGCACGAATACGAAATCAAAGGTTGAAAAGTAGAGTTCTCGGCTCTCCTGTTAGCTGGGAAGTAAATATTTTTTATCATAATAGCATAATTGTTGCAATTTAAGAGAAATAAGGGAATAGCAAGCGACAATTTTATATTGTCGCTTGCTGCGCAACTCTTAACATGTATCCAAGGCGACTTCTGCATGCCAATATTGAAACAGAAAACAGCAAAGAAGGAGAGTGCATTGCCCTGCCGTTAAGGTGTCTTTTATGACGGCAATAAAAATAATAATTGTCGACAAGTGATTCTCAGTATAGGTTGAACAATGAGACATCCAACCTAATGCTACCGTGCCATTACCACCGAAACGAACCCATAGGAACCCAAAAAATGACTGAAGAAATCGAGCACAAACTTAAAACACGCCACCTCCGCATAGAGGACTACCCGATACTGTATGATCTGTCCGTTAAGGCCTATAAAGATGTGGCCACCCCCTGGACAAAAGAAGAAATGATGCGACTAATTCACCTCTTCCCGGAAGGCCAGATCTGCATAGAAGATAACGGCAAACCCGTGGGTATCGCGCTGTCGGTCATTATCGATTTCAGTCTTTTTGGTGACCAGCACTCCTATAACCAGATTGTATCCGACGGCACCTTCAAATCTCACGATCCGGAAGGCGATTATCTCTATGGCATTGACGTTTCCGTCGATCCGACATACCAGGGAATGCGACTTGGCCGCCGCCTGTACGAAGCCCGCCGGGAGCTGGCGGAAAATCTCAATCTCAAAGGTATCCTGCTCGGCGGACGCATCCCGGGCTATGGTAAACATTCTAAAGAGATGAAGGCGCAGCAATACATTCTCAAGGTTAAAAACAGAGAACTTTACGATCCGGTACTCACCTTCCAGCTGTCCAATGACTTCCATGTCCGTAACCTCCTCGACGACTACTGGCCTGGCGATCATAAGTCCCGCGGCAATGCCGTCCTCCTGGAGTGGATCAACATCTATTACCAGAAAAAAACCAAGTTGATCGGCAAGACCAAATCCATTGCCAGGGTTGGGGTTGTCCAATGGCAGATGCGCCGCTTCGAATCGTTTGAAGACTGCATGCAGCAGTTCGAGTTTTTTGTCGATACGGTGAGCGATTACAAAGCCGACATAGTTCTCTTCCCAGAGCTTTTCAATGCGCCGCTCATCCATCAATACGAAGGCAACAACCCGGCTGAGGCCATGCGCATGCTGGCCGGCTATACCGAGGATATGCGCCAAGCCGTAACCGAAATGGCCCTTAAATACAATATCAATATTGTCGCGGGCAGCGTACCCCAATTGCAGGATGACGGTAAACTGTACAACGTCAGTTTTCTGTGCCGGCGCGATGGCACCTGGGACAGCCAGGAGAAGCTGCATATTACCCCGGAAGAAGCTAACGTCTGGGGTATTTCCGGCGGGCATGATTTGAAAATCTTTAATACCGATATAGGCAAGGTCGGCATCCTTATCTGCTATGATGTCGAATTTCCCGAAATTGCCCGACTGCAGGCCCTGAAAGGCGTCAAGCTGCTGCTGGTCCCTTTCTGGACAGATACCAAAACCGCCTATCTGCGAGTACGGCGATGCGCGCAGGCCAGGGCGATTGAAAACGAGTGTTATGTGGCTATTTCCGGCAGCGTCGGCAATATCCCCAAAGTCGAAACCATGGGTATCCAGTATTCACAGTCGGCGATCTTTACACCGTCGGATTTTTCCTGCCCCCACGACTCGATAGCTGCAGAAGCGACGCCGGGAATAGAAACAACTTTGATTGCTAACCTCGATCTCGACCTGATTAAGGAAATCAGAGCAATGGGCAGCGTTAAAAACTTCGAGAACCGACGAGTCGACCTGTATAAGCTGGAGTGGCTCGATGATAAATTATGAGTGAGCTATGCAAGAAAAAGGCTTGATCCACGCCCTTCTTTTCGATGGCATAGGCGGCGGCCGGGTGATTGGCTGGCAGGAAGTCGCTGCCTGGTCGCCGGAGCAGGGTGTCCTCTGGATGCATTTATCCTGTACCGCTCCGGAGGCGATCAGCTGGCTCGAGGAGCAAAGCGGACTGGAATCGCTGATCGTTGAAGCGCTGCTCAGTGAAGGAACAAGACCCCGGTCAACAGTAATCGGCGCAGGGGTCCTCCTCACCCTTCGGGGGGTCAACCTCAACCCCGGCGAAGATCATGAAGATATGGTCTCCCTGCGCATCTGGGCCGAGCAAACAAGGATCATTACCACCAGAAGGCGAAAAATGCTGTCTGTCACCGATCTTATCGGCAGTTTTTCGGCTGGACAAGGCCCGGCCACCAGCGGCGAATTTATCAATACCCTGGCTGAAACCCTGACGGAATATATTGAAGATACGGTGGAAGGTATTGAAGACCAGACAGCGGATCTGGAAGAACAGGTGATGGTTTCCCATGACCGAAAATTACGTTCGCGTATTTCGGGCCTTCGCCGCAAGGCAATCATGCTGCGCCGCTACCTGGCCCCGCAGAGAGAAGCTTTTACCAGGATGCAGGTAGAGAAAATCAACTGGTTCAGCGAACGAGACAAAAGACAGTTATATGAAACAGCCAACAGTCTCATCCGCATCGTGGAAGATCTTGATTCTCTCCGGGAGCGGGCCAATGTGGCCCAGGAAGAGCTTATCAATCTTTTAAGCGAGCAGATAAATTCCCGGATGTATACCCTGTCACTCGTCACCACTATCTTTTTACCCTTAAGTTTTTTCACCGGCCTGCTGGGCATAAATGTTGGCGGCATCCCGGGGGCATCGAACCGGTGGGCTTTTTTGATCGTAATCGGACTGCTTCTCGGCGTCTGCTTCGTGCAGTTTCTCTATTTCCGCAAAAAACAATGGATCTGACCTGGCCATAGGAGTCATCCGGATCGAGGTCAGCTTCAAGCATGGTGAGCTTCACCCGATCTTTTGCAGTAAGCACATACTCCGTCCCGCATTCATAACAGAATCATAGCGCTGCAAGCTCTCTATAAACTTTATGTAGAGGTCATGTCAAATCCTGTTGTTGATCGATATAGCTGCTCAACCGGGCAATATGACTGCGCTCTTCATCGGCAATCTGCAGCAGAATTTTCTGCGTTTTCTTGTTATCGCTTCGCTGCCCTGCCCGTAAATAAAGATCAAGCGCCTGGGCCTCAATGGCCAGAGCCATGCCAAGCACTTCCAGTTCCGAATCATAATCGATATTGTAGAGCTGGAGATATTCTCTAGTGCTCAGACCACCTTCCATAGCCGGTTCGACAATTTTATCACTGAATTCAGCCACAGTCGTGGTTGATCCGGTCATATCCTGATACAGTTCCACCAATCGCTGTTGATGCAGGATTTCAATATCCGCCAGCTTGCCAAAAAGTGCTTTTGTCGATTCCCTTGAAGTTTTTGACTGCATGGAAAGATAAAACTCCTGCAGCCCCACTTCCAGAGCATAGCCGACAATAACCGCCTCTTCGGGACTCTCCGTGCTGGTGAAAAGATGCAGTCCGGTCTCTTCGGCTCCGACTGCAACCTCTTTATTCCAGGCCTTGATCCCACCAGTCAAATTATACACTTTACTAAAACCTTTTCCTAAGAGCATCTGCGCAGCAACCCGGCTACGTCCCCCACTGGCTCAGTAAATAACAATAGGCTGGTCTTTGCCAAGTTCGTCCAACCGCTTATCCAGGTCCCCGAGCGGGACGAGTTTTGCTCCCGGTAGATGGCCTTGGGCATATTCTTTTGGTTGCCGGACATCGAGAAAAACGACAGCACGATCAGGCGTCGCCTCGACAAGCTGATGCGCCTCTTTCCAGGTAATGGAAGAGACCGGGGTAAAAAACTGCATCCATTTCATAGAGTTCTCCTAGAGTGAAATCTTGAATTCATTAACAAGTTATACAATGATCACCCCGGCGATTGCGCCAATTTTTGACCCAATCAATGCGTCAAAAGTTCCCCAGCTTAAACTGAGGAATGGCAGAGACGATATTTTTGGTGATCTGCAACAGAAATTTCCACATAATTTTTCACCCTTGGGTATACTGTTCAGTATCTCCTCAAGGGCATTGCAAAGAATCCCTGCCTATTTCCCGTTTACCGGAGGAAAAAGAGGGATAGACACAATTTGTGCATATGCTATATTTGACCACTATTCTTATTGTGTCAAGACGACAGTTAAAGAAAATACTTTAATTGCTACATCAAATGTAAAATACATTTAGACGAGCAGATCCACTTTTACCATATTAAAACATCATCCAACCAGACTACCATGGAACAAACTGACTCCCCAATTGCCCAAGCAAGCCACCGTTTTTGTCTCATGTGCGGGCAGGACAATCCCTTTTCTTTTGGCCTGAAATTCAAAAAAAACGACGATGGTGCCGTATCAACAACATTTACCGGCAACAGCAACCTCCAGGGTTACACCGGTATTATGCATGGTGGTGTTCTCTCAGCCCTGCTTGATACGGCCATGGCCCAATGCCTTTTACACCAGGATATCGAAGCGGTGACAGGTGAACTGACGGTTCGTTACCTCGAACAGGTCGATTGCGACGGCACTCTGGATATTAAGGCCTGGATTGACTCGTCACTGCCGCCGCTCTACCATGTCAAGTCGTACATCCGTATCGGTGACAAAATCGTGTGCAAAGGCAAGGCCAGATTCATGCAGCGGGATCATCAAATATAATTTTGCAAAGGAAGAGAACCATGGCTGAGGCGGCGACACGCAACACTTATCTGGATGAGAATCGTACCCGTTTTATCGAGCAATTACGGCAATGGCTGGCAATACCCAGCATCAGCACTCTCTCCGAACATAAAGGCGATGTGGCCAAGGCGGCCGACTGGGCCCGGGACAGGCTGCTGGCAATCGGTTTTCCCGAAGTTAAGACCATTCCGACCAAGGGACATCCACTCGTCTATGCGGAGTGGCCGGTGGATGACAAGCAACCTACCCTGCTCATTTATGGACACTACGATGTGCAACCGGTTGACCCGATCGATGAATGGCACACCCCACCTTTTGAACCAACTATTCGCGACGGGAACATATATTGTCGCGGGGCAAGCGATGACAAAGCCCAGGTCATGCTTGTACTCGCCGCTCTGGAAGCCTGGGTCGAAGTAGATGGCGCCCTGCCGATAAACATCAAGATCCTTCTTGAAGGCGAAGAAGAAGCTGGCGGCGCCTCGGTTACCAAATATGTGCAGGACAACCCAGAACTTCTCCAGGCCGATGCAGCCCTAATCTGCGACACCCATATGGTGCACCCGGAGCAACCATCGCTGGTCACCAGCCTCCGGGGTATCATCTATACCGAAATAACCGTATTCGGAGCCAAAACCGATCTCCATTCCGGCAGTTACGGCGGCGTGGCACCCAACCCGATCCACGCCCTCTGTATTTTACTCAGCCGCTTAAAGGGTGAGGATGGAGTCATCCAGATTCCAGAACTTGCCGCAGCCATCACTTCTCCTTCAGCTACAGAAAAACGTTTTTTCAAGGAAGATCCTCTGAACATCGAAAAAGCTCTCTGCACCGAAATGGGAGTGACAGAGCTGGTGGGCGAAAAAGAGTATCCTCCCTTGGAGCGACTCGGTGCACGACCGACCCTGGAAATCCATGGGATTCGTGGCGGTTTTACCGCTGAAGGCGCCAAAACAGTTATCCCGGCAACAGCTACAGCCAAAGTGAGTTTACGTCTGCCCCCGGATCTTGAACCGAACAAGGTCTTCAGCTGGCTTGAAAAAGCGGTCCGGCACAACATGCCGGCCGGACATCGGGTTCAACTCACCAATCTCCATTCGGGAAAAGGTTTTTATATCCATCCCGATAGCCACTCTATTCAAGCAGCTGCCAAGGCCCTCGAGGCTGTCTATGGTGTCCCACCGGTATTTATGCGAGAGGGTGGCTCTATTCCCATCGCCGCACTTTTTGATACGATCCTGAAAACTCCCGTGGTTTTAATGGGCTTTGGACTGCCAGATGATACCATCCACGCCCCCAATGAGAAATTCAGTCTCGACCAATTCAATAAGGGCATGAAAACGGTTGCTGAGTTTCTGGGAAGATTGGCAGGTTAATCAGGAACAGCCTCCTGAACAACTTCAGACCATCAGTCATCACACAAGATGCTACTGCCACGGCGTAGTGGTAATAATTTAATCATCACGGCCACGTCACCTAGGATTTGGCAATATTAACTGTCTAACCTGAACCGGAGTGAGTTCCCATCAAAAGTATTTTTCAGAAAAAAAACGAACCTGCTCCCGTCAGAGTTCTTTCCAGATAACTCACCGACCTCAGCATCGGCCAAGCAGTCCTAAAATGCCCTGGAGAAGTTGCAGTGGGCTCGGAGGGCATCCACCAATAACTGCATCTACCGGGATGACATTGGCAACAGCGCCGCAACTGGCATAGGAAACACCGAATTCTCCTCCATCCACCCCGCAGTCGCCCATAGCGATAACCAGTTTCGGATCGGGTGTGGCATCGTAGGTACCTTTGAGTGCAGCCTGCATATGCCTTGAAACCGGACCCGTGACCAAAAGAAGATCGGCATGGCGTGGCGAAGCAACAAAATGAATACCAAACCGTTCTATATCGTAAAAACTGTTATTTAAAGCATGCATTTCCAGTTCGCAGCCGTTACAGGAGCCGGCATCGACCATTCTGATCGCCAGGCTTCTCCCGAAAATGCGGGTTATCTCTTTGTGGCACGCCGAGCCGAGTTGCATAGCTGTACTGTCATGCGGAGTGAATTTCTCCGTCAAACATCCTGTCTTGAAGATTTTACCAAGAACATTGAACATATTTTTTACCTGGAAGGCTCGAGGTGGCTAAAAGTTTCGGTCAACATAACATGATTTCAGTTGTCACATTGACTGGTGCATTGCCGGCGCAGGCTTGCATCGCTTCCCATATAGGGCTATAGGTCATGGCCGGAATATGATCCGTTTACAGATTTGTTGCATAATGGAAAATCAGGTACGATCTCCCCTTCGATCAGAACCTCAAGGGCAGGCCAATTGAGCCAACTGGGATCGCGGGGGAAATACCTGGAAACGGTACCGGTGGTATCCAAGTGAACATAGGCGAGTATTTCTCCGCGCCAGCCCTCTGTGAAGCCGATGCCGCTACAATCTCCTTTAACGGCCGGAACCTCCATGCCTATCTCACCGGACGGCAGTTTTTTTAACATTTCTTCAAGCAGATCGAGAGAGACGAGGATTTCGTCGCCCCTTATTCGCAACCGACCGGAGGCATCTCCTTCCAAAGAGTGGGGGACGGTGATAACCAGGTCCTCATACGGGGCGTAGGGCGCATTTCGCCGAAGGTCCCAGCATTCTCCACTGGCTTTGGCGAGGTATCCAAGGACACCAAGGCTTCTTGCCTTTTTAAGAGACAACACGCCGGTATTACGCAAGCGGTCCTGAAGTGAAGGATATTCATAGAGCAGAGGAAGGAAGTCCCGCAATTCGTGACGCAATTGCTCAACAGCCTTATTGAGCAGCTCGACTTGTCCAGCGTTAAGGTCACTATTCACCCCGCCTGGAACAATAATATCCATCAACAACCGATGGCCGAAGACGGCACTGTTCTGTCGTTGCCAAAGTTCACGCAATCGACTGCACTGCACCTGGGCAAAAGCAAAGCCCACATCGTTACAGCAAGCTCCAATATCACCAAGATGATTGGCGATTCTTTCTCTTTCCGCGAGGATCGCCCGTATTACCAGAGCCCGCCGAGGTGGGGTGATGCCGATGGCAGATTCACATGCCTGGCAAGCCGCCCAGGCATGTGCCACAGTACTGTCTCCTGACACTCGTGCTGCCAGGCGGACAAGCCCCCAGATATCGCGTCCTTCCGCACATTTCTCAATTCCTTTGTGGACATAACCAAGATGTGCCTCAAGGCTGAGGATATCCTCACCCATTGCATGAAAGCGGAAATGGCCGGGTTCGATAATCCCGGCATGAACCGGACCAACTGGAATCTCATAGACACCTTCGCCTTCGACCGAAAAAAATGGATAGTGGCAATCAGGAGGTGTCATATCCTGTGGCGTCCCGGCCCGTGGGAACGTTTTGCATAACGGATATTGATCCTCGCGCCACGCCTGATGTCGCATCCAACGGCGCTGATCCGGATGATCGAAGAAATGGACCCCGAACATGTCGTGGAGATACCTTTCAGGTCGGTTGGCTGCCGGGAAAAAGGGCGTCTGTGAGGGTAGTTCACCTTGTCGGTCGGATACGGTTGTGTGCAGCAGAAGATGGCCGTCCCTGCCCGCCAGGGCTGCAAAAATGTGGATCTGCGGAGGTCGGTGTTCGCCCCATACGGCGCTCCAGCGGACACGGTTTGCCGCCGCCACAGCCGCCGCCTTGGCCCAAAAAACGGCATCTATCGCTACGGCCTTGGCCGGTCCTTTTATTAGAGCTTCCTCCCTGATTGGTATCCCGGCTTGCTCAAGCAAGCCCACAAGGGAAGTGATGTCCGGAGAAAGGCACTGCCATCCCAGACGAGCCTGACTGATCATAAAACCCCCTTCCCGACCAACATGATAGTCGCCTGATTGAGCCACTGCGCTAAAACCGTCGGAATGGAGATACCGAGCCATAATACCAGAGCGAGATGGATGAAAACCGGCCACATGTTGGCAACAACGGGTTTTTGCTCCGCGGTTGGTTCCCCAAAGACCATGGGCTGGAGATATCTAAACAATCCGGCGAAAGCGACCGAAAGACCTAAAACCAGGGGTGGCGCCAGCCATGGGTAGCTTTTGATGGTCGCGGTAAAAAGCAGAAATTCGCTGGTGAATACGCCAAAAGGAGGAAATCCGGCAATGGCGCAGGTGCCGATGAGAAGCCCCCACCCGACAAAGGGTTGGGTACGGATCAGACCACGTATTTGAATCATCGTTTGCGTACCGGCAATGTGGGTGGCGTGGCCGACCGTGATAAATATTGCCGACTTGGTCAGCGAATGGACAATCATATGCAGCAATGCGCCAAAAGTCGCCAGCGGACCACCAACACCGAAAGCAAAGGTCATAAGGCCCATATGTTCAATCGACGAATAGCTGAACATCCGTTTGATATCATTTTGGCGATGCAGCAAAAGACTGGCCACGGAGAAAGAAAGCATGCCGAACCCCATCATTAGGTTGCCGGCCAGATGGTTGCCAAGGGCTGGATCAACCAGCATTTTAAAGCGAACCACGGCATAGAGAGCGATATTCAGCAACAATCCCGAGAGAATGGCGGACATCGGTGTCGGCCCCTCGGAGTGGGCATCAGGTAGCCAGTTATGTAAAGGCACCAGGCCGACCTTGGTACCGTAACCGACAAGAAGAAAAACAAATGCCAGAGACAGCACTCCGCCATCCATCCGCGCAGCATGTTGCTGCAAAACCGTCCAGAGCAACCCCTCTTCAGGGGCGGGGATAATCCTTACTGCCGCAAAATAGACCAGGATAGTACCAAACAGCGCCTGGGAAATACCCACCCCGCAGATAATGAAATACTTCCACCCGGCCTCGATGGATTCATGGGTTCGATACAGACTGACCAATAGCACCGTCGCCAGAGTAGCCCCCTCGACCGCCACCCAGAGTATCCCGAGATTATTGGTCGACAAGGCCAACAACATGGTAAAGAGGAAACCTTGATACATCGAGTAGTAGAGTCTCATCTTCCGGTCATCGACCCGGCCGATGGCCAGTTCATGCTCCATATACGGTCCGGAAAAAATAGCAGTTGTCATGCCGACGAAGGCATTGAGTAAAATGAGATAGACATTGAAGCAGTCGATGTAAAAAAGTTTATTGCTGGAAAGAATAGGACCCTGCCGAAAAACAGAGATGGCCAGCAGCAGGGCGGTGCAGAAGGTGGCTGTACAAAGAAGCAGATTGACGGTTTTTGCCGAACGCCGGTGGCCGATAAAGGCCAGGATGATCATGCCTGCAAGAGACAAAGATAAGGTGGCGCTAAGGGCGTTCATTTTTCGACCTCGGTCAGATGGTTGAGACGATCGATATCGAGACTGCCGATTTCTGCTCGAATATGAAAGAAAAACACCCCGAACAGAATGGCGGCGACGAGCACATCAAAGGCAATTCCCAGCTCAACAACCATCGGCATGCCATTGGTGGATACCACTGCTGCGAAAAATAATCCGTTTTCCATGGACATAAAGCCGACAACCTGGGCGACCGCCTTGCGACGGGAAATAATGATCAACATCCCAATCAACACTACCGCCAGGGATATGGCGATGGTGTTACGGGTCGATAACAGGGACAGTTCGCGGATAGGAAGGGCTACATAGTAGCTGAACAGTACCAGGCCCGCGGCAAAAAGCATGATCAGTGAAGGGTTACCGATGACTTCTACCTCGCGACGGATATTCAGGCGAATGACCAGCTTGCGTAATTGCCCCGGTATAAAAAACACCTTGAGAATTAAGGTTAAGGCGGCAGAGATGAGCAGGTGATATTTGCCGGCGATAAAGGCCATGAGTACGGTTGCAAAAAATATCAACAGTCCCTGCAGGGCAAAGGTGTTGATCAGACTGTCAAGACGGACCTGGGCCAAAAGGAGGAATGAAGACAGCAAAATCAAGGCAGCCAGGGTCAGTACCAACTGCTCGGGGAGGGATAAAGTAGCTATCAACATGTCACTGCACCTCAAGAATAATATGACTCATCATGCCAAGCAAGGTCAGGATAAAGGCCAGACCCAGGAATTGCGGTGCACGGAACAGTCGCATCTTGGCCTGGAGTGTTTCGGAAATGGCAAGTATCACCCCCCAAGCGAGTAATTTACCGATAACAATCAGTGCGGCAAATCCTAGATCGCTTGGAATAAGGGTCAGGGCTATTCCGTATGGCACTATCAGATTCACGATCAACAGGGAGTAGAGGGTGAGCTTCAGCATTGCAGCCCATTCCATCAAGGCCAGGTGGCGCCCGCTGTATTCCAGAATCATCGCCTCATGGATCATGGTCAGCTCGAGATGTGTTGACGGATTGTCGATGGGGATGCGTCCTGTCTCGGCTATTGCCACGAGGATCAGGCCCATCGATGAGAAGATGAGCGATGGATACAAGGTTAATTCCCTTTGGGTAAGTTGCGATATGACCGTCGAGAGGTTGGTGCTGGAGACGTTCATGGCGAGGGTAAAGAAGGCCATCAGCAGCGCGGGCTCGGCGAGAGAAGAGATCGTCACTTCACGGGAAGACCCCATCCCCCCGAAGGCCGTGCCGACATCCATACCTGCCAGTGAAAGAAAAAAGCGGCCGAGGGCCAAAAGACCGACAAGGGCAATAACATCAGCCAGAGCTGCAACCGGCATCTGGACGGTTACTACCGGGATAATCGAAACCGCGAGGATGGTGACACTGAAAACAATATATGGGGCCACCCGAAATATTGGAGATGCCGTATCCGCCAGGACCACCTGTTTTCGTGAAAGCCGCAGCAAATCTTTATATGGTTGCCAGGGTGCAGGCCCCTGCCTGTTCTGAAGTCTGCATTTCAGCCACTTGACCCAACCGGCCATAAGGGGAGAAGCCAGGACAACACAGAGGGTCTTTACTATCACCCAGATCCACCCTATCATACGATCACCCACAGAAGAAACAACAAGGTAAAAAAGGAGTAGCAGAGATACACCCGAAGATTTCCTCCCTGGATGCGAGAGGTTCTCTCCGCAATTTTCAGCATGAATTTTCCTAAGGGAACGTAGAGCAACAGCCACAGTCGGTCGTCTATCCTCAGAGTATAGCGCGCTCCTTTACCTTCGGCGTCCGGCTCAACCTTTTCAAAGATCAGCCATACAAAAGAAAAGATGCGGCGAATTGGCATGGCAAACGCAGATGCGGTGTATTGCATACGTGAATTCAGCGATCCAAAGCCGCAATCCCAGGCAGGGGCAATTCGGATACGATTGTCACGCCGGAGCGGATGGAGAAACACAAAGACAATGAGCCAACACACCAGAATTCCGAACAAAACCGCAGGCGCTCCATAGGAGGCGGTCTGGGAACTTACTGGGGTTAGCCATAACCAACCCTTGTCGGTAGTGCTCGACAAACCAATGCCCATAAGGCTTTCAGGAATGCCATTAATCGCCCTGACCACCCAGGTGGGAAAAATACCAAAGCCCAGACAGCAGACGGCAAGAATTATTTGGCTGAATTGCATGCCGAAAGAGGGGTCTCTCGCCTCTTCAATTTCCGGACTGCGAGGACGGCCAAGGAAAATCACGCCATACACTTTGACGAAACAGGCTGACGCCAACGCCCCTGTTAGGGCAAGCATTGCCGCGGCAACAGGAATCAGAGCCCCGAGGATTCCGCTATTTAAGATCGTCGCTTGTAATGCGGCCTGAAAAGTCAACCATTCCGAGACGAAGCCGTTAAATGGCGGAAGGGCGGAAATACTGATACAGCCGACTAGAAAGCAGAGCGCGGTGACCGGCATTTTTTTGATCAGTCCACCCATCTTTTCCATGTTATGCTGACGGGTCTGCTGCAGAACGGCACCGGCGCCTAGAAAGAGCAAGCTCTTGAAAAGGGCATGGTTCAAGCAATGATAGAGGGCCGCGATTAAGGCCAAAGCGGCAATTTCAAGATGATGGGTAGCATAAAAAATCATCGAAAGTCCAAGGCCTATGTAAATAATGCCGATATTCTCAACACTGTGATAGGCAAGCAAACGCTTGAGATCGTGCTGCATCAGGGCGTACAATACCCCCAAAACAGCTGAAGCAGAGCCGACCAACAGGACAGCAACACCCCACTGCCAGGTAATACCTCCTAACAGGTCGTAGACAAAACGGATGAAACCATAGACGGCGACTTTGAGCATCACCCCGGACATCAGGGCAGAGATATGCGAAGGGGCCACCGGGTGGGCGAGTGGCAGCCAGACATGAAGGGGAACAATACCGGCTTTTAAGCCAAAGCCGACAAAGGCAAGGCTAAAGGCAATGGACGCCCAGAGAGGGCTCAGTTTGGCAGCCTTCATGGCGGCAAAGCTAAAACCGTCGGAAAAACCGGCAAGAACACCGTAGGCAAGAAACAAAAATGCACCGCCTACCACCGCCATCAGCAGGTAGATAAAGGCAGCCCGACGGTTTTCCGGGTGGTGATGCTGAAAAACGACAAGGAAATAGCTGGCGACGGACATCAATTCCCAGGCGAACATAAAGGAGAAGGCATCGGCGGCCAACAGCACCAGAAACATGCCGCCAACAAACAATCCCGTGAACAAGGTCAGGGTACCGATACTGAGGTGTCCTCCGATATACTCGCGAATATAAACAGGGCCGTAACAGGCAGCGATAAAGGTTATAAATCCGACGATAAAGAGAAAAAATCCAGAAAGCGGATCAAGACGTAAAGACACATGCAACCAGGGGAGTCCGATGGGCAGGATAATCTGCTCAGTCGTGCGTAACAGCAAGGCCATTCCTCCGCCCCAGGAGGCGGCCAGGCCGGCAATCCCGAGCAGAAGAAAAGACAGCCGGCTCTGGAGATGTGGTCGTTGAAGAAAAAGAAGCGGCACAATTGCCGAGAGCAATGTTGCCAACAACGCCGTTTGTGCAATAACTATGGGCATATCAGAATCCGATCATAATTCAACTGAAGATTTGGTACAGATTTCTTGCCCAAGCTAAAAAGAACTTGTGCCAACGGGGGAGGACTGCAACCCTTATTAAGGATTAGGGTGCCTCCGTGAAATATGCTTAGCAAAATCATCCGTTGTCCACTGCCCACTGCCTGATGCCTGCCAGAACCTACGCTCTCTGCCGGGACGAATAATCTTTCACGAATACAGGCTGCAATTTTCAGCATCCGTCTCAACCCTGTTAAAATTCATCAAGGCGACGAACAGATCGTCCTGGAGCAAGGGATAAATATTGTCGTAGCAGTATCCATGACGTTTCCAGCATGCCTGCCATGGCACAAAATAGTGCTCTTTTCTTCCTCTAAATCCCCTCATGTCAATGTCCAGTCCGGCTACACACAGGAGATTCCGGAGATCATTTGGACCAGTTGCGACAAATGTCTCGTGTTCTCTCAAAAAGTTGGTTTGCAAGTGGATGAGTGTGGCTGCAAGGTAAGGTGTTCTATGGGTAACGATCCAAGGCATCATTGGCAACAACATTGTCGAAAAGGGGCTTGCATTTGAGTCCGGCGCTGATGGAGAAAGAAAGTGAAACAACTCTGGGGTGAGGTGTTCGCCGATTGGAATGAATCGCCCAGGTTGCCATGAAATTTTTTTATCATCCATTGATTCTCGTAAATGGACTGCCAATGGAAACGTGACAAAAGAACCTGAGACAACGAGGGGATCTAGCTGCCCTTTCATGTTGGGCTCGGCAATTTTCTCAACGATTACTCTCAGAGTAATGCCATCATCACCTTCATCGCTCGAGAGCAGAGATTCGGGCAAAGTCACAAGAAATTTACCTGTGCTATCGCAGCCCAGGCGCATATGCGTCTGAGCAAATTGATACCGTTTTAAATATGGGAGGATGAAATCCGATGGCGTTACTCCTATTCCAGCACCAAGCTTTTCGCCAAAATGCTGGCCTGGTAATCCACTAAATCCACCCCAGCTCTGATCATATGGAACCATGGTCGATAAAATTATAATGTGATCACGTTGGTCCAATATTTCATGAGGTCCAGAGAAAGATCCAGGTGAAATCCCGCTCAAACTTTTTTGGGGATGTGGCACCAATTTGGCCGATCTTGAAATAATAGGGTTGTTGAATCCAAGGGAGAGACAGAGGTTTTTTAACTGCGGTAAAAAATCATAAGCGGGGATTAATCGACCGCTGATTTTACAAGAAGGTACATGAGATACTGGGGCAGACGTAACCGATTTCATCTATTATCCATGATAGAATTTGAGCAATTGACATTCGAGTAACCAATGCTGAACAACTCGGCGAAGACACTGTTGTCTTTGACCCTATTTAAGTCGTTGTCTAAAATGCGAACCTATTCCAAACACAAAACAATCCGCTGAAATGAGCTGACTGCATCTTGTCCTATTGCTATTCTCTCAAGTTTAAGCTGAGTAAGGAAACGGGACAGTATCTGATTTTTTTTCGAGGTCATACTGGACATCTAATCCTGAAAATTTATTCTGCCTTTATCAGAAGATCCAGTGGAAGGTCAGAATCTATTTGCTCCAAGCCTGCTTGACTCCATATTGGAGTCGGAAAAAGTTTCATAACGGTCCAGAGCAACCGAGGTATTGAAAAACTAGCAATTAACGTGCCACGAAAAGCCTCTTAACAAGAGAAACTGTCTAGGACAGCATCTCATGCCTCTCGATAACGTCTTGCCCATCGCGTCCTGCAGCAGACCCATCTGCAGTGCAATTCTTTATCATTGTTCAATGGTGAATAATCATGCTGAGAGAACACTGATAAACTTGTTTACATTATGTAAAGGGAACTGACACTTCGTGGTCCCGAAAAATTGAACAAGCCGCAAGGTGAAAAATCTGCTACGGAAAGAGGCCAAGAAGGGTCGTTAGGAGGAGCAGGAATTGATAAAAGGGAGTCGGCCGGAATTGAGCAAACGATCCCTGTACTATCCTTGAGAGGTATCCACCCCTTCCAAAGATATGTTTATTGGCAATCTTAACAATTTCAGACTAATTGCAACTTGAGGTATTTCCTGATCAGTTCGTACGTGATCACGCCAATGAAACGTGCCCAAAAGGGGTAGTCTGGCACCTTAAAATTTCAATTTTCTTCCCAGAAGACCAGCTGTAAATGGAGCATGCTAGAATTAAGATTCTATCAGAAAATCTTTCTGGTGACCAGTTTCCTGAACGAGAGCTCAGTATGATACTTTATTACTCTCCTACATGTGGAAGAACCCCTTATTGATCGATCACCAGACGGCGAACGGATTCGCGATTGCGAATGGCATCCCGAAGGCTTCGGTTCATCTGTTTGTATTTGAAGCCTGCGTACAACGGCAGTTGGTCCGCGAAATGCGGACTGCGATAATCACCACTCTGACCGGGAGGCAAGATGTTAAGGATCCTCGCAGGCGACAGCCGACGCATGGCGCTGAGCTGAACATAGGATCCCCGGTTGGCAAATGGCGTGTCGGGAACGGTGCCCACCCCCTGCGGCGCCCAATCCTGTTGCGCCACCGGTGTAAGCTTTGTTTCCCAATCATCACCTAGAATATCCAGGGCAGCTTCCAACGCCTTCGTCGCCACAGTCTTTGTGGTCTCACCCTCCAGGTAATCATGGTTCAGTGGCAACGCTGGTTTCTTCTCAAACAACCGATAGAGCAGGTTTGATACAATCACCTGGTCCTCGAAGTCATTCAGGTAATCGCCGAAACCAGGCCCTAGATCATCTTTTAGAACAATGTTATAGAGCTGGGTCCACCATTCTTGGAAGAGAGTGACAGCCGGGTCGTCGTAGTCACCATCGTTATTCTCATCGACACTCCGCCTGTCCCAAACCCTTATCTTCTTGACAGCCTTGCGAAGGCGCGCATCCCCACCCGGCTTGACCGCATCGAGAACGATGTCGGCAAATGCTGCCGGCACATTGAAACGTTTCCCTTTGGGCACCGAAGAAATCGTGGCGGCCTCGCGATCTATCGCCTTGAGGGTCCGCAACGTCGCCGGTCCTTCATTCAATGCAGCTTGCGTCAGATCGGCTAGCTCAGCGGCCCGTGAAACCGGGCCCTGGAAACCGCCGGGACTGTACGACCAGTCTGATGTCGGCACATTATTCCAGTTAACCAAATAGCCCTGTTCGGGATTGATCGCCTTCGGCAGTTGCTCAAAAGACAGGTACGGTAATTCTGGAATATCAGCCCCGGATAGCGGCAATGGCGGCACATAACCGAACGGTGGTTGAGGGATCTTGCCAACATGCCAGTAGGCAATGTTTCGGCGATCCGCGTAAAGTATATTAAAATTGAAGGCCAAGCCGCGAAGTGCATCCTCAAAGCTACCCAGATTTCGGGCCTGCGCCAGCTGGCGGAGCGAGTCTACCGTCTCACCCAAGTACTCGGGCAGTGGCGATTGGACCGACAGTGCAGTGTACAGGTACTTGCCCTCACCTATCTCTTGAGGCAGGATCGCCAGGATCGGTCGCCCATTTATATTGCAGATGATGTCACTCTTATACGGCTCAGAAATGGTTGGACAGCCTAGATAGTCGGCTCCATCAGACGCGTCAATGAACGTATAGGAAGCCTTGCTAACCCCGCTGGTCAGGGTCCAGGCATGACGTCTGCCGGCACCGACCACCGGAAAGGGCATACCTGGCACGCCAGCGCCCTTGATATTGAACCCGGCGCCGGTCATCCCGAACTCGAGGAACAGCCCGGGGGCAGAGTAGCCCACCTGAGGAGCACCCAGCAGCAGAGGCGCTCCCTTGGCACTGAGCTTTGATCCAATCGCCACCCCGTAACTAGCAGGTTGGCCAGGGGTGAGGCCCAGTGCTTTTTTCACTTTGTCACGAGAGGCGTGCAGTTTCGTTGCCAGTTCACCCAGCGCGGAGACCGTGCCCGGAGAGCCGGGGGTGCCTGCCAAAGTATCCGGCGTAGATTCGCCGGCCGGAATGGTCGGATAGACAAGGGGGTCTTTCTCGGTCCGCCAGTAGAGGTCACTGAAGATTTCAGAAGCTGTGCCGAAGGCCTCGAAGGAATCAACCCCCATCTTCTGATAGTACTCCGTGAGGTACTCGAGCATGCCAGAATGATTTATGTCATCCTCGAAACCGAAAACACCGAAACTCAGGCCGACAAAACCAGCCACCGCATAGACATCCGCGGGCGTCCAATTTGCGGGCTTCCAGTAAACTGGGGGCTCACTATCGGGTACAAGAAACTCCACCGGGAGCGTTCCTTCAGCACTCGCCTCTTGAATGTAAGCGTTGATGCCAACTACGTATGCCTGGACCAGGGATTTAGTCGGTTCCGGGCTGCTCTGCGCCTGTTCCTTAAGCTTATTCCTTGGCAGGAACGCGCGAGCGATGAAGTCTTGTTCGGCAAACTCTTGACCGAGTATGGGTGCGGCGGTCCCGGTGCCGAAGAGCCGCAACAGTTCCATCTGCCACAAACGGTCCTCAGCGTGTGCATACCCCACCCCGTAGAAAAGCTCACGAGCCGAGTTGGCCGCCAGGTGCGGCACACCAAAATTATCTCGGACCAGCAGTACTGAGTCCGCTTTCTTGCTTCCAAGCGCAGAGTTGACAGCGAGCGCCGGGAAAAGGCAGGCAGTCAGGATGACTGCAGCGCTGAAAGCCTTGAAAGTAAAGTTTCGCATGGGGTACTTCCTCCTTGAAAGAACACGTTGTTTAAATGACTTTTCCCGTTGTTGCGTAGCTCCAAGGAGCCGCCCAAACACACATAAAGAATTCCCTTTTCCCCAAAGTCGAGAGGTATTACTAACCCCAATATACTGATAAAACGTTTCAATATATCAATCAGTGACACCTCTGGTAGCCCTTTGCAGCAGCTGTTGATCCGGCAACGTAAAGGAAGTCGTTACTGGTTATTGCCTCTCAGCGGCTCAAACAGATACTCCAGCCCATTAAGCTTTATCTCATAGACGATAGCCAGCATGTGCCCCAATTTTCCTGCCGGGAAGCCTTTCCCGGCGAACCATACCACGTAGGGTTCGGGCAGATCTATCAGCAGTCGTCCGGCGTATTTGCCAAAAGGCATTTTCATTTCGGCGAGCTCGAGAAGCTGTTGATGGTCAAAAGGTATATGGCTCATTGTTGTGGTTCACTTCTTAGTTTCCATCCTTTTTAATACCCCCTTGAGGGGTGCTGAGAACAAACAATTGGAGAGTACTCCTGGCAGAGTGGCGCGCAGTCAAAAGAGCCAGCAGGATGTTCAGACTCTCTATTCAATGTTCTCTTCACTGGTGGTAATATACCGAGCAAGCGTCGCCAGGGATTGCAGAACTGTCCGGCTGGTGTTTTCCGCATCCATCCTGACGCCATATTCCCGCTGAATGGTTACCGCAATTTCCAGCGCATCAAGAGAGTCGGCACCGAGTGGCGACTCCGGACCGATCAAGGGGGCGTCACGATCAATCATGTCCATTTCGACATCATCGAAGTTACAGGTTGTACAGATCAGTTCAAGCAGTTCTCGTTCTAAAGGTTCCATAAGTATTTCAATAAGATGTTTAGCTAACCCCGCCAAAAATATTTGCGGGATTCTTTTTAATGCCCCTTGAGGGTATTCCGTTAAATACTCGCTTGTCGGGTGCTCTTTTCAGTACTCGCTTGACGGGTACTCTTTTTAGTCCCCGTGCTCTGCGGGATAAGTTCCTTCACGAAATAATTCTCTTGCAAGAAGCACAAGAAAATT
>CBDTUM010000048.1:0-27570 GCA_965363495.1 uncultured Desulfopila sp.
TCATTTAAAATGATCAGCTCCTGGCAAATTCCCTCCACATATTTTGTAGGAACGTCAGTACCTTTAGCCTCCTTTCCCCTCGCGTTGGCTGATCCTGCAGCAGCTTTCTTTATTTTAAAAAAAGTGTATGTAAATATCCTATCTTTATTTTGCTGCTTTTTCCAGATTTTTTCAAGTGACCGGGATTTGTCTTTGCAGAACTGGAAATAATTACCATTTTATGGCAATGATTTCTGCGCTTAGCTGGCAAGATGGATGAATTTATCAGCTTCTTCTGTTGTTTGTTGTGTGCTGGTCAGGCGGACGTCCATTAGTCTGGTGGCGGCAAGCAATAAACCGAGCCGGGTGAGGGCACGCTCGGTTTCGGCCAGGGGAGCGCGGGCAAAAGATGCATCGAGCATATCGCCTTTGCTGGAGGTTTCGAAGCCGAAAGTGGTGAGGACTTGATCGATGAACTGGAGGCGGAAAAGTTTTTGTTTTTCTGCCGCGCCGCCACCTTTGAAGCGGAAATTGAGGTAGTTGGTGCTGGCCTGTTCGCCGCAGATTGCATCAACGATGGAGAAATGGTACCCAAAACGAATATTCAGATGCAGGTATTCCTGTGAAACAATAGCGTAGCTGGCCAACAGTTGTGTCTCGAGAGAGAAGATCCCGCCACTGACCTGATCAAAGTTTTCCCAGTCAACGTGGTGCTGGCTGGTATCCCAGTGAATTCGAGGGTCCGCCATCCCCTGCCAGCAGGCACGCATTGGCAGACTGGAAAGCTCGTTCAAGGTGATCGTAGTGCCAGGTCGAGCCGGTGCGCTTTTGTCAAGATCGAGAACGTACATGACCAGTGGCAGGTCAGTGATAAGTTTTCGTGCCTTGCCCAGACCCCTTCCTTGCCGGTTGACCAGACGAAACATCTCCCGGACACTTTTTTCATGACAGAACCGAACGATATCATGCAGGGAACGACACTGGGCTGGCGTGAAGTTGTTTCCGTCGGGGTCGGTAAGACTGAGATGTGTGGTTCGGGCAGCGAGTTGCGCATATTTTTCTCTCGGAAAATCCTTGTTCGGATTGAGTTTTCCTTTTTGTAGTACTGCATTGACGCAACTACTGAATATCCGCCCTGATGCGGCATCGACGGTCACCACCTGCCCTTCAGTCAAGCTGATTTCACTGCCAACCAGAACCGGAATACCTCGTTCTCTGGCCACCGAAGCAAAATGGCTGGCCCGGCTCCCGCTGGCAGCGACGACGCCGACCATTCGATCAAGAAACTGGGACAGGGCCGGGCGAAGTGTTGTGGTAAAGACCACCGACCCCGCCGGAATTTGTGCAAATGTACGGCCGGTTGGCGCGTGAAACACATGGCCACAGGCAATTCCGGCGGAAGCACAATGCAGATTGCTATACAAAAGATTGGTGAGGTCGACGGCCTGCACAATTGCCGGAGGTGGATCCTTTTTCTGATGCAGGCGCCGACTCTGGAGGATGGTTAAACCGTTTCCGTCGAGGGCCCATTCAACGTCCTGCGGACAACCGAAATGCGCCTCCAGTTGCAGACCCCAACTTCGCAATTGCTGTAATTCCGATTCGTTGATCAGGCAATTGTCCGGTAAATCAGTTTTTTGCCGTGAGATAACAGTATCTTCGCGCGGTAAATGATATTTTTGGGGAGTCCGTGAGCCATCGACCAGACCCTCCGCCAGGCCTGCCACCGCATAAACGCCAACGGATTCAACAGCCGCAGGGGTTGCTGGGTCAAGGGTATAAATAACCCCGGAGGTTCGCGGCTGGATCATGGGTAAGACCAGGACTGCCATTGCGGTATCCGCATCACTTAATCCGTGGCGGATGCGGTAACTCACGGCGCGAGGACAATATTTCCCGGCGAGGACCCTTTTGTAGGCGGCAATAATTTCATCAGGAGGAACGTCGAGTTCACTGGCATACTGTCCGGCAAATGACACCTTACCGTCTTCCGCCAGGGCACTGGAACGAACGGCGAGCAGCTGGACCGGCTGCAGGGAATCGGCGTTTTGTTCTATCAGGCAGGCGATATCCGCCGGAACCTCGGCATCCAGTATAAGCTCCTGCATTTCACTGGTAATACGGATGATCGTTTTGTTATCATCGGCCTGCACGAACGTAAGACGTGCGGCGAGTTCTTTTTCTAATTTGTTGTCGTACATGAAGCGATGAAAAGCGTGAGCGGTGATGACAAAACCGCGCGGAATAGGAACGCCAATCCGGCCAGTTGCAGAGAGATTGGCAGCTTTGCCGCCGGCAAGCTCCGGATGGTCGGCCGCCTCCTCCAGCCGGAGGATATATGGTGGACCCAATTCAGGTACGGCCGGAGCCAGCAGCACTTTGATTGCTGCACTCAGTTCAGCGTGTTTTTCAAGTAATTTCCAGTAAGCAGGAGGATTCATGGCATGAAGCTGTCCCGCCATGGAACCAATCGAGTCAATAATCTGGTGGCAAAGATGGCTTATCCGGTAATGATCGGCGGGGTTGTGGCCAAAGACATGCGATTCTAAATCAGCCAGCAGATCAAGGGCCTGGCTGTCTAATCGTAAAACCTCGCGAAAAGCCGTGTATTTATCTTGCAGCAGACGGCCGGGTGAGAAAATCTTCATGAACCGATATCGCCAGAATCGCCAGAAGCCTGCTGATTCATTTTTTTCTGCTGAAGAAGTGCTCATCAATGCCTCATACGGACGAAGCCTCAGGCAACCTCAACCTGCCCGGCAAGTCTTGCTTTTGTCCCCGAATACCAGCTGAATTTTCTCATCACGCTGGAATATATCATCCTGGTCGCAATATAGAGCAACAAAAAAGAGGGGAAATATTCTACTGTGTTGCCGAGAAATGGAAGATGGACAGGGAGTTCCAGAGGGGCATCGGCAAATCGCAGGTTCAGCCAGGCGAGGGCAAAGGGCATTGGCCAGATAGAGACACAAAAAATTGCTGCGCCGAGGGAGAATGAGTGGCCGAAGGCATCGAGAGCCTGGCTGTTGACCGCCTTGTAGCTCTCTTTATCACCCATCATGAGGGCTTGTTCCGAGAGATTGTGATGCCGGTCCATTTCACCCTGAATTTTTTTTATATATTTGGTGTTGAAATAGGTAACCAATGTAGCTGAGAGATCGCCAAGAATAATACAGTACAAGGCAAGCACAACCACACCCAAAAGATATCCCGCCGTTGGCGAAGGTAGCCAGCGGAAGGGCGCGATGAGCCAGGGATCAAAAAAAAGAGAAAACGAGCTGAATGTCATAAAACAGGCTCCAGGAGTTGGGCCCGGAGCCTGTTACCCCGAAAGCCGATAGAGATACCTTTACAGATTATTTTCTTTAGTGACTTAGAAATAATCTGTAAAGATGTTAAAGACGCAGGGCCGATTATATATTAACCGAACATTCTGATGTTGAGAAAACCTCTTAAAACATAATCAACGCCAACATACAAAGCCAGCACGATAAATAATCGTTTGAGCCAGAGATCGGAGAAATATTTCGACGTTCTTGGCCCGATAACCGAGCCTACCGCGATACCTACAAGTTCCAGACCAATCAATACCCAATCGAACTGCACACCTTTGGATATAAGCGTAATGATACTGGTAATCATGCTGATCAGAACAGCCAGAGCCGAGGTTCCGGCTGCCAGATACATCGGCAGTTCGGCAACGCTGGTCAGAAAGGGTACCAGGAGAAAACCACCACCCACACCGAGAAACGCAGCAACAGCAGAAATGACGATACCACCGAGAAAAGGGATAAGAGGATTAAACCTGAACTCAACGCCGTAAAAAGTGAATAAAACTTCCGTCAGGGAAAATTTTGTTACTTTGACACCCAGTGCAGCGGTATCTACTTTCTCGCCGCTTTTCTGTTTTTTTACCGTTGCCTCGAAGGCCTGTGCGGCCGACTTGGCTTTCTTTTTACTGGCCTGTCCTGTGGAGGAGGTTTCATAAAAAAGATATATGCCGAGAGCCAGTACAAAGAGGCCAAAATACCCCTGATATTGCGAGAAGGAAATTTTGCCGGCCGTGAGGGATACCGAACCCCAGGCACCAAGAATGGAGCCAAGTCCGAGAGATACGGCCAGTGGTACAACGAGACGGCCCATGCGGTAATAGTTAAATGACGAGATAAGGGCCGACAGGCCAACAAGATACTGGTTGGATCCGCGAATTGAGTCGGTGATAGCCTTATTCAGTGCAGGAGCGGTATCCTTGAAAGATTTGGCATAGCCGCCAAGACCGAAGATACTCATATGCCCGACACCGGCCATGACCCCGCCGAAGGCACCTACCGTAGAAAAAATCCAGCCAACCCACACTGCCCAGAAAAAGGCGACAATCAGATTTACCTGTGGCCCTCCGGGAATACCAAGAAAGCCGGCAGGTTTACTGGGATCAATCTGACCACTGCCGGTTCCCGCCGGAACCGAGGCGATAGCGTCCTGTAGTTTGCCGGCCCAAGCCGGTTCCAGCCACATTCCAATGGCTACGACAGCCAATGCTGCAAATAAAAAAAATCGACGATTCTTTGTCATAACTCTCCTCATGAATTAAAAATAATAAGTAATACAGACAGTAAATTTGCATCCTGCTGTTCTATTTTCTCTTCTTCGCCCTCCTTGAGTAAAAGGTCTCAGACCTGTTCAAAAGTGAAAATACCGTTTTTTCATGTGCATATAAGGTGTTATCTTTTGCAGCAAATATTATGCCAGAAATGACTGACAGCTCGTCTGTTTTCTATGTAAACATTTTATGGCAAACAAATCATGAAGTAGTTACTCGCTGGTCCATAAAAAATAGGGTTCCGGTAAAAAAGATCGAGGAGAATTGCACCCCAATGATTAAAAATATCGGGGCAGGTTGGAGGCATGCGAATGTAGAATCAGCCTAGACTAATACGAGGACGTGCAACAATTATAGTGCATTTTATTTCTCAAATAATAGATATACTTATTAATTACTCAAAGTTAGGGGGATGCCGCGCCTAGGTTGCGGTGCAACGGTATTGTTGCATGTTCCCGTTCCTGTTCCCTTTCCGAGGTCACAACACCGGGAGTCGGCAGAAAACATGGCCAAGATGCTCGGGGAGCTGAGGAAGAAGGGCTCATCTTCTGTACTCACATAAACGGTGCATGGTTTGAAGTGAAAAACGGAGGATCGTGCCGGAGGATAGCGGCAATGTGCGGAGATCGCTTGAAGGAGCTCTCCAGGAAACGTCGTATTTCACCCCGGTTCCATCCTTTCGGGTGGCTGAAATTACGGTAAATTGACAGATCTCCCTCATAAAAATCGGTGATTTCAAGGCTTGCAACCTCCTGACTGCAGGCAGGCAGGTTAAAGATTGCCAGGTTGAGAAAATCAATGGCCTGGTGGTGTTCTTCTACAAATAACTGAGTTCGTTCAGCTTCCGAGCGACCCTCGGCCGGGGTACCGAACAGCAGATAGACGTAGGTCGCAATACCGACCTCATGCAGGTTTTCCAGTACTCGTGCGGCAAGTTTCAGATCAATTCCTTTATGCATAGAGTTTAACACCTCTTGATCTCCTGATTCGAGACCGAGCTTCAGCATACTACAGCCGGAAGCATGCAAACGGCGGCAAAATTCCCGGTCGGCAAGGAGCGTGTCGATGCGGGCAAAACCATACCAGGGTACAGGTGGGGGATTGTCCGCCAGAGCCTGCAAAGTTGATGGGCTGAGCGCATTATCGAGCAGATGAATGAGGGCAGGAGAGGTCGTTGCGGTCAAGGCGTGCAGATCGGCTATGGTGGTGTTCGGTGCGACGTGTTGATAGGGGTTGTCTTCACTTGTTTCCGGGCAGAAGCTGCATTTTTTCCAGAAACAGCCAAAGGAACTGGTATAGGGAAGGATGAAACCGGGAGAAAGATAGCGGTTGTTGGTTAAAGGAGTGAAATCGGGCCGCACATGGTTCAATTTTCGCTGCGTTCCCAGCAGCTTCAGCAGCGGCCCTTCCCCCTGACCGCCGATAAGGTGGTCCACCAGCCCAACGAAAGGATTGCGCCACTGCGGTTGGCTGAGCCAGGTGGTGATCAGGCCGCCGCCCACAATGATTTGTACTTCCGGGTGCTGCGCTCTCAGATAACCAATCATCGCGAAGGTGCACAGTGCCTGGCTGAGATAGTTCAGGGAAAAGCCAAGGTAACCGGAATTGTCGGTGGCGAGCAGTTCCTCCAGTCTTTTGCTGAAGTAAGGGAAAAAAATATTGGTCGTGTATTCTTGAGCGGCCAGGCGCAAATCACCGCTCTTTAAAGGAGATTTGGTCTCGTCCTGATAATTGGCCAGCGACAGCTGCAGGCCAGACCCTTTCCCCGCGATTTCGAGTATACGGTTAATATCCGCTACTGCCCGTCGATATCTGTCACCATTGTTGTAGGTCTCTTTCGTCTGCAATGCCGAAATGTTTTGTTGTAGATGTTTATACGCCCTTTTGGACCAGGTATCTTCAGCTGGCTCCGCTGTATTTAATACGAAATGCAAACCTTCGATATTCATGTCGCAGATCGTGCACGGGTGGCCATGAGCATCAAGCGCAGCCGAGAGATAGGCAAGCGCTGCCGGTGGTTCGCAGGGCTTGGTGAGCGGTGGGTGGACGATCAACATGCAGATTCCTTTGTTGGCGTCGTAAAAACTCTTCATCTGCTTCGTTGTACCCCAAGGGCACTTCCGTTGGGCGTTGCATTTTATATCATTACGACGTACTCTAGTACGCCGAAATAATATAAAAATCTTACGCCTCGCATATGAAGCTTTTTACTTAGCCATCTCTTATCTTAGGTTTTTAGGAGATTATCGTTTTTTTAATTCCTTACTTTTTCTAGCTTCTTGCCAAAGTTGTACTATACTGTATCCCTGGTTTGTAGATGATCAATTAAAAAAATCAACTGGATGTGAGATATGATGATGTTTTGTAAAAAATTGGCACCGATGTTAATGCTATTTATGGCCTTTACTTTGCTGGAAGCTGGATTGACGGCGGATTACGCTGATGCCAGGTCTTTTGGGGGCGGCAGGTCCTTTAAAATGACCCCCAGGACTCCGAGCAAGAGTATGGGGTCCGTTGCGCCGAACCAGAAAGGAGGTAGTTTTGGTCGTGGTCTGGCCGGGGGGCTCCTTGGCGGAGCACTCGGTGGGATGCTCTTTGGGTCGATGTTTGGCGCCGGAGGCTCGGGCATGGGCATATTGCCTCTGCTGGTTCTGGGGGGGCTCGCCTATTTTTTGTTTAAAAGGTTTTCGACAAAACCACGGCAAAATAGCTATCAGTCTTATCAACAAAATCCCGGGCAGCAGAGTCCATCGAATATGTTTAGCGGTGCCTTCGGCAATAGTGCGCAGCCGCCGCCTTCGACCCCGGATATCGGCGGTAATCTCTTGGACGATGGAATTGATCAGATTCGTGAACACGACAAGGATTTTGATGCCAAATATTTCACGGAAGTTGCCTCCGACGTATTCTTTAAGGTCCAGGCCGGTTGGATGCGCAGGGACTTAGATTCCTATAAACATCTACTTGGTGAGCAGCTGGCCGGCGAATATGCCAGTCAATTCGAAGAAATGCGCAGGAAAGGGCATATCAACAAACTCGAATCGATAGCTATTCGTAATCTGGAGATTGTCCAGGCTGGAAGCGACGGCCGGGAAGATTTTGTGACGGTGCACTTTTCCGCCAACCTGCTTGACTACACCGTGAACGATAAAAGCGGCGATCTGGTTGAGGGAAGTATGACCACGCCCGTCAAGTTTAACGAAGAATGGACATGGGCCAGGCAAGTTGGGACTGAGGGTTGGAAACTGGAAGGCATCAAAGAGGTTTGATGGCGTCGTAAAAATTACCCAAAGTGCATAACAACCTGCATCTGTTCTGTTGTGCGCCCACAGGAAATATTTTACTTATCTGCTTGAGATGTTTTGTCAAATTGTTCAATTTGTACTGAGCGCTGTTGCTAATACTTAAGGGTATTGGCACCAGCGTTTTTTTTATGAGAGAGGAGATTTGTGGATCTTAGTCAGTTTCGCCGGGAATATTTGAAGGGAGGTCTCTCTCGTTCCAACTTGAAGAGTGACCCGGTATTGCAGTTTACCGAGTGGTTTGAGCAGGCGCAAAAAATCAACATTGCCGACCCGACAGCGATGACTCTGGCTACCGTGGGCAGTATTGGTCAACCGCACCAGAGAACAGTATTGTTGAAATACTATGACGAGAAGGGATTTGTTTTTTTTACTAATTTAAAGAGTAGAAAAGCCCAGGAGATACAGGATAATGCCAAGGTGAGTCTGCTCTTTGTCTGGCTTGATCTGGAGCGCCAGATTATGATCAATGGGACTGCCGCCAAGGTATCAACCGCTGAATCCGCCAGATATTTTATGACCAGGCCAAAAGAAAGCCAGATGGCCGCCTGGGTCTCAAGTCAGAGCCAGGTCCTGTCGTCGAGACAGATGCTGCTGCAGAAATTTGCTGAGATGAAAAGAAAAATCGGTGCCGGCAAGGTTCCGCTACCGTCCTTTTGGGGTGGCTATCGTGTCGAACCGGTTGAAATCGAGTTCTGGCAGGGAAGAAAAAACCGCCTCCACGACCGCTTCCTTTATAGTAAAAACGGGGAATCAAATACGTGGACCATTGAAAGGCTGGCCCCCTGAAAGGTAGCAGGACTGTAAGTTATCCCTTTACCACAGCCAGCGGCTTGAGTGTCGTGATGATTTGCACAAGATCGCGCTGGTTGTCCATTACTTGAGCGATATCTTTATAGGCTCCTGCCGCTTCATCGAGATCTTTTTTACTACGGATGGAGTGGACAATGCCCTGTTGTTCGAGGTAACGAATTTCCTCTTTCAGGTCAAGCTGCCGTTGTGCCTGTTTTCTGCCAAGTTTTCTGCCCGCCCCATGTGAGCAGGAACAAAAACTTTCTTTATTGCCCAAGCCCCGAACAATATAACTGGTGCTCCCCTGAGAGCCGGGTATGATTCCTATTTGTCCTGCTGCCGCCCTGGTTGCCCCTTTCCGGTGTACGAAGACTTCTCTGCTGAAATGCTCCTCCAGCGATGCATAATTGTGGGCGACATCAAGGGCCGGAGAAAGGGTAACCGATGGTTCGAAATCGAGCAGAATCTCGCTGACTTTATGCATCATCGCCAGGCGGTTGGCCGCCGCAAACTGGACGCAGTAGCGCATCTCCAGCAGATAACTCTGCCCAGCCGCCGACTGCACCGGCAGACAGTCGAGCTGCCATTTCGCCGGAATTTTTGCGCCATGGGCCTGATTGTAGGCGATCGCCAGCCGATTATAATGGCCCGCCACCTGGTAGCCGATATTTCTACTGCCGGAGTGGATCATTAGCCAGATGCAATCGTCATCTCCTCGCTGGAATTCGATGAAATGGTTGCCACCCCCGAGCGTGCCGAGCTGCAGGCGACCATTGTCATATTCCCGGTGGATCACTGGCAGCTCTTTTTCCGTGAACATCTCCCTGATGTGGGGCATTTTTTCATGGGGTTGTGCTGACGTATGATGCTTGAAACCAAGGGGTATGGTCTGCCGGACCGCCTGAATGATTTTTTTCAGCTGCGGCTGTGTCAGATGATGCAATGAGGTCTGTACCGCACATACGCCGCAGCCGATATCGACGCCCACTGCATTGGGAATGATTACATCTACAGTTGCCGCCACACCGCCGATCGGCATGCCGTAACCGACATGGGCGTCCGGCATGATAGCCACATGATGATACAAAAAAGGCAGGTTGGCCAGATTTCTGGCCTGCTCCAGGGTATCGTAATCGATATCTTCCAGCCAGAGTTTAATCGGCTTTTTTTCCGTATCGATTGTCTTTATCATGCGGCTATTCCCCCTATACAAAAAACACAATATTCATTGCCGAGGCAACTGCCCACATCATAAGCGCATAATGCCAATTGCTCTCTATTATTGTTCGAGGTGATGCATGGTACCTGCTTACCAGAGCCAGCCCTACTCCCGATAAGGGGCTGCTGCCGGTTGAAATAGCCCAGCTGGAGAGAAACAGAAAACCCAGTTGTGACTGGTCTGGATGAAGAGGCAGCAGGAGTGGGCTGACGATTGCGATGCTGACGATCGGATGGACGCCCATAATTCCGATGATGATCATCGTGCCCAGGACCATGGCAAATAATACGGGGGTAAAGCTTGCACCTTCAAGGCTGAACAGAGCCGGATACACATCGATAATCGATTTTATACCGGTAGAAAATACTCCTGCAGCCAGAAACAGGGTAAACTGGCTGCTGACCGACGATATCCTGTTGACTATAAAATCATGCAGTGTTGCCATTCTTGGCCTGCCTTTCATAAACAGCACTGCGCCCAGCGGTGCAACCACGCAGATCAGATGCAGTACGCTGATGTCACGCCAAACATGATGGTTGATGATGACGACGGCCGCGAGAAAGAGAGGAACCGTCAGGCTTTCAATCTTGATTGGATACCCGGAGAACTCCGTTTTTCTGATGAAACACACTTCAAAAAGAGAGTAGGCTATGGCGATGCCACTCATGATGGCTCCCGGAATGAGGGTTTCCTTCCAGTGCATTCCGGGTGCATAGGTGAGCGCAACACCAGTGGCGATAAAAAAGGGGGACCACCATGCTGCGGCACAGAACGAGCGGGCCAGAATAATCATCTGCTCTTTGCTCAAGGTGCCGCTTTTCTGCAGCCGATCCCCAAATACAAACAGTACCGACAGGTTAATCACGGCGCCGAGCAGATGCGTGCCAATCGCCGTTGTGACCACAGCTTTGTTGCCGTGCGGCAGGTCAGGATCCTCAATGCTTCGATTCGTCAGGGTAAGAAAAGCCACGGCAACAAACATGGCGAGCAGGGGCAGGTTGACGGCGAGAATCTGCTTCCAGCCAAGAAAGACGCCCTGGGCAGCGGCAAAGAGCAGGGCCGCAACACCGGTTGATAAGAGTACTAAAGTCTGGCGGGTTGCACTTTTGCCAAGGGTCTGCCAGGTAAGCAGGCAGACCAGCCATGCCAGAAAGGTCGGCACAGGCAGCACCATCGGTACCACAACACTTATAAGGTACAAGACGAGCGTACCCAATATGATCAATCCGGTATATTTTCTCATTGCGACATTCTCTGGTGAAAAGAGTGACGAGTGGCGCCCTTCTTCGAAAAGTCTTTCAAGATAACGTCTTTTTGAATCTGCCGATAGCAAGAGTCAGAAAAGCGACAGACAGGACAGTTTGGGCAACGATTGCCGGCCAGAGGGCGAAAATTCCCACATCTTTCATGACAATGCCCCGCAGGATATCAAGATACCAGCGCATCGGGTTAATGATGGTGGCGTAGCGAACCGGATCGGGCATATTGCTGATCGGGAACATAAAACCGCTCAGCATGACCGAGGGCATCAGGATCAGAAAACTGGTGAGCAGTGCCTGCTGCTGGGTCGCCGCACTGCCGCTGATAAGAAGGGCAATACCCATGTTGCCGGCAAGGTAGATCCCGGTCAGGCCATAGAGCAGCAGCAGGCTGCCCTGCACATGGACGCCAAAGAGAAAATAGGCGACAATGAGCATTATTGACATCGTGATATAGCCGGTGATCATATAGGGGATGGTTTTACCGAGGATAAATTCGATGCCCCGGATAGGGGTGACCATTACCTGCTCGATAGTGCCTATTTCTTTTTCCCGGACGATGCCGATACTGGTCAGCAGCAGGCTGAAAATATAGAGCATGGTGGCAATCAGCGAAGGGACGTAATAAAATTTGCTCTCCTGGTTGCTATTGTACCAGGCGCGGCTTTCGGTCTTTATCTGCACCGGTGCGGTGGTGGTGCCTTTTCTGCCGAGCCGTTCCTGTATTTTTTTGTCATTGTAATTACTGACGATTATGCCGGCGTAGCCGAGGACGATGGAGGTACTGTTGCTGTCGGTGCCGTCGGTGATGAGCTGTACGCCGGCGGTGCGCTCATGGAGAATGTCTTTGCTGAATCCGGCCGGGATCTGCAGTACCACCCGGACGTCGCCGCGGTCGAGCAGGGGTGTGATCTCCTTTTGTGAGAGCAGGTAGTCGGAGATGCGAAAATAGTTAGAGGCGGTAAAGCTGCTGATAAGTTCTCTTGAGGCGGGGGTTTTATCCATGTCCAGCACTGCCAGGCGGATATTGGTCACATCGGTGGTTAAAGCAAAGGCCATGATAGTCAACTGGATAACCGGCATGCCGAAAATAACCACCCGCATCCGTGGATCGCGAAGCATCTGTAAAAATTCTTTGATAAGCATACGGTACAGGCGCTGCAGCATCTTCTACTCCAGTTTGAAGGAAAAACTACGGTTGGCCAGAACTATCATCAGCAGCGCGTATATTGCTAAAAATAAAGCGTCGAGCCAGAGTATTTCCAGGCCGATGCCTTTTAAGTAAATACCGCGCAGGATGGCAATGAAATACCGGGCAGGGACGATATAGGTGAGGAATTGCAGGGGTACCGGCATATTTTCGATAGCAAACACAAAACCACTCAGGATGAGCGTCGGCAGAAAACCGGCAATGATAGCCAATTGATTGGCCAGGACCTGGGATTTAAGTTTAATACTCAGCGTCATCCCGAAAAATAAAGCACCGGTCAGAAAAAAGGCGGAGAGAGCAAATAAGAGTCCGGCGTTGCCGACTATCGGCACATTGAATATCCATTTACCGATCAGCACCGCCATGGCTACATCGATCATGCCGATACAAAAGTAGGGAATGACTTTGCCGAAAATCAATTCAGGACCCCGCAGCGGGGTACTGATCAACTGTTCCATGGTTCCTGTCTCCCATTCCTTGGCCACCGTGGTGCTGGTCAGCAGTGCGGCGACAACGATCATGACCAGGGCAATGATCCCGGGGATAAGTACGTTCTGGCTGCGCAGGTCGGGGTTGTACCAGGAACGCTGGATTAATTCGATCGGCTGCTCCAGCTTTCCCTTTCCTTTACTCTGCATCTGTTTCGAGGCGACCTCAAGAGCATAGATGGTCCCGATATTTGCCGCATAGCCCATGGCCAGCCTGGAGGTGTTGGCATCGCTGCCGTCACCTATAATCTGGATTTTTACCGGCTTGGCGGCCCGTACTTTGGTGGCAAAATCCCCGGGGATAACCAGGGCGACCATGGCACTGCCCTGGTCGAGTTCCTTTTGCAGACCACGGTAATCGTCATGAAACCCGTTGATGGTAAAATAGGGTGAACTCTGAAAGAGACTGAGCAGCTCGCGGCTCTCGGGAGTACGCGATTGGTCCCAGACCACTGTCGGCACCAGCCGCAAATCAAGGGTGAGGGCGTAGCCGTAGAGCAGAATAAGTATCAGCGGAATGGCCAGGGCTAAAGTCAGGCTCCGCCAATCGCGCACCAGGTGCAGGGATTCTTTGCGGGCCACAGCGGTTAGACGTCTGAAGTTCATTGTTTATCAACCTCGCTGTCTTTTTTTCGGTCCACCTCTTCGATAAGCGAGATAAAGACATCCTCCATGCTCGGCAGGATGGTTTCCATAGCAAAGGTGTCTTCGTCCAGGCCACGGCCGGCAAGCAGTTGCCTGATTGCTGCTGTGGCAGTCGTATCTTCCGGGGCAACGATATGCAGGCCGGAACCAAAAAGCGCCGCATCGCGAACCTCAGGCAAAGCCTTCAGGGAAGGAATCAGGCTCTGGGGATCGGCACAGCGCAAATCGATAATCTTATCGTGCATGAACCTGGTCTTCAGCTCCATCGGCGAGCCGGATGCGATCATCTTCCCATCGTAGATAAGAGCGATGCGGTCGCAGTATTCGGCTTCTTCCATGTAATGGGTGGTGACGAAAATGGTGATGCCCTGTTCGGCCATCGAGTAGATGAGGTCCCAGAACTGTCGACGGCTGAGAGGATCGACGCCGCTGGTCGGTTCGTCAAGAAAGATGATCGGCGGCTCATGCAGTATGGCGCAGGCGAGGGCGAGACGCTGTTTCCAACCGCCGCTGAGAATGGCGGTAAGGCTGGTCCTATGGTCCTGCAGGCCGGCCATCGCAACCGCCCAGTTGAGGCGCTGTTCCAGTCGCTGGCCGCTCAGGCCGTAGATGCCGCCGTAAAAACTGATATTTTCCGTGACGGTGAGATCTTCATAAAGGGAGAATTTCTGGCTCATATAACCGATATGCAGCTTGATCTGTTCGGTTTGGATGAGGATGTCAAAGCCGGCCACCGTCCCTGTTCCGGAAGTGGGGCTGAGCAGCCCGCAGAGCATGCGGATTGTGGTGCTTTTTCCAGCGCCGTTCGGTCCGAGAAAACCAAAGATTTCACCCTTTTTTACCTGAAAGCCGACATCGTCAACGGCGGTGAAGGTGCCGAATCGCCGGGTCAGGTGCTCCACCTGCACGGCCAGGGTGTCGATGTCTGCCGCAGACTTCATTACTATCTGCGCACTCTTTTCGGCCTCCGGGGTCTGCTCCTCGCTTTTGCCGAGAAGGCTGACAAAAACGTCTTCAAGGGACGGCTGAGCCTCGCGAATCTGTTCATAGTCGATTTTTTCCAGATCAAGAAGATCGGCGACCTGCTTGTGAGTTTCGTTGCTGTCACTGCAGACCAGGTGGACCGTATCGCCAAAGAGATTGACGCTTTTGGTGAAAGGTTTCTCGCGGAGCAGGCTGACTATTTTTCTGGCCTGCCGGGATCTGATCGCCAATATCCGGCCATCCATCAGTTTTTTTATTTCACCTGGAGTACCGACGGCCATGAGCTTTCCCTGGTCGATCAGGCCGACCCGGTCGCAGCGTTCCGCTTCATCGAGATAGGCAGTGGTGATCAGCACCGCCACCTTCTGCTCGCGTAATTGATTGAGTATTCGCCAGAAATCCCGACGACTCACCGGGTCAACGCCATTGGTTGGTTCGTCAAGCAGGAGGACCTTCGGGGTGTGGATAAGTGCGCAAACCAGCTGGAGTTTTTGTTTCATGCCGCCAGAGAGATTACCTGCCCGGCGCCGGATGAAGGGGCGCATATGGCTGAAATCGAGCAGCTCTTCAATGCGCTTCTGTCTCCCCTTACGGCTCATACCGTAGAGATCGGCATAAAAATCGATATTTTCCCCGACGGTGAGATCCTGATACAAGCCGAATCTCTGGCTCATATAGGCCAGATGGTCTTTGACTTCTGCAGCCTCTTTTAAGGTGTCAAAGCCGGCGATCCGGGCCGTTCCCGAATCAGCATCCATGATGGTGGCCAGCATACGGAGGGTGGTCGATTTGCCCGCCCCGTCCGGGCCGACCAGACCGAAGATCTCGCCGGGAAAGACAGTGAGTCGCAATTGATCGACAGCGGTGAGCGCACCGAATGTTTTGGTCAGGCCTTCCGCGGCAATGGCAGGAGATGCGTTTTCTGTCGCCTTCTGTTGGCGTATGGCATTATCGCCGGCAGGATTGGCCATATTTAGAGGCTGCCGAAGTCTATATACCCATCAGCGGGCATACCGGGTTTGAGTTCATTGTCCGGATTTACGAGCAGAACCTTGATCCGGTACATCAGTTTGACTCGTTCCTCAAAGGTCTGCACCGTCTTGGGGGTAAATTCGGCCTGACTGCTGATATAACTTACCCGGCCGGGGTAGGTCTTGTCGGGGAAGGCATCGGTTGTCACCTCGACCTTCTGGCCCAGTTTTATTCGGCCAAGATCGGTTGCATGGATATAGGCACGCAGCCAAGGTTTATTCATTTGCCCGAGAGTCAGTACCGGAGAAGCGGGATTGAGATATTCTCCTGCTTCGGCCGAGGTGCTGAGCACCACAGCATCCATCGGAGCCGGCAGTTCGGTATAGTTCAGTTGTTGTTTCGCCTGATTGACGGTTTCCAGGGCAATTCGTGTTTTGGCACGTGCCTGGTCGATCGTCTCTTGTCGCGGTCCTGCCTTGATCAGCGCATACTCCGCCTCGGCTTGCTGCAGCGCAGCTTCGGCCTTATGCAGCTGTTCGATGCGTGGACCAATCTTGAGGAGCTCGAGCCGCTGGCTGGCCGCTTTGCTCCGCGCGGCTGCTTCTTTTACCCTGTTTTCGGCTGTCTTAAAGTTGACTTGAAAGGTTTCAAGGGTATTTTTACTGATACTTTTCTCCTGGTACAGATTAATATACCGGTTCTGATCAATCCTGGCCTGTTTCAGCTCAATGATGGCCGATTGCTCTGCGGCTCTTGCGCTGTCGAGGTCTGCCCTTGCACTCTCGATGTCCTGGGTACGGCTGCCGTTTTGTAATTCCGTCAGACTCTGCCGGGCCTGCATGACAGCGGCTTCGGCCCGGGCAATATCCTCTTTTCGGCTGCCTGCCTCAAGTTCCGCGAGGACTGCTTTGGTGTAGGCCAGATTGGCCTCAGCCTGCGCCAGGGCAATGGTCTGATCACTTTTATCGAGCCTGGCCACCGACTGCTGGGCCTTGACCGTATCGCCTTCTTCCACCATCCTTTCTTGCAGTCGACCTGGAATTCTAAAGCTCATCTGGGTTTCGGTGACTTCGATATTACCGGAAAACCGCAATGCTGCGCTCTCTCTTCGGTGGCTGAAGACATTGAATACAAAAATACCGGCAATAACGAGTGCAACAAGGGGGAGAACGATGCGTACCCTTTTTTTCATAATTCTGCCTTCGATGGTGAAAGAAATTCCTCTTTAATCCTGGCAATTCCTCCGAGAGAAAAGAGCCAGACGGAGTCTGCCTGGTGATCGAGATTGTCTTCTGTGGCGGAATTGTCGGCAAAGACCTGGCGGATGACCGATGCGGCCAAGGCGTAATAGATACATTGGCCGATAATGCTTACGGTGCAGGACCGGAGTTTGTCCGGGCCGGGGTTGAGCTGCATAATGTCGACAATGATGGTGAGGAGCAGGTCTTTATGTGGCTTGATGTATCTGTCGAGAATTAAGGAAAAACCTGGGCTTGGGTCGAGCAGCTCCCTGGCGATCAATCGCCCCTGGCCGGACATGCCGCCCCATCCCTCGCGGCTCTGCAGGCGATAGAACATCCCTCCGGTAAAGGCCCGGAGTCGCTCTTCCGGGTCGGCGTTGGTGCCTACCTCTAGAGTTGCCGGAAAACGCCTGAAACCTGTGCAGAAAACATCTTCGAGAACAGCTTCATACAATCCTTTTTTGCCCTGAAAATGATAATTTATTGCGGCGATATTGACCTGTGCCGCCTGAGCGATCATGCGGATGGTGGCATCCTTGAAGCCTTTTTACCAAAGATCAGGCTGGCTGATGTGAAGATTCGTTCCTTGGTTGGCGTTGTTTGATCAGGCATGAAATCTCCCATGAAAACATATGATTTAAACAAGTATCTAAAACAGTCGTTTGAATAATTCAAGGAGAAATTGCGTATCTTTTACTATCCCGTAAAAACAATAGAATGGAGCAGGCTAGGCGGAAAGCTCATCTGTTGTTCGACAATTGACAAGCGTATAAGTGTTCATATTCTGTTCCTCCAGAAGGCAAGAGGTAATGACGGGTATTATTGGGATTACGAAAATAGACTCGTTGTTTGCAGGCTGCTGATGCTTAATGTAATTCCCCAGGATGCTAATAGCTATTAACAAACGATTTTTTCTACCTCTATTGAAAAAGGTCCTGGTTGCCCTATTGTTTAATAAAAAGAAAAGGTACCGAGCAGGCTGGGCATAACCGGCTGGACATGCCTCAGGTTTATAGTTACCTCAAATTACAGTCAATTCTGTTTTTAGCTCTGCCTACTGATATCGGTTTATTATTAACAGATGAAGCCAATGCCCCCTTTTCTTTAAGCGGGTATACCTGTCAGATGGTGGGCATAATGGAGTTTTGACAATGCACATGAGCAATTCCATTTCAGCAATAGATCGTGTTACTGGTGCTCTTTTCGGTATGTTTATCGGAGATGCTCTGGCGATGCCGGTTCACTGGTATTACAACACCCAGGCTCTTAGGGACGATTATGGCAAGGTTACAGACTACCAGCGCCCCCGTAATCCACATCCCGACTCGATTCTCTGGCGCTCATCTTATAAACCGCCACCTGGAACCGCTGACATCCTTCACGAGCAGGCACAATACTGGGGCAAAAGAGATATCCACTACCATCAGTTCCTTCGAGCCGGAGAAAACACACTCAATCTTAAACTGGCAAGAGAACTTCTGCTCCTGTTGCAAGGCGACGGCAACTACTCAGCCAAATCCTGGCTTGACAGGCTTATAGCTTTTATGTCCATACCCGGCCACCATAAAGATACCTATGTCGAAGAGTATCTCAGACATTTTTTCATAAATTATGGCAGAGGAAAAGAACCTGCTCAGTGCGGCCGGATGGATGAAAACCATATTGGTGGATTCAGCCTGATGCTCCCCGTGGTGATTGTGTTTTCCAGGAACCCTGCTTATGCAATGGAAGTAGCATTACAGCATCTTTCTTTAACCCATGGCGGCTCAACCATGGGAAAGTGGGGGAAGTTGATTGCCGTCACCCTTCTGCACCTTCTGAGAGGAGCATCACTTGAGCAGTCCATTATCGCGGGGAGCAGAGAATCGCCATTGGATATTGACGTACAGTCTCTCCATGGCTTTATTGGATACCCGGATTCGATTGTCGTGGGCAAACATTTTTCGTTAGCATGTTATGTTGACCAGTCTGTCCCGGCTACACTCTATCTTGCCCTTAAGTATCACAATGCACCAGAGGACGGACTGGTTGCTAACACTCTATGCGGCGGCGACAATGCTGGCAGGGGCGCTGTCTTGGGCGCTCTCCTGGGAGCCCTGAATGGGCAGCAAGGCTGGCCGTCACGGTGGATTGAAGGTCTGCTCCATCCTCCGCCGATTGTTCAACTTGAGCCATAAAAAAGCTCTCTGATATTCCGGTCGCATAGATCACAGGTTCAGTGCTGGTGTATGTTTACCCGGGATGTTTTTTTATTAATGATAGACAAACCACAAACAAAAAAGGGAACAATATGAAAAATTTACAGGAATACTTCGAAAGCACGAAAGGATTTGGCGTCTTAGCTACTGCCGACAGTAACGGAAAGGTCGATGCTGCAGTGTATTCGCGGCCGCATTTTCTGGAAGAGGGGACCTTGGCCTTTATCATGCGAGACCGTCTCACGCATCACAACCTGCAATCCAATCCCTCGGCAACCTTCCTTTTCGTTGAAGAAGGTACTGGCTATAAAGGCAAAAGACTTTTTTTGAAAAAGGCCCGTGAAGAAAATAATCCAGAATTGATACAGAAAATCAAACGCCGAAGCTATAGTAATGATAATGATGAATCAAAGTTTCTCGTCTATTTCACCCTTGACAAGGAACTGCCCCTCATCGGCGAATAATGCCAGTTTTCTGGCCAGCGGAGCACTAAACTCCAATCAGTTTTAGTGCCTTACGGATTGTTGTCGTTGAAGAAAAACAACAAAACGATCTGTGAGGCATGCAACTCGGCTCGGGAGAGGCTATGTCTGTTTTAGAAAAGGAAATTCAGGGAAAAATATTAAGTCTGCTCGACAGTCAGCAACTGGCAGTATTGTCGACCCAAAGAGATGGGCAACCGTATTCCAGCTTAATGGCGTTTGCCTTTACTTCTGACCTGGCAAACATCGTTGTTGCCACCGGCAAATCGACCCGCAAGCATCAGAACCTCATTCAAGAATCGCGAGTTTCGCTGCTGATCGACAGTCGTTCCAATAGTGAGAATGACTTTCATGCCGCCATGGCCGTCACTGTAATTGGAAAAGCGCGACTCGTTGCTGAGTTAGAAAGACTTGAATACGAGAAAATATATCTACAGAGGCATCCCTATCTTGAAAAATTTCTCGCCTCTCCGACCACAGCCTTTATAAACATAGCAGTCTCTCATTATGTCCTGGTCTCCCATTTTCAAGATGTAATGGAATACAGGATACGCGATGCATGTGATTTATTCTCCTGATACCCCTCGGCAAGCAACAGAAGGCAATCTCAGCGTCGTTATTGGGGGGAAAGGCCACGCTCTCTTCAAGCTTTATAATGCCGGCTTGCCTGTTCCGCAACCTGTCTGCATTGGAACCAGAGGGTACGAGCTGTTTGTCGAGAGGAACCATCTTCGAGAAAAGATAAATCTTCTGCTGTACCGCAAAGACATCAAGGAAATGCGTTGGGAAGAGATTTGGGATATTTCTCTTCGTATTCAAAACTTGTTTGTCGGCGGCGTTTATCCGGCAGGTCCGGGCCTCTCTTTGGTTTGACAGAGCGATGTTCTGTCGGTTGCTGGGTACCTTGGAATTTTGCACAGTGCAAAGAAGAGAGCATCCCTGATAGCAATACAATGTATTAACAAAAAAAAGGCCCTTATTGCTTTTCAGGCAACAAGGGCTGTGCAAAAAATCCTTATTCAACAGTAGCACGGTGACTCTTACCAGCTATCACCTAACACTAAGCTTAGATCAGTACATTTTGCTTTTTCTTCTTCGGTCAGATCTTCTTTCTTTTTAATGCTTTTAAGGTCATCAATATAACATGCATATTCTTTTCCGTCTTTGTCTCGAACCCATACCATTTTCTGAAATTCTTTGGAAATTGTTTCACCTTTCATAAATCCTCCATGTTTCAAGATTGGCATCGTTAAGAGCTGTTCGACAATCAGGCTCTCTTTTATACTGCACACTCATTTTTGGTTGTTTTACTGTTACCTGAGTAACTTGCACTATAGGGAGCTTGGTGGGAAAAATCAAGTTCTCATGGTGATTTCAATGTTGCTAGGTACTTTCCTTATGCCTGGCAAGTTCCAGTTTCACAGCACCCGCATAGGCATTGCTTTTTTTTCATGTATTTGTAGGTTTCTTCAGGCTCTCTCCTGAGCACATCTCCCTTTCTCTCTTGTATCTGATCAATCAGTTATCCAAAAAAGTATCTCCTAAAGATGAGAATATGTCTCCAGGCTTGCACCTTCATGGTTCAAAGAAGAGTGTATCGTGATTACCCTAAAGGTATGAATAAAATTACACTCTGTTACTCTACGCATCGTCCGGAAACACTGGCACTTACCGCCAGGATACTGAAGCATCATGATGTAATTATTCTTGAAGAGCCTCTTCATCCCGATTTCCGCAAAGCGCTTGACGGCGATGTCCAACTCGAGGAGCATCTGCTCGAGTTGGATACCGCCTATCCGGTTTTTACCCTGGGCCAATACCGACTGCTTCAGCAATTGTTCAAGGCTGGAAAAGAGATACTGCAGGTTGAGCCATATTGGGATGATTTGTTGTCCATTCAAGAGTTTTTCGCTGAAGATCATCGCCCGGATGAACTGCTTCCCAACACTCCTGCCCATGCTGTGTATCGCGCGGAACACGATGCGACGAAAAATCTGATAGAGTATTATGAGCAAGTCCGTGGTGATGATTTTCCCAAAATACTGAACGCTATGAACTGCTTTGCCAGGGCTGATGCCAGGCGATTCGTCCTGCGCGATTCGTTGCGGGCAAAGCGCATTCTTGAAGTTCTGGTTCCCGGTAAGGATACCTATATCGAGGCCGGCTCCATACATCTTTTGCTCAGCCGACTGCTGGCAAAAGCTCTGACCAAAGACTGGTCCCTTCGAATACACGATATTGACAGGGAGACAATAAAAATGGTGAATCTTCAGGGCAGCCTCTTTAGTCCTGGTGATGAATTGACGCTGGACTATATTTTTGGCCGCAGTGTCAGCCGAAAAAAATGGCAACTGTGCTGTGCCCAGTCTTTGATCTATTCCAAAATTATAACAAAGGAAGAAATGTCGAATGCCGATGGCGAATTTCCCCATACTCGCAATGAAATTGAGGTGATAGCTGTGGTTAAACATCTTCCCATTGAGACATGTGCAACCATTTTTCAACAAATCAGATCACTTTCATCGATTGACGCCGCGGAGTTGACTACAAGATATTTGGGAAAAAAAAGTATTCGGGGCCCAAATGATACGCTTTGAGAAAAACAGGATTGCAATCTGCAGGAAAATGACCGCATCGCCGGAGACTGTCTGGGATGTCGTGACAGATACCCATCTCTGGCCAATATGGGGGCCTTCGCTTCTTGATGTCGACTGTAAAGATCGACATATCCGTCTCGGCAGTACGGGAAGGGTACAAACGCTGTTTTCGTTCTGGCTGCCCTTCACGATTTGTGAATTCAGGCACCTGGATTTTTGGAGCTGGCGTATCGGCTCTTATGGAGCGACCGGCCATAAACTCATAGAGACAAGCGACAGGTCCATAACACTCTGCTTTGATATGCCTTGGTGGGCGGTTGCCTACATCCCTCTTTGTTGGCTGGCGCTGATTCGGATAGGGAAAATTGTTTCCCAGAAGTGATTATATTTGCTTACATCAGGCGAGATTCTAGAGCGATATAATTGCTCTTATCCCCATTAAAAAACTATCGAAGGAGGTGCGCATCATGACAAAACGCATTGTAATTTATGGCGGTTCAGGCGGGATAGGCTCGGCAACCGCCAGGCTTTTACGCACTGCAGGGCATGAACTGCATCTTGTCGGCAGGAATGAGGCAAAACTTGCTGCACTTGCTTCTGAGCTGGAGGCTCAGTACACGGTCGGAGATGTATGCGACGAAACCCTGTTCGCCCAGGTAGCTGAGGATTTTGCTGCTCCCTGGGATGGACTTGTCTATAGTGTCGGCACCATTACAATTGGTAGTATTCGACGACTTACCAGTACTGATTTTCTGCACGATTTTCAAGTGAATGCGATGGGCGCAGCGCTTGCTGTAAAAGGAGGCCTGCCGGCTCTCAAAAAAAGTGCTGGTACGCCTTCGGTGGTTCTCTTTTCCAGTGTGGCGGTTCGCCAGGGGTTTACCTTCCATAGTTCCATGGGGATGGCAAAGGGTGCGGTAAGCGGGTTGACGCTTGCGCTTGCCGCTGAACTGGCGCCAAAAATCCGGGTTAATGCCGTTGCCCCCTCTTTAACGAAGACCCCTCTGGCAGAAGCGATATTGTCGAATGAACAGGTTGTGTCAGCGGTAACAGAGCTTCACGCCCTCAAAAAACTTGGCACGAGCGCAGATATTGCCAATCTTGTCGTGTATCTGCTTTCTGATCAGGCAGGGTGGGTAACCGGGCAAATCATTAGCATTGATGGCGGACGTTCAACCCTGAGGCCAAACGGCTAGCCAACAATGTTCATGAGAAAGCCGGGCTAGACTTGGCGCGAAATCAACATAAATGCAGGAGAAATCGCCCACCCGTAAGATCTTTTGCACCATGGTGTATCATTGTCTACCTTGCATTATTGAAAGTATTCATCAACCGTATCACAGCCAGTTCTTTGGCTTTTGCTTCGATATCTACAGTCATTGTCCGTTCCCGCCAACAGGCGGGGAGATCTTCCGGGTTTATATAGTCGGCATGTGGTTTGGGATTACCACCTCCCCAGCCGGCCTTCGGCGACGACAGGTGGCAACATTGCTCCTTTCCCAGGCGATGCCACGTTGCCCCGGCCAGCTCGGTCGCTTCTTCAACCGACAGTTCATCGGGTTTGCAGCGGTGGTGATGGACGTCATAGACCAGCGGAATGGCGAGTTTTTCACACACCGGCAGGAGGTCGGATACGGTATAGCTGACATCATCATTTTCCAGGGTCAAGCGGCTGCGGATATTTCCCGGCAGATCGGCAAAAACCTCGCAGAAGCGCTGCAGGGCCGACAATTTGTCACCATAGACCCCACCGGCGTGAAGATTGATGACATCGGCCCCAACCGCCTCGGCCAACCAGGCCTGGTATTCCAGCTCCCGGATGGAATTGGTTACAACCTGAGGGTGAGGCGATGAGAGGACAACAAACTGATCGGGATGAAAGCTGAGGCGGATATCATTCGCATGGGCAAAACATCGTGTTTCGGCAAGCAAATTACCAATTGTATCCGCGCCGGGGAGATCATCAAGGGTGTAGCCAACCTCGGGATGAGTTATCCGGGGAAACAGCGGCGACATGATGCGAAATGCGCCGATACCAAGGCGTTGGACTGTTTGCATAGCCTGCACGAGACTCTGGCTGTTGTCGTGACAGATCCTGGACAGTTTTTTGAGCTGTTCCCTGCGCGGCATAGCCGACAGCACCTTGGCGGTGGTTGTCCTAAAGGCAATTGCCTCATCTTTAAACTGACAGCACAGACCAAATCGCATGGTATTTCTTTCCTCAAACTTCATGTCATCATTCGTTTTTGCATTTTTAACATATTCTCAAAGGGTAAGGTGGATTGTATTTTCTGCACTGGTTTTTTCACGTTCTCGTCACTGTTGCCATCTCCGCGCTCTCTGCCGATGTGATTGTCATTCGGTTTTGTCTACACCTTGGACCTTTGTGTCAGTTGACGCTTATAGAATAGTGATTAGAGAGGATGAAGGTTGAGGCCTCGATATTTCATAAAACTTTTTTGCGAAGAAGTGATTTTATGAGCAAACTGAATTCAAGAAGCTCGAATAAAAAAGCGGCCACAGGGACGACATGTAAACCGGCCCGGCGGGTAGCACGATCTATTCCCATACAGGTTCTTGCTGCTGCTGTCATCACCCTTCTTTCCTCATGTGTTTTTTCCCAGCACGGCAATGAACTGCCAGCCTTGCAGACTGTACCCCATGTCGATCTGAATCGTTATGTCGGCCTGTGGTATGAGATCGGCCGTTACCCTAACAGCTTCCAGAAAAGCTGCGGTGACAGTACCGCCATGTATACTGCTCGTCCGGACGGGGAGATCGATGTAGTAAATAGTTGCCGGGACGAGAAGGACGGCAGGTTGCGTGAGGCTAGAGGGCGTGCCTGGGTGGTCGACAAAACCAGCAATGCCCGCCTTAAAGTCTCTTTTTTCTGGCCTTTTCGAGGAGATTACTGGATCATCGACCTGGGCCGGGAGTATGAATACGCAGTAGTCGGCACTCCCAACAGGCGATACCTGTGGATACTCAGTCGCACCCCGGAAATACATCCTGATATTCTTGCAAAAATATTACAGAATGTTGAAAAACAGGGCTATGTCCTAGACAAACTGCTGCTCCATAAAGGAGGACCCTTGCTATGAGCGTTATTTTCTGGTTGAAACTCTATCTGCTCACTATCCCGGTATTTTTCGCCATCGACATGATCTGGCTGGGCTATGCAGCACGGAATTTTTACAAGAATCAGCTGCACCATCTACTCAGTCCTGAAGTAAACTGGCCGGCGGCCTTTGTTTTCTATTTGCTCTATATCGTCGGGATAATCTTTTTTGCAGTCCGCCCGGGTCTGGAGGCCGGATCTCTTGCCAGGACCTGTCTGCTTGGTGCACTGTTCGGCTTTTTTACCTATGCTACCTATGATCTCACCAACCTGGCCACATTGCGCAACTGGCCGATTGCTGTGGTTATCGTCGATATTGCCTGGGGTACGCTGCTCTGCACCCTGGTTGGCGGTGGTTCGTATCTAATAGGTTCGTGGCTCCACTAGTGTTCGTCCAGAAAAGGAGAACTGCACTATGACCTCCATTTTTCTTACCGCCGCTGCACTGCTTGCATGGGTTATGTGCTGTATGTTTATGATCGGCCTGAAGGCTCGGGACAACAGTCTTGTAGATATCGCCTATGGCCCCGCCTTCCTTGTTGCCTGCTGGGGTGCCTGGTTTTTCAGTGGAGTGTTGACCCTCCATCTCCGCCCCTTGCTGCTCCTTGTCCTCCTCACCCTGTGGGGCCTGCGCCTTGGCCTGCATATCGGCCTGAGGCATCGCGGCAGAGGGGAAGATTTTCGCTACCGCAAATTTCGCGAGGAGTGGGGCGATACCATAATCTGGCGCAGCTTTCTGCAGATTTACCTGCTCCAGGGTGCGGTTGTTCTGGTGATCGCAACTCCGATCCTGCTGACCATCGGGGCACCGGGTGGCACCCTGGCGTGGAGTGATCTTCTTGGCGTCCTGCTTTTTGTAATCGGTTTTTTGTTTGAGGCGATCAGCGACTGGCAATTGAGTGTTTTCAAACGAGGAGGCGCGAACAAAGGTAAAATCATCATGCACGGGTTGTGGCGCTACAGCCGCCATCCCAACTATTTTGGCGAAGCGACTTTATGGTGGGGCATTTTCTTTATCGGCCTGGCTTCACCTGCCGGTCTGTATGGCTTGATCAGCCCGCTGACCATCGCTTTTCTTCTCCTCAAGGTCTCAGGGATACCGATGCTTGAGGAGAAGTACCAGGGCAATCCGGAATTTGCCGCCTACAAGGCAAGAACCAATGCTTTTTTCCCATGGTTTGCGCGTAAAACCAGTAGCAGTTCAGCCTCCTCGGAGGGACCGAAGCAATAAAGGAACATCAACGGGGCATGGGAAGAGAACAGGTGCCGTTATTGTATTTCCTTGAAGGCCGTATCGGGAAAGAAGCAATACGGGCAAGCATCCGGGGCTGTATCACCGTAATGGACATGACCACAGATCCTGCACCGCCATACCTTGCCGGCAGGTGCGCTGCTGGGATCGTGCTGGCGATGGAGCGGCAAATCCTCCAGGGGCGGCAGCGATGGCTTATACTCTTTGAGCAGATAGTCGGCGAGTATAATGCGCTGGATTTCACTGGTTCCCTCATAGATGCGGAGCAGACGGACATCGCGCAGGATTTTTTCAATGGGAAACATCTTGGTGTAGCCATAGCCGCCGAAAATTTGCAGGGCCTCGTTGACCACCTCGAGTGCCGTTTCAGTCGCATAAAGTTTGCTGATTGAGGCACTGACTCTGCCGTCCTGCTGCTGGTCTGAGTCCCAGGCCGCTTTCCAGGTCAGCAGGCGCGATGTTTCGACCTTTTGATACATTTCTGCGAGCTTGAACTGGATTGCCTGAAAGGCGCCGAGCTCCATGCCAAACGCGCGTCGTTTTTTAGCATAATCAAGCGCATATTCCAGGGCCGCTCTTGCTGCCCCGACACCGAAGCTGCCGATGATAGGCCGGGTTCGGGCAAAAGTTTTCATCGCCAGGACAAAACCTTCGCCGGGAAGTGCCAGAATATTTTCCTTGGGAACGCGCACATCTTTGAAATTGATGCCCACGGTGTTGGAACAGCGCTGGCCCATTTTGGGGATGGCTCGTCCGATGGTGACGCCTGGCCAGGTCGTTTCCACGACGAACGCACAGATTCCTTTATGTCGACTTTTGGGGTCGATGGTGGCAAAAACCGAGAGGTAGTCAGCAACACCCCCGTTGGTAATCCAGTACTTTGTGCCGTTAAGAATATAGTCTTCTTTGTCAGCTTTGGCCGAGCAGCGAATACCTGCCACGTCCGAGCCCATTGTTGGTTCGGAAGTTGCAAAGGCGGCCAGCTTGAAGTCCTTGGCGATTGCCGTGAGATATTTCTTTTTTGCCTCGGTATTAGAAGAGAGCAGGATCGGTTCCATGCCGAGCGAACTGTCGAAAATCGATGTCGCCAGACCGGGGCAGGCCGCGGCTATTTCTTCAGTAATTAAAGCCGAATCCACCAGGCTCAACCCCTGGCCGCCAAATTCTTTTGGAATGTCACTGCCTATCATCCCGGCATCGAAGGCCTTGCGCAGCACCTGCATAGGGAGTTC
>CBDTUM010000049.1:0-27524 GCA_965363495.1 uncultured Desulfopila sp.
GGTTGGGTATAAAAATATCAGATGTGCCAGGCAGTAGCTCAAGTTGACTTGTCGGCATTACCCCCCCTGTGTCATGATAGATGTCGCAACGATACGCAGTTCTTTCATGAGAAATGCTCCTCTTCGCCGTTTGTTTGCAACATCCTGACATCGGGACAGCGATACTCTTTTCGCTGCAATAGTGCAGAGCAGTCTCATGCAAAGAAAAGAGTTGATCCTCACTCAATTTTAATGTTTGCACGTTTCCTTCTTGCATACGGTCGGCCGGATAAAAAGAGGCTGGCTTGTTGTTTATCTGCTGCAGATCTGGAATTCGATTAGATCTTGCTCCCCTGAATTTTTTGCTTATTGTCCTTGATGGCGAGGTAAAAACCCTCAGCAAGAGGGAGCCATCTTGAAAAGAGACAGTATATGAATGTATCGGTTCCTTATCTACAGTTATAGCAAGAGACATGCGTTGAGGAGAAACAGTAATGCGGCTTTTTAAGAAGAAAACACTCACCAGCTTGGCCAGAACCTGCGGCTGAGCGGCTAAAATTGGTCCGGCGGATCTGTCGGACGCACTTAAAGGACTCGATTTTCGACGAGACGAAAATCTGTTGGTCGGCCTTGAAACGGGCGATGATGCTGCGGTATATCGTCTTTCCGATGACGTGGCTATGATAAATACCGTCGATTTTATCACACCACCAGTCGATGATCCCTACTGGTTCGGTCAGATATCAGCGGCTAATTCGATCTCCGATATCTACTCCATGGGCGGCAAACCCCTTACCGCCCTGAACCTGGTCATGTTTCCCACCGGGCATCTGGACATGGGGATGCTTAAAGAAATTCTGCGGGGGGGAAACGACAAGGTTGTCGAGGCCGGGGCCTGTCTGGTCGGCGGGCATTCAGTCGATGATAACGAACCTAAATACGGTCTGTGCGTGAATGGAATTGTTCATCCCGACAGAATTATAACCAACGCCGGAGCGAAACCGGGGGATGCGCTGCTTTTGACCAAGCCACTCGGCTCGGGAGTGCTCTTTAACGCGGTCCGAGCCGGTAAATTCAGCATGGCCGAACTTGAGCGATCGGTTTTACCGATTGTCGCCTCGCTGAACGGTCCGGCCATGGAAAAAGCCCTCACATACGATTTACATGCCTGTACCGATATAACCGGTTTCGGCATTCTTGGCCATCTGGTGGAGCTTGTAGTCGGCAGTGGGGTTCATGCTGTTCTTCATTATAATACGCTGCCTTTTTATCCGGGGGCACTGGAGATGTACCGGAAAAAGCAGACAACCGGCAGCAATAAGGCCAACAGGGCACTGGTGGCAAGATATCCCCTAACCCTTGAGTATTCGCTGCAACCGGCGCAGGAAGAACTCCTCTACGATCCACAGACATCGGGCGGTTTGTTGCTGTCCCTGCCAAAAGATCAGGCGCAAAAACTCCTTGCAGATCTGCATGCTGCCGGTATCGCGGCAGCTGTAATCATTGGTGAAGTTGATGACAGCAGTGTCGGCATTACTGTTCAGTGACCGGCCCTTGCCGGCGCACCTTTGCGGAAAAGGTTTTTCGGTACCAGGGATGCCCCGTCTATCCCTTATTTTTAAGGACTGACAGCGATGCGTCAATTGAAGGGTAAATGGTTATAAAGGTATCAAAACCCGAAATTTCAAAAACCTCCTGAACATGTTCCTGCATGGCGCAGGTACTGAAAAGGAACTGTCCCGATTTGTAGACTTTGGCGATGTTCAGGATAACCCGCAATCCGGCACTGGAGATATAATCGAGGTTGTTGCAGTCAAAAATCAGGTGGCTACCGGGTGTGGTCATAAAGTCATGGAGTTCTTGTTCCAACTGTGGTGCAGAGTTGGAATCAAGGCGTCCGTCGAGAGAAAAAATTGTGGTGTTATTCTCTTTAGTTATTGTTGTTTTCATGGCTTGATGTACAGGCTGCCGTGTAGCTACCCGCACTCCTTGGGTAATGTTTTTTGTAGGGTGAGAACGTTCTTGTCAGGTAATCTACTATAATTCCAACAGTCACAGAATTGCCGAGCCAGGTAAATACCGAGACCACCGCACTTCCTCTGTTCGAGAGGGAGTGTTATGTCGGGTGCGACATTAATGGTCGGGTCGAATGGCGGACCTGTGTCAACGATTTCTATTGTCAGATCTCGGCCTGTTTTTGTCAGGGTAATGTGTATGGGGTATTTCTTGTTGCTGTCGCCATGTTCTATGGTGTTGGTAATCAATTCATCGAGAACGAGATTGATTTCGGATAAACATTTCCTGGGAAGAGACCATTTGTGCTGCAAGCTCTGCAGCTGCTCAAGCAGATTTTCCAGTTCCGCCATGTCGTTTTTTATCTGGAATGAGGTCTTCATGGTTTAGAGCACGCTTACCCCAGTTCTGTTAAGGCAGCTTGGTGCCGCCTCCTGGATGTTCTTTCTTTCCCACTGATAGAGTTGTTTTAGAAGAGCTTTTAAGGAAATATTAGTTGTTTCGGGGAATTGTTCAAGTATTTTTGAAAAATGTTTACGACTGATGGTCAATACTGTCGTTTTGGTTGCCGCTTGCAGAGTAAACAGGGCGGGCATTGCTCCGAGAAGAGAGAAGAAGCCGAGAAAATCGCCTATGGTAAAGCGTTGCACAACGACATTTTCTTGATCATACTGTTTCAGTAGAGTGAGTTGCCCGGCGAGGATGAGATACGCTCGTCCGTGATCATCCCCTTCTTCATAGAGAATATCATCGGCATTTACTTCTGCTCTTTCTGCCAGAAAAGCCAGGAGTTTAAGCGCTTTGATTGGAAAATCGGCAAAGAATGGAACATCATGCAAGAGTTCCAGGTTCTGTTGCATTTCAGGGACTTGATTGTTTTCTTCCGTAAATGAGCTCATGGAGTATACCTTTTTGGTCAATGAGTTCGTCGTAAGTTCCGAACTCAACAAGTTTTCCTGCCTTCATTACTGCCACTTTATCATAGGAGCCTATGGTATCGAGCCTGTGGACGGCGGCAATGACTGTCCGTTTACCTTTCCAGCGACTAGTCATCAAACGCTGAATTCTGGCTTGGGATTTGTTGTCGAGTGCCGAAGTTGCTTCATCCATAAGGATGAACTTTGGTTGTTTTAAAAGGACTCGAGCTATAGCAAGCTTTTGTCTCTGCCCCCCGGAAAGTCTATCACCCATGGTGCCAACCTGAAATTGCAAGCCAAAGGCGGCAATTTTTTCGAAAAAATCTTCTTCAACCAGCAGGTGCATGATCGATTGATTGATTGTATCCTGGGCCTGGGATAGTCCAGGCTTGATCCTGCCGAAAAATATATTGTTCAGAATCGATTCCCCGAAAATATAGCTTGTCTCGCAATAAGACGTAAAGAGATCCGGAGCAATAACCTGATACCACTCCGGGAAGACTTTACGGGCCGAGAGAATAGCCTCTTTGAGTCTATTCGGTAGCCGGCTCATGGTGTGAATCGAGGGGGTAAAGTTCAGTGCCAGGGAGAGGAGAAAGGCCTGGTTTTGTGGTGACAGTGAAGAGAAAGAATATTTTTTTAATCGGGCCAGTATGGTTTCGCACTCCTCGAGTCGGTCGGCAGGAACAGGGCTGTTTTGAAAGAACAAATCGACGGTGCCGACACCGGCCAGGATATCGACTGCCTGCCCGGCAAGCTCAATACCAAGAGTAAAAAGTGGTTCCAGGAGATCGACTTTCTGCAGAAATGACCGGAATTGAGGGTTGTCAGGCAAAAGATTATAGCCAAAAATTTTATTGGTAGTGGTGCCGAAGATTATGTTTTCAATTACGCTTGAGTTCATATGGTAGTTTTCCTGGTTATAGAACTCAACGTAATCGGCCAGTTTGTCGCCAAATTTTTCACGGAATCTGAGTCGGATAGTGATAATTTTTGCGGCGATTTCTTCATCTTCAGGGGCAATATGACTATCGAGCCCAAAGCGAATGACGTCGAGAAAAAGTCCGACTTGCTGGAGCACAAGAATCATCCGGTCCAGATCTATTTTTATTTCTTGGGCGGGTGCACTCTGCACTGCTTCCATCGCCGCGATATAAGCATACAGTAGGTTCTCTTCAATTGTTCCGGTGAAGATGAATGGGTTCTGAGAAATATAACCGATACTTCGAGTGATTTCTCTTTTAGGCAGAGTGGACAGTTCATGGCCATCAATTTGAATACTGCCGGAGGTATAGATAAACATCTTGCCGATGGCCTGGATAAGCGTGCTTTTGCCTCCCCCCGAATAGCCGACGACGGCAAGGTGCTCCCCTGCTGCAAGAGTAAAGGAAATGCCGTTTAAAAGCCGATGCCCATCAGCTGTATCGTAGACAAGGTTGTTTACTTCCAGGCGGCCGGTCAGAGGCTCGTTGGTCATTTCGACAGGTTCCATAGAAAATTCTGGACGTGCATCAAAATAACTCATGGTGCGGGTGTAGCCCACTGAAGCATCTTGATATGTTTGATAGAAATCGATTAACTCCTTCCAGGGATCGAACAGTTTTTCCTGGGCAGACAAGAAGGCGACCATTGCCCCCAGGGCGAGTTGGCCATGCATAACCAGGTATCCCCCGTAGATAAAAATAACAAAAGGACCCAGGCCGATAAAATAATTGTTTGTGGTCTTGATGCCGAAGCGAAAAAGCGACCAGCGGATCCTGATCTTTTGTAATTGTTCAGCGAGAAAATTGAATTTTCGTCCTTCCTGATTATATGCTCCATGTATTTGGATCTCGTTAATAGCCGATATCGATTCAGCAATCTGGTTGGAGGTTGTACGAGAGAGATCTACTCTTTTTTTATTGGCTTCATTGGCTTTCTTTTGCAGGAAAGGGATGACGAAAACGGCTATTGGGTAGATGAGCAGGGTGGCACCTGCAAGTTTGGGATTCAGCCAGAGCAGATAGCCGGCAAAGGCGAGCAGGGTCAGGATATTGGTGACCGGCACGGCAAAGGCCATTCCGGCAAAGGTCCCGGCGGTACTCAGTTCGCTCATGAGAGAGGCGACAACCATCCCCGGCTGGGTAGTACGGAAAAAACCGAGCGGCAGGGTAAGAATGTGTTGATACAGCTCCTTGCGCATGGTGGTGATGGCTCTTTCGCCAATTACAGCCTGGAGGTAATTGATAGCCAGTTTCAGGCCACTTGCTATGGTGATGGCGACAATATAGATGCCACAGTAAAGAAAAAGGCCTTTGATGTTTTGTAAGGCTATAGAGTCGTTGATGATTCTTTTTTGCATCTCAAGGGGGATAACCCGGGCAAAAACGACGGCAATAATGATAAACAACAAAATGATCTGCAGTTTAAGGTTGTCCTTAAACACCCAGTAGAAGAGGGACTTTTCGGTAATCGGGGGAGCTGTCTTGTCCTGCTTCATTGTTTTCCTTGATGGCTGCTGCGTTGCTCGAGAGGAATGATTTCAATATGGCTAAGATTGTAAATCATTCTCGTCTCATGTCCAGCAATGAGTGCTTTTTTCTATCTCTCGATTCTGCTGCCGACTGATTGGTATAAGGGAGTAATTTTGCAGAGCGCCAGGGGAGTGCTTGACAATATATTTTTCACCAGGTCTGTATGTCGCTAACGTATGTAGTGAAATACTTACAAATAGAGCTAAAAGATGGACATATGTAGTACATATGAGCCATTGGTGGCTTTTTGTGAGCCTCTTGGTTGTCAGGATGACCTTTTTTTGTTGTGTTTTGTCGCTGTTTATCTCATTAATTGTTGCGTTTGCTGAGGGGAGCAATGTGCCGGTATCATCTGGTGCAAATGTTGCGTACCGATCAAGAGAAAATGTCTTGTACAATGACAATGATTTTATCGGCTGTAGAGAGATATTTGAAGTTTGCTGAAAATTTAGAGGTTAAAGATATGAAAATTGATGATTTAGAACAGATGGAAAGTGAAGATCTCAGTGCTCTTCCTTCGGCTGAGCGTCGAAGATTTTTGAAGATTGGACTGGCGGTTACAGGTATGTATCTCGGAGGAACTATCTTGTCCTTGACCTCCGTTAAAAATGTTCGTGCAGCAAGCGTTGTTCCAGAGATAGGCCAGTATCCGTACACTCCACATTACAGCATGGTGCTAAGAGAACATCTCTGCATTGATTGTGAGCGCTGTAAAGAGGCCTGTGTCAAGACCAATCACGTGCCGTCGTATGGGTTCAGGACGACTATTCTTGAAAAACGTCGTGCACTTGGTGAAGATAAATTCGAGACGATTTTTGTCCCTGTCCTCTGTAACCACTGCAATCGACCGCCGTGTGTGCGGGTTTGCCCGACAACGGCGACCTGGAAAGATGAAAAAACAGGCATAGTCGTTATGGAACCGAGCCGATGTATCGGCTGTAAAACCTGTATGGCTGCCTGTCCTTATAATGCTCGATATTTCAAAGAAGAGACCCGAGCCGTCGATAAATGTGACTTTTGTCTGCAGTCGCGATTGTCGAAAGGGGAGAAGAATCCTGCCTGCGTTGAAGCCTGTCCAGCCGATGTTCGAGTTTTCGGAAATTTAGCCGATCAGCAAAGCAGGGTTTTCCAACTTGTTCATGCACCGGATACTATCGTTTGGGTACTTCGTCCTGAAACAGGTGCCGCACCGAATGTATTTTATATTAATTCTTGAGCCGGAAGTGCTCTCCATTTCCAAAGTCCTGAAGACAAGGGAAGTGGAGATGCGATTGGGGAGAAAAAAATGAAGAAAATTCTTATCGTTGTCGCTTTTGGAGTCGTTCTGCTTTCCGGAGCCTTGCTCTTAGCTGATACTAACGCGCCACAAGAGGAATATGACGAAGACACCTATGGCCCCAAAGAGCCTATTGTCTGGGTGAAGCCCGTAAAATCAGTCGTTTTTGACCATAAAGTACACACCATGAAGGGTGGCCTTGAATGCGACTCTTGTCATGACGATCTCTTTCAAATGGAGGCAGGGGCAGCGCAGGAAAATGAAGATTTCACCATGGCCACTCTTTATGAGGGTGGTTATTGCGGTGCCTGCCATGATGGTTCTACCGCTTTTGCCTCAAATACCCGCTGCACAGCCTGTCATATCGGTGTACGAGGACATAATCGCCTGCAGGGCGATGTTGCGGCGACCAAAAAACCACACTGACCCGACTCACCCCGGCAAGAGCAGCTAGGAGTCGGGACCTTTTATAGATCGACGATTACGTTGAAGGAGAAGAGTAATGAATGGAAATAGTACTACCGCAAGATCGACATCATTGGACACGGTATCGGGAAACAAATTGATGTGGTTCAGTCTCTTTTTGATCCTGATTGGTGTTGCAGGAGCAGTGTATGCTCAAATGGTTGGGCATCACCATGCATTTGCCAATACCCGCGAGATGCCCTGGGGCATGCTGATCGGTGTTTACGCCTATTTTGCCATAATTTCGACAGGACTTTGTATTCTGGCCGCTTTTAGTCATGCCTTCGGGGGGAACCAGATGGCACCTCTGGCCAATAGGATGGTGTGGATGTCGATAATGAGTCTGCTTGGCGCTTTTATGGTTATCGGACTGGAAATCGAGAATCCATGGCGGATGCCACTCGGGGTGATTTTATATCCTAATGTGACTTCCAATATTTGGTGGATGGGAACATTATACGGTATGGCCGTTGGGGTCATGTTCCTTGAGCTTCTGCTGATACTCACCAAACGATATACGGCGGCCATTTCTCTGGGAGTTCTGGCTGCTATCACCGAGGCACTGGCCAACAGTAATCTAGGGGCGGTGTTTGCGTCTCTGCAGGCCAGACCTTTCTGGTATGGTTCGCAACTGCCCATATTTTTTCTGGCCTGTGCGGTCTTGTCCGGTGCTGCGGCCATTGTGATTTTCACCCATTGCAGTCATATTCTGAAAAAACGGCCTATGGATGAGAGTACCTTTCGCGGCTTACAGACGGCCGGTAAGATCATGGTGCTCATGACTTTTCTCGTCACTCTGGCTACGGTATGGAAATTTATCAATGCCTCTGTCAGTAACCCGGAGTTGACCCTGGCGGCCGATTCGCTGCTTAAAGGCCCTCTGGCCATAAATTTTTGGGTCTTTGAAATAGCCATCGGCCTGCTTCTGCCTGGTCTGCTTCTGGTTATAACCCGCTTGAAATCAATATATGCCCTGTCTGCTGCCGCTCTTATGATTCTTGTCGGACAATTCTTTTCCCGGTTTAACATGGTGGTTTCCGGTCAGATCGTCCCCATTGAGCATGAGTACGTTGGCGTTCCACAATATCTGTCCTATATGCCAACGGTTTCTGAATATCTTCTCGTTATCGCCGGGCTGGGAGTTGTCGGCTTTGGTTTTGTTCTTGGCGAACGATTTTTTGATGCGACCTTTCGAGCCGATTCACACTGACGATACTTCTCAACTGAACTGTCGAGGTAAAGAGAAATAAAAAACGGCCTGTCCATGGTATCCTGGACAGGCCGTTTTTTATTATAGATTCTTGATGCACCACAGCTTCATTCATCCTCCTGCACTTCGCTGACAATTTTTCGGCTGAACATGAACCGCGCCAAATAGAGAAATGGCGTGTCAACTGCGGCGACAATAAGTTTGAGGACATAGGTAGTAATGAGAATCTGGATAAATTCGCTTTGTGGCAGGAGGCCCCAGAAGGCAATAAAGGTGAAAATAACTGAATCAAGCAACTGACTTACCATGGTGCTGGCGTTATTGCGCAGCCAGAGAAATCCGATGCCCGGAAAGAGATTTTTCCACAGTTTATATGCCCAGACGTCATGGAACTGGGAAATTCCATAGGCAATTAACGATGCCAGGGCAATTCGGGGCAGAATGGCAAAAATATTTTGCAAACTTTCCTGAATGAAATCAAACGCGTTAGGCTTGAACATCAGGGCTATCTGCATGATGATTATAGTCGCCGCGAGAGAGAAAAAGCCGATGCATACCGCCTTTTTTGCTGATTTTTCGCCATAGTTTTCGGATAAAATATCAGTTGCCAGAAAAGAAGAGGCATAGGTAATATTACCCAAGGTTACACCAATTGAGAAGAGATCGACCATTTTCAGTACCTGGATGTTGGCCAGGATAGTGGCAATGGGGATCCAGATATATAGGCCGAGCTTACCGAAAAACCGATAAGCCAAAAGAATTGCCGAGAAATTTGCCAGCAGGAGCAGGAGCCAAAGAAATTCGTTGGAAAGCGTGGCCAGGGTAGGAAAAAGCGCAGTCATACAAGAGCCTCAAGGTAAATGTCCCAGGCAGCAGAGACGGAAAGTGCGCAACGCGATGCGCGAAAGACAGAGGCTAGCTTTTTAGAAACCAACAATGCAGATACAATCGGTTTTGATAAGGCGGGTAGCCGATACCGCCGGTGAACTCAGGCAGATAAATTAGCAGATGTAGTACAAGGGTGCAAGTTCGAAGAATGCTGGCGTGATAAAATCTCCTTGAGCGGGTAAAGCAATCTCTATCTGGGGCGTTTAAAAATGGGCGAGCCCTGTTCTTGTTTACTCCACAACTCAGGTTGTTTTTATGACGACCAGAGTGATATCGTCCTCCTGGGCCTGAGAACTTCTGAATCTCTCCACTTCCATAACTATGGCCTTTTGAAGAGCTAGTGCAGTATCCAGGGCGTGGTCCTGAATAATTTTTTCGAGCCGACTATGACCAAAAAATTCCCCCTCTCCATTCCGGGTCTCGTGGATGCCATCGGTGCCAAGGAGAATGATATCTCCGGACTGGCAGGTGGGCACCGTGTTATCTGTAAAAACATAGGTATCATCCACCCCCAGCACCAATCCTCTGCCTTCAAGATGAGAAAAGGCCTGCGACATGGCATGGAAGATTAGCGCTGGTTCATGTCCTGCCCTGGCCCATTTAAGAGCTCTTGTTTGCGACTCGATCTCGAGAAAAAACATGGTGGTAAATCGACCACTCTTTGAGCAATCACGGGTAATATAACTATTGATATCGCCTAGAAGTTGGGCGGGGCTTTGGTAATCCCGGGTAGCTAAAGAAAGAAAAGCCCGCACTGAGGTCATGAGCATGGCTGCCCCGATACCATGGCCGCAGGCGTCGGCAACCACAATGCCAATTTTATCGTCGGGGAGGAGGAAATAGTCATAATAATCCCCACCTGTCTGGTCACAGTAGATGGAGGTGCCGCTTATATCGAAATTATTAAGAAAGGGGCTTTGGTCGGGAAGAAGGTTTTGCTGAACTTCTTCGGCCAATTTCAAAGAGTTGATCAGTTCAAACCGATGACGCAGCCCGTCAATCATATGATTGGTATGTTCGGCGATAATGCCGAATTCATCGTGGGTGGCAACAGGCACTTTACATGAAAGATCCCCATCTCTTACCTGTGCCAGTATTTTGGTTTCATTGTCGAAAAGGAGTTTCAGATTACGCGAGTAGGAGAAGATGAGGTTGACAATCAGCACCATGAGAATGGCCATAATGAAAAATATCTCGATGGTGACTGAGAGCTGTGCCGCACGGATGGAGTTTTCGTCTTGTGCCGTCTGGGTCAGCCATTCGACATCTCGCGTAAAAACCATGATGAGGACGAGCGAGACAAAGATTGATGTTGTTATGGCAACGAAGGTGAATTTACGGGTTATGGGGAAAAGTCGTTGCGGTAAGGGGGAAATTGCCTCTTCCTGCGGGGGGCTGAGGATGATTTTCTGCTCCTGGGCCAGGGAAGAGTCAAGACCGATAAAAAAACCGGCAATAATACAGCCGATGAGCATGGAAGCGAGACTGGTAAGGGGGACATTATAAATAAAAAAGTTGTAAATATTTATTAATATCGAGGCGGTAGTACAGAGTGATAATTCGAGAATGAATATCCGCCTGGCTTGGTCCATTTCCCGGGCTGGGTGGATATAGCGTTGTTGCAGCAAAGGTCTGAACAAAAGTACTGCAAGAAAACTCGACAAAATTATGATCCCCAATCGCCCGGGGGATAACATCGCTAGAAATGGTCAGACTTGTCCGCCGTAGTAGGTCAGGGCAAGAACTGCAAAGGTGTACTGGACAATGATTCGCATATTGTCTTATCCTGGGAAAAGATGATTTTTTTAACGCCCCCTGCAGGGCGGGAGGCGCTTATGACCGGTTTCTCGGTTTTCCGTCGAAAGGATAGCAGAATTGTACCCCAAGGGTATTCCCTGCCGGCAAACAAAGACGCCGATGAAGAGTCTTTGTTTGCCCTCTTCTGGGCGAGTATCAACTTTTATTTGGATCGAAATATTTGAATTTCTGCTCGTTGAGAATATTGTCGACAGAACGCATATTGCCTTTCATATAGAAAATATTGGGTTTGGTGTCATCTTCAGGACGTATGACCCAAACCTGTTCTTCGAGTTGGTGTACAAGTTTATAGACTATGTTGTCAGGATCGGTGAGGTTGCCAAATGTCCTGGATCCCGTAGGACATGCCGACGAGCATGCAGTCTCTTTTTCACCTTTGGATAATCTTGTTTCCCAGCAGAAATCACACTTGTCAACCGCGTGTCTTTCAACGTTGAAATATCTCGCATCGTATGGGCAGGCGAGCATGCAGGTTTTGCAGCCAATACATTTCCTGCTTTCCATACGGATAATGCCGGTAACCGGATCTTTATAAGTAGCCTTCGTCGGGCAGGCACGCACGCACGGGGGATTGTTGCACTGGTTGCAGAGCACCGGAATAAACTCAACCTGTTTGTCGAGTGTGCCGGTATACTTTTTGGTGAGTATACGGGTTCGGTAGTTCTCTCCCGGTACTTGATTTGTGGTATTACAGGCTTCGACACAGAGCTCGCAGTCAATACAGAGAGACTGGCGAATAACCATGCTGTAGTGTGGATTATAAGGGTATTTTCGAATAGAAGCCACTCCTCCTGATGCGTGAGCCGTGCCAATCACCGAGGTGAGCGACAGTATCTTTCCCCCGGCATACACCCCCGCTACAGCAAGTCCAAGCTGCAGAAACTTTCTTCTTTCCTTGAGGGTGACTGAATCGGTGCCTTCATTTTTAAGTTTATCAAAGCCTATTTTGGGAAACTTCATGATATATATCCTTTTACCTGTTGGTTCAATGTTACACGAGCAATACTCAAGCCAATTACCAGATTCTATGGTGACGTTTCATCGCATCTTCTTCGGTTTCGCCAGCTTCCATAAAGTGGATGGCGCCACAACCAGGGCAGATATATCCACTCTCAGGAACGATCTCATGTTTTTCGAGTTGATGGCCGTTGAGCATTTTTTCTCCGGCAAAGTAGGCCAGGGCAATAAAGCCTATGCCAAAAAGCGATGCCATGATCTCATGCAATGTCGGGGTGTAGGTAAGAAGATCAGCCGCCTCGACCACCCCGAGGGAGTGGTACACTGATTCCATCTGACCAGGAATAACAATATCATAACGCATGAAAAAGATACCGATGATCATCAGGCCTGTTGCCCACATGATCAGGTTGAAATTATTGCCCCTGGAACGAATCAGCAGATACAGCGGTAAAAACATGCCCAGAAAAACTTCGAAGACCCAGAAATTGACAGCATAATCACCAGTCAGCATGGACATAAGGACCAGCTGCTTGCCTTCCGAGACCATACCGGTCAGTATTTTCCAGATAGTGAAGAAAATTATTACAGATATCATGAAAATAGTCAGCTGTGTCACGGCTTTTACTGCCCGCTCCATACGCTGGTTCATGATTTCAGGATTAATTTTCCAGCCAAGAGTGGTGAAAAAAAGAATTGCACAGCCACCTGACATTGCAGCAGAAAAAATAAAATAAATGGGTAGATACGGGCCATACCAGAAGGGGCGGCCGTGCAGCATTCCAAAGACCGCGCCAAGATTGCTATGCGCTGCAATACCGACCACCAGACCGAAGAAGCCCATTAATCTCGACAAGGTATGGTTTTGCTCAAGCAGAAAATAATATTCAATGATCATGAAGACCAGGTAGGCACCATAGAGTGTTCCCATCCACCACATATTGGAAACGAGGTTTGGTGAAAAAACATTCCAGATGGCCATCCTGAACGGATTTTCAATATCAAAGAAAATGATGCAGAAGCCGCCGAACATAAAAACGATCGACATGAAGACCGCCCGTTTGGCAATAGGCATAAATGCTTCGCCGCCAAAGACATGGCCGACAGAAGAGACAATACAGAGGCCTGTCGAGGTGACGACACAGAAAATGTATGCGGCTATGAGCAGGCCCCAGGAAATTTCCCTGGTGACACCATAGACGTGATGATATCCCGCGTATAATGCATGCAAGCCAAATGCTAGGCCTGCTATGGTCATCAGCAGAAAAAAGCCCATTATCATTTTGTACCCGGAACTGGCTTCTTTCAGGGCCGCAACTCCATGGAACCCCCATTTTTTTGAAATATTAATAATTCTGCCGGTCATTTTTTCCTCTCTCGAATTTTATTTATCAACCGATGATATTTAAATTATTTAGATCCCCCCTCGTTCCCATGCGCCGCATGGGAACGAGGGGTTCCATGGTTAACGGTTTTTAAGAATTCTTTTTTGCATGTGCGTCTTTATTGGCAGCATCGCCAGCCTGTTCCTTTATACCTTTTACGCCAATATGACAGACAGTGCATCGCGTCAAATAACCGAAAGCCTGCGAGGAATCATGACAGGTACCGCAGTATCTTTTGTGAAGATCTACCAGATATTGCCTTTTTTCTGCAGGATCTTCCGATTTAAAGGGCTTTTGCGCTTCCACACCACCCTTTTTCATGGAAAAAACTTCTTTATGGCAGGACTCACAGGCAAGTTTTGCCGTGTCGATATGAATCGAGTGATCGAAGACCACTGCTTTTACGGGTTGCGTGAAAACAATTTTTTCTGTTGGAGCAAAGTGGCAGGATGCACATTGGGTCGAAGAGTCAAAGGCATCGTTGCCATTATGACAGGCGCCGCAGAATTGACCTTCGGCCATTGCTTGCATGGTAAACGTTTCCCTTTTGGATTCTTCTTTTGCTTCCATGGCAAATAAATCATCATGGCAGGCATCACAATCAAGTCCGGCATCCATGGTGTGTATTTTGTGGTCAAAAGTAGCTCTGGCGGGCCGTTCCCACACAATTGGCGCCTCAGGACCATACGTGTCGGGATCGTAGTCCTCATCGGCAAGAACATTGCCGGCAATAAGGAAAAAGGCCGAAAGGATGAGTAAGCTTTTTTTCAATAGAGGGGTGTGGGTCATTGGGCTGCTCCTGTAGATATTAATCAGAAAAAGGTGCCGTATACTAATCGATTTTGGTTATACTATGTTCAAGAAAAATTCACCATGCCCAGCTGTTCAGTGGGGTATAAAGTTAAATTTTTTTGTTAAGTTGAGCAACACGTTCAGCAGCGTCAATGATATTTTGCAGAATTTTTGTTTCTTCTCCACCTATGCCTACCTCCCGGTAAGAATCGGCCAGCAACTGCGCGTAATTAATAATTCCATTTGATAAATTCGTACTTTCATTAAGAATAATTGCCAGTTGTTCGTTTTGAATTTGCTGTGTGCCTTCGGCCGTTGGCTGCTTGGTACCTGTTTTAAGAAGAGCATTTATCGCGTCTATCACTTGGCCTATTTCCGCACAGGCATCATGTGAAATCGTGAATCCGTTCTTTAGCACCTCGGGATACTTGGTTTGGCCGGCAATCTGGAACAGAGGCACCATGGTCTTTTTATAGAGAAAGAGCAGGGAAAAACTTAACAGACAGATCACTGCCCCGAGAGCGCCAATCATCACGGTTTGGAATTGCACAAGCTTGGCCCGCATCTGGCTGACAATGATCCTGTCAAGCTGCATCAGATACTCGGCCAGTATGCGCATTTTATTTTGCAAACCAAGACTATAGGCCGTCTTGTCACTATTTGATACGATTTCCTTGGAGGCGATGGCCAGGCCGCTTAGATCAAGCTGTTTAGCCATGTCAAGTCGGTATGCACCGGGGATAAGGCTGTTATCCTGGAATCTTGCCAGTGTAGAATTAAGGTTTTTGAGCTGGTCGGCCGCATTGACAATTTTATGCCAATCTTTTTCGATCAGAGAAGAGGTTATTTGTTCACGGATAGTTGCAAACTGAAAGATCATTTCCTCACTCTGGGTGATGACCGCATTGTAATTTTCAGTGAGTTGATGTTGACGTATCCCGAAAATTATCACGAAACCAAGCAGGACAATCACGCTGGTAAAGGCAATATAACCTGTTTTTTTTAATGATTGCATGAATGAACCTCGATAAACGAGAAGTAAGCCGGGACCCTTTTCAGTACCTTCTTGCGAGGGATCAGAGTCTTAGTGACCCCTGTACGTTTCTCGTTGCCAACCATTCTCCAAATTTCTCTTATTTTCTGCCTGGCTTTCAGAAGCAAGGCGCTAATCCTTTTTGCGCTTTGAGTGCAGGCAGCTATCGGCTGCGGGACAAGTTCTGCACTGATGGGTTTCATTAATCCCGGCTTGGATCTTATCCGTGAAACGACACGACATGATGATCTCGAAATCTTCCTCATCAAGCGTCTCGACGTCTAAAAGGATGGCCGCAAGCTCTTTTAAGAGATAATATTGTTGTTTGAGAATGGTAACTGCATCTTTACTGCAGGTTTCAAGTAAATCGTGAATTTCTTGATCGATAGCCTCTGCCGTTTTATCGCTCATTTCCATTCGTCTTGCCGCACCGCCCAGAAAACCTCCGTCATCGGCGACCATTGCCTGCGGCCCGATAACTTGACTCATTCCCCATTTGCAGATCATATTCGTTGCAAGCTCTGTTGCCTGAATAATATCGCTCTGGGCTCCTGTCGTACGTTGCTGAAAGGCTATTTTTTCAGCGGCCCGGCCAGCCATGAGGATGGTGATTCTGCCTCTCAGATAATCGTAGGAATAGCTGCTTCTGTCACTTACCGAGAGTTGCTGGGTTTGGCCGAGCGCACGCCCTCGTGGAATAATGGTTATCTTATGGATAGGATCTGAGTGAGGAAGCAGGTGGGCAATAATGGCATGGCCGGCCTCATGGTAGGCCAGTGACATACGGTCCTCTTCAGAAATGATCAATCCTTTACGTTCGACTCCCATTAAGATACGATCCAGGGCATGTTCAAAGTCATTATATTCAATGATCTGTTTGCCGTCCCTGGCCGCCATGAGTGCGGCCTCATTGACCAGATTGGCGAGTTCCGCACCGGTGAAACCGGGGACCATCCGGGCAATTTTGGCCATGTCAAAATCCGGGGCGAGAGTGACTTTGGCGCCATGAACTTCGAGGATTTTTTTTCTGCCTTTGGCATCAGGCGGTAAGATATTGACTTGTCGGTCGAACCGTCCGGGACGTCGCAAAGCCGGATCAAGAATATCTGGTCTATTGGTTGCAGCGAGAACAACTATGGTGTCCGAGGTGCTGAAGCCATCCATTTCAACGAGAAGTGCGTTCAGCGTCTGGCTCCGTTCATCCTGGCCACTGGCAGTAGCACCGCCCGCACGTCTGCCGCCCACGGCGTCTATTTCGTCAATGAAAATGATGCAAGGGGACTTGGTTTTGGCCTCTTTAAAGATATCCCTGACTCTGGAAGCGCCGACGCCGACAAACATTTCCACGAAGTCGGAGCCACTGAAGCTGTAAAACGGTACCTCTGCTTCTCCGGCTATTGCTCTGGCCAGCAGAGTTTTGCCGGTACCGGGTGGACCCTGCAGTAGAACCCCCTTGGGACTGACGGCGCCTATCTGACTGTATTGACCTGGGTTTTTTAGAAAACTGACAATTTCTTCTAAGTCTTCCAGGGCTTCAGGCACCCCTGCGACATCGTTAAAGGTTATGGGCTTGCGGTCGCCATCAGGCAGGATAAGCTTTTCTGACGCGAATTTATGGGTATCGTCCTCGTCCTTCTTTTTTCTGTTTAAGGAAATTATGACGGTGAGAGCGAGCAGGATGAGATAGGTCAGAACAATGCCGTGAAAAATTTGCTCGGATCTATCTTTTTCAAAGCTAATCTGAATGTTTTTTGCCTGCAGCTCGGAAATGAGCTCTTCGGCATTCGGCACTATGGTTTCATAACTGTCGCCATCGACATGCTGCACGATAACCCTATTGCCGATGAAGGTTATTTGGGCAATATCATGGTTGACAAGACAATAACGAAACTCACTGTAGTTAACTGTTCGCAGTCTATGCTCAATATTCCAGATGCCGTAGCTGAGAGCCAACAGTATGGTAAATAGAAAAAACACTATGAGATTGCGAACTAAAATTACCATTTGATTATTTTAAAATCCATAATTTTTTCATGTGCTTACATGGCGATCATGGTTGGTTGGGAGAACCACGCAAAAAAAAGCTCACGATAATTAGAAATTATCGTGAGCTTTTAGAATACTCTATAAAACCGAAAATTCACATATTTCCGGAGAGTGCACCAAACATACTTTTAATAAGAGCAACGGGACCACCGGTCGATATTATAGCACTGGAGAGACAGATAAGCCCCCAAACTCCAATTATTACTGCAAAAGCGCCAGTAATACCCATTCCGACTTTATACAGTTCGCTGCTGGTCTGGGCTATTTCATGCACTGAGGGAGTCGCTGCAGTTTTTTCTCTGGCGATTGCTTTTGCTTCCATACAAGACACCTATTGTTATAATGTTTTTGGGATCAATTGAGGGTTCATGAAAATTAGTGGGTAAAAGCTATAAATAGGTTGCTTACTAGCTGTAAGGGGCCACCACTGTTAAGCATGCCGGCAACAAGACAAACAACCGCCCAGCAGCCAATAATCCCTGCAGCAACAGCAATGGAATAGATACCTACCTTTGACATTTCAGTGGAAACATCAACTTTTTGGTTGACGCTACTGCTGGTTTTTTCAGTAGAGAGTATCGTTTTCATTGAGGCCTCCGGGCAATAGTAAAATAAAAACTACCCGCCGATAGCGGTAATTAAATTTGACACGAGTCCAACTGGTCCGCCACTGCTGATAAGACCTGAAACAAGACAGACAACAGCCCAGCAGCCAATGAGCAGTGAGGTAACTCCGATTGCACCAACTGCTACCTTGTCATTGTCAGTACTGGCAGTAGTTCGGGCAACACTTTCTTCTCTGGTTAAAGCAGTCGCTCTTTTCATAGTTTCCTCCTGATTATGTGTCTGCATTTACTCTGTGATTGTACTCGTTCCATATATTAATTTGCATTATTTGTGCCATAATGAAAATGTATGTAAAATGTGTCGTCTTGTGGTCGTAATATGCTGATATTAAATAAACATTCAGATTAAAAAACAACAGGTGGACCGGGGTGGCGTGGAGCGAGAAAATGTGTTGCAATAGTGTTGCGCTGAGTACAAACGTGTTGCATATGTGTCTCGTGAAACACTTATGCAACACGTTTGTGTGGCTAGATGTTCTCTGGTGGGGAAGAAGGCGTAGCGGTCCCGTCATTAATCTCGAGTCGCCGCATTTTACGATACAGGGTGGAACGATCGATGCCCAGCATGCGAGATGCTTTGGCCTTATTGCCATGTGCGCGTTGGAGCATGTTGATGATTTCGTCCCTTTCACTCATGTACGGTAAATGAGTTGCTCTTTGCTGGATCGACAGCTGCGTTGCTGTCGCTTTATCGATATGCGGGGTAGGATTTTGAATTTCTTCGGGGAAATGAGCAAGAGAAATAGTTGTTCCTGTGCATAATACACAGGCCCTCTCAATAACATGTCGAAGTTCTCGGACATTACCTGGCCATGAATATTGCACCAGCCCTGTCATTGCCTGATCGGAGATGCCGTAAATGTTGCGTTTGAGTTTTTCGCGAAAGAGCGAGAGAAAGTGATGCACCAAAATAGGAATGGAATCTCTGATGGTACGTAACGGTGGTAATTTCACCTCCACAACTTTGAGCCGGTAGTAGAGATCCTCCCGGAAATCACCCTCTTTTATTTTCTGTTGTAAATCGACATTGGTTGCGGCAATGATCCTTACATCAACTTCGACAGGGGTGTCCTGACCTACTGGAGTAAAAGTTTTTTCCTGAAGGAATCGGAGTAAACGTAATTGCATGCGTGGCGAAATATCACCGATTTCATCAAGAAAAAGTGTCCCTTTATCGGCGAGTATAAGCCTCCCCTGGCGATCGGAACTCGCCCCGGTGAAGGAACCCTTCTTATGGCCAAAAAGTTCACTTTCAAGTAATTCTTCCGAAATAGCTGCACAGTCGACTTTAATAAGCGGCATATGCTGCCTTGAGCTCTCGGCATGTAAGGCCTCGGCCGCCAGTTCTTTGCCTGTGCCTGATTCTCCTGTCACCAGGACAGCCGTATCGACTTTCCCGACATTTTCAATTAATGAATAGATACCATGCAAGCTGTGGCTGGATCCGACATACCCATGGAAGTTATTCCTGGAACCACTATCGATCTCCGGGGTTGGGAGAGTAATATCCCTGGCCACTATGACAACCCCATCAAATTCATCAAAGCCATCATTCAATGGTGCTGCATTGAGACTGATAATTCGTAAATTGCCATCGTGTTTTCGGCATTCAACCTGATGTTCCCGGACAGGTTGGCCGCTGGACAATACCTGCTGCGCATCCTGGAGGCAGGCCCTGCCCATCTCGCTTTGATAGGATTGCAGGTCTTTTTGCCGAGTGGAAGAGGAATAAAGCAGCCACTGTTTGGCTGTTTCATTGAGTTGGACTATCTGCAGGTCATTGTCTATGGTAATGATGGCGTCTCGCACGGAACTGAATATTGTTTCAAGATAGCGCTTGAATTTTTCATTTTCCTGCTGCAGTTTTTTCTTTTCATTTTTAAGCTCCCAGTGCTTCAGTGCCTGCCGGACAAATTTAAGCAGTGTTTCCTTGTTCACCGGTTTAGAAATATAGTCAAATGCACCGTAGCGGACAGCATCGGCGGCAGTATCAAGATTTGGAAAGCCGGTAATCATGACGACGGGACACTCAATACCCGAATCCCTAATTGCATGGAGCAGGTCAGTTCCTTTCTTTTCTTCGAGCACTATATCGCTGATTATAAGGTCGAACTCCTGCTGTTTGATGGCCACAAGTGCTTCATCGAAGGAAGAGGCTGTTGTTATGGGTCCGTAGCCTTCACGGGCAAGGAACATCTCAAAGGTCAGGCGAATACTCTGCTCATCATCGACTATCAGAATACGGCTGTCCTTATCCTGGGAATTCTGCTCACCCATATTAGATCCCCGCTAACGGAAGTTCGATCAGCATCCTGGTATATTTGTGCATAATTGAATCAACCTTGATTATGCCCCCGTGGTCCTGGACGATGCCATAGCTTATGCTCAGCCCCAGGCCGGTCCCTTTGCCTGACGGTTTGGTGGTAAAAAACGGCTCAAAAAGCCTCTTGAGAATTCCCTGGGGAATTCCGGTCCCGCTGTCTTGAATGCAGATCTGGATGATTGATTGATTATTTTCATCGATCATGGTCCGGCAGTTTATGTCAATTTTCTTGTCTGGCGAGGTGTTGGGGTATCTCTGATTTAAAGCAAACCGGGCATTACTAATGATGTTAAGGATAACCTGCTGTAATTGAGTGAAATTACCAAGTACCTGGCAGGGGCCCTTCGGGTAGTTTTCCTTTATTTTGATGCCGTCTTTTTTACACTGATGCTGGACGAGAGAAATACTGTCTTTGATTACCTGGATGATGTCTATTGGTTCATTGCTGTTGCCGCTATTACGGGCAAAGGACAGCAGATTTTTAGTGATCAGGGCTATTCTTTCACCTTCATTGACTATTCTCTGTAAAAGTTCAGCCTGGAGAGAATTTTTTTCGCTGTCATCAAGGAGCAACTGGGCAAAATTAATGATGCCGGTGATAGGATTGTTGACCTCATGGGCCACCCCGGCAGCAAGTTCACCAATCGCTGCCATCTGGGCCGTTCTAAGGGCGTGGGCCTTGCGCATTTCATCGCCGGTCAGTTCCCTGGCGATCAGCAGAATTTTCTGAACGGTGCCGTCCTTGTCCTTGACAGGGGAGATTGTCAGGAGATACTCCCCGCCAAAGCCAGGAAGTGTCGTCTCTTCAACCCGTGATGTACAGGTAGTCAGAAAATCTTCAAGCGGGCATTTGATATGGGGCAAGCTTCCGCCATGGATAATTTTGCAGATTCCCTGGCCAAGAATTTCTCGGTAATTTTTTTTGGCCGCATTTAGGGCAGCCTTGTTTGCATCAATAATTATGCCGTCAGGAGTGACGACCAGGACGGGATCCTGAATGGCCTGAAAAAGCTCGTTCTCTACACCGGTGAGATAAAGCATAGGCGGTGGCATATGGTTGGGTACAATGGATTGTTATAATATGTTGTCTTTAAACACTCTTATTACTGTAATGGGATCTGTCGCGATTTGCAACCTTGCTGGTGTCGTAAAAAGTAGTCAAAAGGCATAGAAAATCCGAGGGACATTGTTGTTGCCTGTATCCCCCCCCGATTTCAGGTATCGTGCATGTTGGAGAACCACACCGTCTGACCAATACAAAGAGTGATAATTTACAACGTTGCTGGTTTGAGGCGCCCGGTTTTCTGGCCGATCACTTTCCGGCAAACTATACTGTCCAACTGTAAATGTTGCTTTGCAGAGGGGAGATTTCCTCAACATTGTACAAATATTCTCAGTATCCTTATCCATAATCAACCAAATCGACCGGTGATATAATCTTCCGTCAACCGGTGCTTGGGATTGGTGAAAATCTTATCCGTGGCGCCTACTTCGATGAGGTCGCCGAGGTGGAAATAGGCGGTGCGCTGGGACACCCTGGCTGCCTGCTGCATCGCGTGGGTAACGATGACTATGGAAAAATGGGTGCGCAGTTCGGCAATCAGTTCCTCCACTCTTGCCGTGGCAATCGGGTCTAAAGCGGAACATGGTTCGTCCATAAGAATTACCTCGGGTGAAACGGCGATGGCCCTGGCAATGCACAGCCGCTGTTGCTGCCCGCCGGACAGACCGGTGCCTGGTTCTTCTAAACGGTCTTTGACCTCCTCCCATAATCCGGCTTTCGTGATTGATGTTTCAACGATTTCGTCCAGTTCGGCCTTGTTCTTCGTCAAGCCGTGAATTCGTGGGCCATAGGCGACGTTGTCGTAGATCGATTTCGGAAAAGGGTTTGGTTTCTGAAAGACCATGCCGACGCGGGCCCGCAGGGGAACAACATCGACCGATGGGTGGTAAATATCCGTTTCATCAAGACAGATGCTCCCGACAACACGACAGGAAGGTACGGTATCGTTCATCCGGTTCAGGCAGCGCAGAAATGTCGATTTTCCGCAGCCGGAAGGCCCGATCATCGCCAGCACTTCATTGCAGCCGACATCAACACTGATTTTGTTGATGGCGCATTTCTCACCATAGTAGACCTCTACATCCCTGCAGGTCATACGTGGCTTGTCGACAAAAGGAGTTCCGACAGTTATTCTGCCGGTAGTTAAGGCCTGGTTACGGGTTTGTTCTGATTTCTCGGCAAGAGCACCGCTCAACAAGGTCGGAAAGGCCGGATGATTCTGAGCTGATGTGAGTTCCATTATTGATTCTCCACGCTGTTTTTTGGTAACTGCCGGTAACGGTGACAGGGCTGGTCCGTCAATACATGTGGAGCAGCCCTGTCTGGTTGTTTTGTGATACTGTTGGCTTACTTTATTTCCATAGTCTTAAGTAAGGAGACATCTTCGCTAAACTTCTTCCTCTCCTCCTGAGGCATTGGGATCATGCCCTTGTCAGCCAGGTATCCATCTTCGCCCCAGGCTTTTTCACTCGTGAATTCAGAAAGATATCCTTTCAGCCCTGGAATAACATCGACATGGGCTTTTTTTACATAGAAAAAGAGGGGCCGGGAAACAGGATAGGCACCTTTGGCGATTGCCTCAAAGGTCGGTGCTTCGCCTTCGATAACAGATCCCTCGAGGACATCGGTGTTCTGGTCCAGAAAAGAAAAACCAAAAATTCCGACAGCGTCGGGGTTGGCCTGGAGTTTCTGGACAATCAAATTGTCATTTTCTCCGGCTTCGACATATCCACCGTCTTCTCTGACGGTCTGACAGACAGTCTGATAGGCTTTTTTATCACTCTTTTTCATGTCTTTAATAGCAGGGAAAGTATCGCAGCCGGCATCCATGGCGAGTTCTACAAAAGCGTCGCGGGTTCCGGATGTGGGCGGCGGGCCGAGAACCTCGATTTTAGAGTCTGGTAAAGAGCTGTTCACCTCTTTCCAGGTCTTGTAAGGATTGGCAATCAACTTCTCGGGATTGGCCGGATCGGGGACATCTTTGGCAAGCGCCAGGAAGATATCCTTGCGGGTCAGCTGCAGCGGGGGTGATGACTTGGAATGAGCCATTACGATGCCGTCATAACCGATCTTTACCTCGACGATTTCCTTGACGCCGTTATCGGCGCAGGTCTTCAGCTCAGATGATTTGATTGCCCTGGATGCATTGGTGATATCAGGAAAGTTGACACCAACACCGCCACAAAAAAGCTTGAATCCGCCGCCCGAGCCGGTTGATTCAATTTTAGGTGTTTTAGAACCGGTGGTTTTACCAAACTGTTCGGCAACGACCGTGGCAAATGGGTAAACCGTTGACGAGCCGACTATGGAAATATAGTCACGGGCGGCCATTGCCGGGGCTGTTAATGCGAGGGTTAGTGCACCAGTTGCTAGAATACTTGTTACTCTCATTCCAACTTCTCCTTATTAAGTTGTTCTGTACCTTACAGATTATTTTCTTGTGCTTGTGCGAGAACTAATCTGTTGCAAGGTGCTTATCCCGGCTTTCTTTAGATGTACCGGGGTTGTTTGCTTTTCTGTGCAACGGCTCCAATACTACTCACCAATTATTAAGGTTGTGTTACCATTTGGTTTCAAATTTCTTACGTAGGAAAACCGCGAGGCTATTCATGATGACGAGAAAAGTGAGTAGGATCATGATTGCCGCCGAGGTTTTCTCGGCAAAAGCCCGCTCAGGGCTGTCCGCCCAGAGATAAATCTGCACCGGCAGGACGGCCGCCGGATCAGTAATGCTGCCAGGAATATCGACGATAAAAGCAACCATGCCGATCATCAGCAGCGGTGCAGTTTCTCCTAAAGCCTGGGCCATGCCTATTATGGTCCCGGTCAACATCCCAGGCATGGCCAGCGGTAAAACATGGTGGGTGACAGTCTGCATTTTCGAGGCCCCGATGCCAAGCGCTGCTTCTCTTATGGAAGGTGGTACCGATTTAAGGGACGCTCGACCGGCAATAATTATAGTTGGCAGGGTCATCAGGCTGAGAACCAGTCCGCCGACAATTGGAGTTGAACGGGGCAGGCCCCAGAAATTGATAAAAATTGCCAACCCCAGCAGACCGAAGATGATTGAGGGCACGGCTGCGAGATTGTTGATATTGATCTCGATGAGATCCGTCCACTTGTTTTCCGGGGCAAATTCTTCCAGATAGACGGCAGATGCGACGCCGATTGGAAAAGAGAGTGCCAGGGTGATAAGCAGGGTAAAAAACGATCCCATGACCGCTCCCCTAATCCCCGCCAGTTCCGGCTGTCTCGAATCACCGGAGGTGAAAAAGTTCCAGTTGAATTTTTGCTCCAGTTTTTTATCGTTGATAAGCCGGTCTATCCAGGCCAGCTGGTTGTCCTTAAGCCTCCTGTTGCTCTGCTTCTCTTTACGGTCAATTTTGCCTTTTAGCAGCATGTCGACGTCATCGCCTGCCAACACCCATACCTTTTTGGTTGTCCCTATAATTTTCGGGTCTGCTTCAACCATATCCTGAAGTTTGAAGGCAGCAGAAGGGCTGACCAGGCTTTCGAGCTCCTTCTTGTCCCGCCTGGTGTTGACCTCGGGAAACATGGTGCGCATCGCTTTTTTTACCAGGCCGGGAAAATCAGCATGGGCGAGCTTTTCCTGGGTGAATTCTTCAGCGCTGAAAGGAACATTCAGCTCAATATAGCTCTGTTTGAAGGCGCTATATCCATCCGAGAAGATAGTGAAAAATAAAAACGCAATGAAGGCCAGGGATACAACAATGGCCGAGAGACCGAGACGCTTAAACCATCTCTCGGCACGGTATCGTCGCCTGAGTTGTTTGGTTGGTTGCAGCAGATTGGTGGTGGTTGCAGTGGTATTCATGGCTGTGTGTAGGCTTAATATTTTTAGACTGCTAGGTGGCGGTTTGTGCTATTCGTATTGCTCACGATATTTTCTGACGACCCGCAAAGCGATAAAATTGAGAAAAAGGGTAAAGACAAAGAGCAAAAGTCCGAGGGCAAAGGCGGCCAGGGTTTTCGGGCTGTCAAATTCCTGGTCACCAACCAGCAAGGTAACAATCTGTACTGTGACCGTTGTTACAGCTTGTAGTGGGTTGAAGGTCAGGTCGGCCGACAGGCCTGCGGCCATGACCACGATCATGGTCTCACCAATGGCCCGGGAAACAGCCAGCAGGATACTCCCAACAATGCCCGGCAGGGCGGCAGGAATGATGACCAGCTGGATTGTTTCAAAGCGCGTGGCACCAAGGGCATAAGACCCGTCACGCATTGCCTGGGGGACTGCATGGATCACGTCGTCGGATAATGAGGAAACAAACGGAATGATCATGATACCCATGACAAGTCCTGCCGCCAGTGCGCTTTCTGAGGCAACCTGCAGGCCAACAGCCTGGCCTATGTCCCTGATCAGCGGCGCCACGGTCAAGGCGGCAAAAAAACCATAGACAACGGTAGGTATCCCCGCAAGAATTTCGAGCATCGGCTTGGCCCAGGTCCGCATTCGAGAACTCGCGTATTCTGAGAGATAGATGGCGGCAAGCAGGCCGACCGGAATAGCGACCGACATAGCGATGAGAGCGATGAGAGTGGTTCCGACAAATACCGGCACAGCGCCGAATGCTCCTGATGAGCCTGCCTGGTCCACCCGCATCGCTGTTTGTGGACTCCATTGCAGGCCAAAGATGAAGTCAAAAAAAGGAATGGACTGGAAAAACCGCAACGATTCGAACAGAACTGAAAAAATTATGCCCAGCGTAGTAAAGATAGCGACTGCAGAACAGCCGATGAGAAAGATCTTGGCTATTCCTTCGACCAGGTTGCGGGCACGGAGCTCTTTTTTAATACTTCGGTAGGCAATGATGGCGGGCACGAGACCACAGACGATAGTGCTGATCGCAGCAATAGTGTCCAGATTGTTCATTGTTGTTACATAGAGATCAGCAGCAGCCTGAATAGCCGGGTCGGCGGTGTGTGCAGCAAAGCCACCGAAAACAATATTTGTGACCTCATTCAAAACAAGACTCAGCCGGTTGGCTGAAAGCTGCTGGAGTTCAACCGGCAGGTTTTTGACTACCAGAGAGATGATGATCTTTCCTTCAAGAATCCGCCACAAGGCGATAACCAGAAGCGCAGGAATTGCGCAACTCAAGGCGGTCAACATGCCGTAATGGCTGGGCAGGGAGTGGAGCGATCGCATGCCTCCTGAAACTTCGGCAATCGCACTGGCGCGGGCTTTCCCCCCAAAATAGGCACCCACCGAGATGAGCAGAATGCAGGGAAGGAGATAGGTATACATTGTCAGCATACTCCAGGGTAAAGGGTTCGTTTTTTATGGATAATTGTCATTTTTCTCAATTACCGCGGGTGATAGTCCCTTCCACGAAGTAGATGACTTCTTCGGCAACATTTACTGCACGATCGCCGATCCGTTCCAGATGACGAGCCAGGAGGTAGGTGTTGATGTGGTAGCCCGGGTGTTCCGAGTCCTTTTTAATTCTTTCTTTGATATCCTCATAACAACGGTTTCTGCAGGCATCGACCACATCGTCATCGAGAAAAATGGATTTGGCGAGGGTGGCATCGCCGTTCACCAAAGCATCGATACTTTTTTTCAGCATGGAGATAACCTTGTCGCTCATTTTTGAAAAATCGTAGGAAATAGCCGCCTGATGCTTGAATTTGGAGATATTGTCGACGCGCTTGGCGATGTTCACTGCAATGTCGGCAATTCGTTCCATCTCGTTGTTGATCTTGATGACGGTAATAATAAATCTAAGATCGCGGGCAACGGGTTGGTGCAGAGCGAGAATTTTCAAACAATCCTCCTCGATATCAACCTCCATCTCATCCACCTCGTAATCCGACACAATTATTGACTGGATGGTGTCCTGGTCTTTTGTCTCTATAACTTCTGCTGCTTTGCGGACGCGCTCTTCAACCATCGCACTTAACTTGAGGAGTTTCTTGTTGAGTTTGGTAAGCTCATGATGAAAGGTGTAATGGTGATCCATTTTTATTCATTCCTCGAATTAAATGTGTTGGCATAGCGTGCAGTAAACCAGTTCCCTGCTAGAGTGAATGCAATAATAGAGAGTGATTATTTCCTCTTGATTAGGGAAACATTAAGATATGGTTAGAAGTATTGTCGGGGGCTTGCGAAGGAACAAAAAATGGTACAGGTTAGGACCTATGTAAGGAAATGATGCCGACAGGTTGCTGTTTGGTTGCGCATAATTAAGCGAAAAAG
>CBDTUM010000050.1:0-27523 GCA_965363495.1 uncultured Desulfopila sp.
AACAATTCATTCTGAGATTTCATATTCTGTTCCATATCATTGTCTTAATCCGTCCTGTTATGATCTCAATAACCTTCGTTTAGTCATTCTTTAATATTGTTGCGGAGAGGCTGAACAACAGATCCTGCATCCAGATCTGGTGTATATTCTGCAATGATGTTCTGCAGGACTTCTTTGATTCCACGTGCGTCATTGACTGCAGCCCTCTTCGCGAGAAGGCCGAGATTTTTTTCCATTTCCTCTCTAGGCTTACCGTCACCTTGTAGAACCATGATTTTTTCATGCTTTGTCGGCACAATACCTTCACCTTCGGTGATCAGCTCTTCGTAAAGCTTCTCTCCCGGACGAAGCCCGGTGTATTGTATTTTAATTTCTTTCTCCGGCTCATAACCCATTAGTTTAATAAGGTCACGGGCTAAATTAATGATTTTTACTGGAGAGCCCATCTTTAAAATAAAAATCTCACCTCCTCCACCCATGGCGCCGGCCTGGAGAATAAGCTGCGCTGCTTCCTCGATCGACATGAAATAACGGGTCATCTCAGGATCAGTAACTGTCACCGGGCCACCCCTTTCAATCTGGTGCTTAAACAGAGGAATTACCGAGCCGGAAGAGCCAAGAACATTGCCAAACCGTACCGCCATAAAGGCTGTCTTTTTTTTGTTTATGGCAGTAGTGGGTTGTGTTGATTGGCCATTACAGTAGGCGAGCATAAGCAACTCAGTCACCCGTTTTGTCGCGCCCATAACATTGGTCGGTCGTACTGCCTTGTCGGTCGAAACAAGCACAAACCGTTCGACTTTATGGGCAATTGTTGTTTCAATCAAACCTTTTGTGGCAAATACATTGTTGAAAACAGCTTCCCAGGGGTTTGCTTCAACGAGAGGCACATGCTTATAAGCCGCTGCATGAAACACCACAGAAGGTGCATATTCGGTAAATATTGCATTGAGCAATGCCTGATTCTGGATTTTACAGAGAACCGCGACATAGTCATCAAACTGGTGGTCATGATGCAGTTCCATCTGGATTTTATAAAGATTCTCTTCCCCGGCATCGAGCAGTATAATCTTCTTTGGTTCAAACCTGATGATCTGCCGACAGAGCTCAGAGCCAATGGATCCGCCAGCTCCGGTAACCAGCACTGTCCGGCCAGTCAGGTAGCGTCCGATTTCCTGCTGATCCAGATGGACCACGGGCCGGCCAAGCAGATCTCTATAAGCAATGTCACGACTGGAAGTGACGCTTAGTTTTCCCCTGATAATCTCGCCCATGCTCGGCAAGACCTTGAATTTCGTCTCTGATTTCTGACAGAGATCAACAATCCTCTGCATCTGCTCTGCAGTAGCTGAAGCTACAGCGATCAAAAGCTCTTCAGGCCTGGTCCTGACAATACATTCAGGGAGACTATCGAGCCCACCGACAACAGGTACGCCGTGGATTTTCAGCCCATGCTTTTTACGATCGTCATCAACAAGGCCAACGACTTCGTAAGGTACGTTATTATTATCTTGAATCTCACGAATAACTTTTTCGGCAGCAGATCCCGCGCCGATAAGCAGCAATCTCACCTTACGCAGCCTTTCACCATCTTTTACAAACCAGGATGTCAATTCCTTATTCTGAAAAAGATAGCGGATGGTGCCACGATGAAGACAGAGAAACAAAAAAGTAAAAATCCCGTCCATAAAGAAAACCGAGCGGGAAAAACCGACAAAACGATTAAAAAACAGTACCGACATGATAAGAATACCTGACGACACCGTAACCGCCTTCGTTATATTGATGAGATCGGCGGTACTTGTATATCGCCACATCCCTCGATAGAGCCCGAACATGTAAAATATGGGAATCTTGCAGAAAATCATAAAAGGTAGGACAGTTAAGATTTGCGGAATCCACCACGATATCCGCCAATCGAAGCGGACCAGATAGGCAAGAAAAAAAGCAGCAATAATAAGAACTATATCTATCAGAAGAACTATCCAGAAATTTCTCCTCAGGGCAAGAGTCCAAAGAAGACGTGGCTGTTCTTTCAGCTGTTTTATAAATTTATTTTTCATGGATTATCTGATTCTTATGTATCTAAGATACTTTCCGGACAGTCATTGCGCATTTTCGACAATCGAATCCGAGTTCATACACACCCGTATTGTCCATAATGGTTAGGGGTCCGGCCAATTCGACTGGGCGGCTGCTCATTTTGGGACACATCTGCAGCTGCTCCCTGACACAATATCTGGTAGTCATCAAGGCGCAATGATCAACATCCACCGCCCGGAGCATTCTGCTGTCTATTTTTTGCACGCCGTGCCGCTGGTAAAATTCCGTCGCTTTTTTGTTCGCTATATTATCGAGATAACTTACCTCTTCCGCCGGCCAGGGGAAATCATTGCCAATTATTTCTATGTGTTCAACAAAATATTGCTCGAGCCTTATTTCCAGATGATGGTCCAACCCCTTGCGCCGAAGATCATTGAAAACTGCGGCAGGAAAGAAAAGTTCGGGACGAAGATCCACAGAGATCTTTTCAATTGAGAAAACGGAACCACCACTTTTTCTGAGTTGTTTTTCCGCCAGGGGCACTATCATGCCAGCTTGTCTGGCCACTGCTTTTTCTGCCTTAACAATGGTTGTCGATTCTATACCATCTGCATCTCTTATCAGCAGCTGCAGACCATCGACAGTTTCTGTAAGTTTAAGTTGTAGTGCAATTGTCCGGCACTGCTCGCTCCTCGACAGCAGTTTATTAAAAGCGGTGTCGGCGTTGCGGTATAGAGTTGTGCCGACCGACAAGACCGCCGGATCTTTAGGATATATTTTGCCGTTATCAACCCGGTTCACTTTAATCCCGACGAGGCCTCGTGCAGCATCGAAAAAACAAAGGCCGTCGCCGTTATTGACAACCTCTTCTGTTGCCACAATAAAATAGTGTTTTTCGGCGTGCACAACCTGGCCCAGTTTCTGGCCTGTTGATTTTGGGCTGTCAATTGCTCCCGGTGCATTGTGCCGCCCAGTCAAGAAATAGTCGGTCATTCCCCGGTTGAACGATTTTTCCGGATTCGGGGTAAAACCAAAACTGCATCGTCCAGAAGACGAGCGCTGCAGCCCATTGTCCTTATCAATGATTGTATCGAGCGCCTGACGGTAATAGGCGGTCACATTTTTCACATAATTCTCATCTTTGAGGCGGCCTTCTATCTTAAAAGAGCTGATCCCCGCATCGATAAGCGCGCCGAGATGTGCCGAAAGATTTAAATCCTTGAGGCTCAGCAGATACCGATCTTTTGCTAAGATTTGCCCCTGTCCGTCTTGCAGGGTGAATTTATGACGGCAGAACTGGGCACATTCGCCCCTATTGGCGCTCCGCCCGGCCATCACCTCACTTATATAACATTGACCACTGTAAGAAACACAGAGCGCACCGTGCACAAAAAACTCCAGCGGGACACTGGTTGCAGCTCGAATCTCTTTGATTTCTGTAAGACTCAGCTCGCGGGCCAATACTACTTGGGCAAAGCCAACCTTTTCCAGAAAACGGACTTTTTCCACCGTCCGATTATTCATCTGGGTTGAACTGTGCAGGGGGATCGGCGGCAGCTCCGACTCCAGCAGTCCAACATCCTGAATGATGAGGGCATCGACGCCGATTCCGTGCAGCTGATGACACAGCTTTACGGCAAGATCCAGTTCGTGATCGGTAAAGATGGTGTTAAGAGCACCATACACCCGCGCCCGGAACCGATGAGCATGGGCCACCAGTTTTTCAATATCGGCCAGGCTGTTGCAGGCCGCGGCCCTGGCGCCAAATTGCGGACCACCGATATAGACGGCATCGGCACCATGGTTTATGGCACTGACGCCACACGCAAGATTTTTGGCCGGAGCCAGCAGTTCAATTTTTCGAGACAGCATAAGTGAATACGCCTGCAGCAGATCAGAAAGAGATTATCTGGAACCCGTCACGCACAAAGCCCTCAATGGATGGATGTCCCTGCATATCGCCAACGATATCCAGGCCCTGCTTTTCCGCCTCGGCCAGGGTCCCCATTTTCTGGGAACACGCCTTACAGATACAGGTGAGTAATTTTTTTTCCCGAAGTTGACTGTAGAGGTTGGCAAAAGGTGCGCCGGCTGTGGCCAGTTCGGTAATAAGTCCGGTGGCAGCGCCTTCGATAACTACCCTCACCTCATATCCTTTCTTTTCGAAATCAAGGGCATACAGCATGACATGGGCGAAACAGGTGAACTCACCATTATAGGCAAGCAGGGCTATTTTTTTCATCTTTAAATCCTTTTCAGTATTGTATCATCTCTTGTTCTCATGCAGCGCATGGGAACAAGCCTTTTCAGTGTTCGGTTCTGGTTCCTTTGCGGTGCATACTTTTGTTCCCATGCAGCGCATGGGAACCAGTTTCGCTTAGGAACGACAGGTTATTTTTGTTCCCGGCAGCACCATACTAAAACTTGCCCGATTATGAAAGTCCGGCTCCGGTCCATGATGGTCAATGGCCCAATAGCTGATGCTTCCCTGGGTGTCCTGTATAACACAGCTGACCGCCAGTTCAAGATCGGCCGACTCGTCAATAAGAGCTTTGCAATCAATAGTGCAGCGGAGCGAGAAAAGATCGTCATCTTCAACAACACGGCAGACAGGTTGTTCCACCAAGAGTTCCTCCCGCATTCCGCTGCGGTAATCGGTAAAACGATATATATTCCAACAGCCATTTGGGCTAAGGTTCACCTCCCAGTAGGCAGAGGTACCTTGCATACCAAAGAACAACTCAAAACAAGTCTGTCTCCACAGCTCATGACACCGTCCAGTAACAGGGGAAGTTCCGGGCCAGTGAACACAATCCAGCGCGCCTTTCACCTGGTATTCTATCTGAATCGTTTTCGATCGTCGGACGATATGTCCCGCAATTGACAACTTTTCGGTTAGCGGCCCAGCCATAAAGGGCTGGAGTTGAAATTTACTGGTCCAATGCATACTCAAGATCTGTTGCTAGACAGTCAAGCTCTGCCCATGCATCGGAATCTCAACGTGAAAACCCTTCCCACGAAGATACTCCGCAAAGCCAAAAGACTGCTCTTCTTCACCATGAACCAGAGCAATTTTTTTGATGGACAGGTTCGATTCCATGAGCACCCTGGTCATTTCATCCCGATCCCCGTGCGCACTGAAACCACCCAGGGTAACCACTCTTGCTCTCAAGGGATAGTCTTTATTATAAAACCGGACAATCGGTGGTTCTCCCTTCCGCCCATTGGCGGCATATTCTTCACCTTTTTCCTGCAAATTTCTACCAAAGGTGTTTTGCCCCATATAGCCAACAATCAGCACGGTGTTTCGCTCGTCATGAATCTTATGCCGGAGATGATGCAGGACCCGTCCACCCTCACACATGCCCGATCCTGCCAGGACAATGTGCGATCTGGTGTCGCGGTTCAGCGCCATCGATTCCTCAACAGTCTGGACAAATTGGAGCTGCTCAAAATCGAAGGGGTTGATGCCGTTTCTGAGGAAGGTCTCATGGGTCTCCTCATCATAGGTCTCCGGGTGTTCACCGAAAACATTGGTGATATTGGTTGCCAGCGGACTGTCTACCCAGACCGGCATCGGCGGGATTTCTTTGGCCAGAAAAAGTTCATGGAGAAAATAAAGCAGTTCCTGGGTGCGGCCATAGGCAAAAGCCGGAATAATCACCGAACCACCCCGGTCGAAAGTTTCGTTTAAAACTTTTTTCAGCTGCGGTTTCATGTCGATTACTGGATCATGCTTCCTGCTGCCGTAGGTACTTTCCATGATCAGAAGATCAATATTTCTGTGCTCTTTGGCAAAATCAAGGGTCGGATCCTTGATGATCGGCTTATCAAAGCGGCCCAGATCACCGGAATAGAGCACCGTTTTTATCAGGCCACCGGCCTTATACTGGATGACGGACATCGCTGAGCCAAGGATATGACCGGCATCATACAATGTACAGGTGAGATCCTGACCGATAGTAACTGTTTCGCCCAACGAGATACCTTGGAAATAATCTAAAGACTCTTCTGCTTCGGTTAAGGTATATAAAGGTACAATAACCTCCAGATGATGTTCACGCAGCAGTTTTTCCGCTACCTCCGTGCGCAGACCATGGTCTCCCGATTTCAAGAGAGCCTTAATCTCCTGCTGGTCGGCCTGGGAAATCTCCGATGTGCCACCGCCGGTTTTTATCTGGGCCAAAAAAGCCTTGGCAGTCTTATAGTTGAGATAGGCCGCATCACCTTCCTGGATCTTAGCTGAATCCCTCAGCAGATATGCACTGGCATCGGCTGTTGCCCGTGTGCAGAAAATTCGCCCGCTGAAGCCATTTTTGACAAGCATGGGAATGCGTCCGGAGTGATCGATGTGGGCGTGGGACAGCACCATGTTGGTCAAAATTTTTGGATCAATAGGAAAAACGCGGTTCTTGGCCTCGGTTTCCTTTCTCCTGCCCTGAAAGAGGCCACAGTCGAGTAAAATATTATCCTGGTCGGTCAGCAGGGTGTGGAACGAACCGGTGACCTCTCGGGTAGCTCCATAGAATGTGACGTGCATAAGTTCTCCTTCCGGACTGAAAAACGGTAAACTAGAAGAAAGCCGGGGCTTTGTTGAGTGCCCCTTGAGGGGTGTTCTTTTTAATACTCGCTTGACGGGTATAAGTACCTTTACCTCTTACCAAATTATCCTGTAAAACTCAATAGCTATTCCCGTAAGCGTTGGCGTACATTGTCAGGAAATCATCGCATCAACACAGATCCGATAGGTCCGCGGCGCAGGGTGTCCGCACCTGGTTATGGCAGACCAAAGCACTTGCCTGTTTTTTTCGGCACATGCCCTGTTGATTTTATCAATGGATTGAGCGAACAATCCCACACCTTGCATGTCATAGAAGTGTAAAAATCCATCTGCATTAAGAGCCTGCAGTGCACATGATAAAAACTCTTCCCCCCTGGTAGGCAGGGGCATGATCACCCGGTCAAAGGTTGTCGCCAGCAAAGGCAACACCGCGCGCACATCACCGTGATAGAGATGGATGTTCGTCTGTTTTTTATTGCGGCAAAGGTTGGCGACCGCGTAGGCATGGGCCGCTGGATTCTTTTCTATACCAACGACAGATCGGGCTTCACTGTGTCCGGCAATAACCAGCGGAAACGGCGCTACGCCGGAAAACATGACCAGAACCGACTCTCCGGGTGCCACAAGCGAGGCGATCCTCTTTCTTTCGTTGCCGCTTCTGACAGAGTAGTAGACTGTCTCCGGATTGACGAGCAGCCTGATCCCGAACTCTTTTACCTCCGTCTCTTTCCGGTTTTCCCCGGCAAGAATCTGCAGAGGTATGGTTCTGAATTCACCCCCGTAATGACCGGCCCTTTTCGCAACAACTTTGATCTTACTGTTACTTGCCAGTACTGCCTGGGCGATTGCATGCTCTTGAGATTCCAGCTCTTCCGGAATAATGACAATGGCAATATCACCGACGACATCGTAGGCCCCGACGAGCCTAGCCAATTCTCTTTTTGAAAAACTCTCCGCCAGTCTTTTTTTCAGCTTCATTGGTTCGTAGAAAAGAAAAAGGGGGTCAAATCTTTATTCTTGACAGCAGCTGTCAAGAATAAAGATTTGACCCCCTTCACTATCAGGCCTGGACTACGGGAAGAGCGTGTCAGATTTTGACGACATTCTCCGCAGCGGGGCCTTTTGCACCGTCCACAATATCGAATTTCACCCGCTCTCCTTCTTCAAGAGACTTGAAACCTTCCATCTTGATAGCCGAATGATGAACAAAAACGTCCTTTCCCCCATCTTGCTCAATAAAACCAAATCCCTTCGAGTTATTGAACCACTTCACTGTTCCTTCTGCCATGACATACTCCTTTGACACAAAATGCAATTATGACTTTTTTATACCATTCAAAAGTCAGCCTGTTTTTCCTTATACCCTTACTGTTGTAAAATAAAAATAAAAAAGTTTTTTTTTCACATTAAACAACTGATTAGTAGCATTTTTTAGCTCATATCAGCAGGAGGGGTGTATTAGTCAATGTTTTCGTACATACAAGCATCTGCCACAGACGACACAACAATAGAGGTTGATTAAATAACGACTTTATGATTACTTAACTCTGAAAAAATCGCCTAAAATCAAAATATTTTCTGCTTGTAAAATTCAATGGTTTTTAGACCTGGAGGGAAAAATGTTTAAGATTGTGAAACGCGAAGAAATGGCTGAAGGGACAGTGATTCTCAATGAAATCGAAGCCCCGTTAATAGCGAAAAAGGCCAAACCAGGTCAGTTCGTCATCCTCAAAGCAAACGAGGAAGGCGAAAGAATCCCCCTTACCATGGCGGATACTGACGCGGTGAAAGGCACCATCACCATTATTTACATGGTTGTTGGAAAATCAACAGCACTCTTCAGAGATCTCAAGGTAGGCGACTCCTATCAGGATGTCATCGGTCCACTCGGTAAAGCCACCCATCTGGAAAAAATCGGCAAGGTTGCCTGTGTCGGTGGCGGTACCGGAGTTGCCGTTCTGCATCCGATCACCCGCGGCTTAAAAGAAGTTGGCAACGACGTCCTCTGCATCATCGGCGCGCGCAACAAAGGTCTGCTGATGATGGAAAAGCAGATGACAGCCGCCTCGAACGACCTTCGTGTTTGCACTGACGACGGTTCCTACGGCCATCACGGCTTTGTTACCGACCTCCTTAAAGAGGCTCTTCAGGCAGGAGATATCAAATTGGTTGTTGCTATCGGCCCGGTTCCCATGATGAAGGCGGTCAGCAATCTCACCAAAGAATTCAATGTCGAAACTATAGTCAGCCTCAACCCAATAATGGTCGACGGCACCGGAATGTGCGGTGGCTGCAGGGTTACCATTGGCGGAGAAACAAAATTTGCCTGCGTTGACGGTCCTGAATTCGACGGCCATAAAGTAGATTACGATGAGTTGATCTTACGACTCAGAGCCTACCAGGAAGACGAGAAAAAGTGCCTCAACGACTACTGCACCATTCGGGATGCCAAATAGCTAGAGTACATGCTCTCTTTTGAAGTTAAACAGTTAGGATAATTTCATAATCGTGGTTCACGATTTTCTACGGAGGACATTATGGCAGCAACAGAAGATAAAAAAGTGAAAAATCCACGGCATCCCATGCCTGAACAGGACCCAAAGGTCCGTGCTCGAAATTTCCTTGAAGTACCTACCGGTTACACCATGAAGATGGCCCAGGAAGAGGCCGCCCGTTGTCTGCAGTGCAAAAAGCCCGGCTGCGTCACTGGTTGTCCGGTCGGGGTCGACATTCCCGGCTTTATCGATCTTATCGCCCAGGGTGATATGACCGGAGCCATCCGCAACCTCTGGACCAAAAACGCCCTGCCGGCTGTGTGTGGACGGGTGTGCCCACAGGAAGTACAGTGTGAAGGAAAATGTATCGTCGGCAAGAAAGGCGAAGCTGTGGCCATCGGTAATCTTGAACGCTTCTGCGCCGACTATGAACGAGAACATGGCACCGGTGAGTTGCCGCCGAAAGCCGCCCCTACCGGCAAAAGAATTGCCGTAGTCGGTTCCGGCCCATCGGGGTTGACGGTGGCCGGTGATCTCATCACCAAAGGCCATGATGTAACCATCTACGAAGCCTTCCATAAGCCGGGCGGGGTGTTAGTGTACGGTATCCCTGAATTTCGTCTGCCAAAGGCTATTGTCGCCCAGGAAGTTAATTTCCTGGCAAGACTTGGTGTTAATGTGCAATGTAATGCCGTCGTCGGCAGGACGGTTTCACTCGACGAACTGCTCGAAGAGGGATACGACGCCATCTATGTCGGTGTTGGTGCCGGTCTGCCGAGATTCATGAACATCCCCGGCGAGAATCTGGTTGGCATACTCTCCGCCAATGAGTATCTCACCCGGGCCAATCTCATGAAGGCTTACTTGTATCCGAAAGTCGATACACCCATCCCAATTGGTAAAAACGTGGTGGTCCTTGGCGCTGGCAACGTGGCCATGGACTCGGCCCGCACCGCTATGCGCCTCGGTGCCGAAAGCGTCAAAATCGTCTATCGCCGCTCCCGTGAAGAAATGCCCGCCCGTAAAGCTGAAATTCACCACGCAGAAGAAGAAGGAATAGAGCTTTTCCTGCTGACCAATCCAACCAAGTATCTCGGGAATGAAAACGGCAGACTGACCGGCATGGAATGTTTACGCATGGAACTAGGGGAACCCGATGCATCCGGCCGCCGTCGACCGGTCGCCATCAAAGACTCCGAATTCGAGATTGCCTGTGACCTGTGCATCGTGGCCGTTGGCTCCGGAGCCAACCCACTGCTGACCAGCGAGACCCCCGACATGCAGTTAAATAAATGGGGTAATGTGGTTGCCGATCCATATACCGGCAAAACCACCAAAAAGGCCGTATGGGCTGGTGGTGACATTGTCACCGGAGCGGCAACCGTCATCCTGGCTATGGGTGCCGGACGTGATGCCGCCAATTCGATGCATGATTATCTGACTCTTGGTTGGTAACTACCCGTTGCATCTTTACCACCTGAGCTTTTCTTTGCCGGCAATCCTGTCAAATTTTCATCGACGGAATTGCCGGTTTTTTCTTGCCAACGCCACCAATTTTGTCTCTTTTTCCTGCAGGTTGTACCGCGACGAGAAAACAGTTGCAGCACGTCACACGAACCATAACCTTCTCTGAACATTTCATTCATTGTAATGAATGACAAAAGACCGTCGGCCATCCCCCTGAATTTTCGCTATTAAATGTTATCCTTAACAACGGTTTTTCGAGTTTTCTCCTGTTAGGTTTATAAAAACGTTGCTTGCTTGGCGAGATTGCCCCTGTGCGTGTTGGGCTCTTTTTTTTCAGACAGTCGAAAACTGCTTTTGGTTTTTTATTTTCCCACAAATCTTTCAGAGCGAACACACTATTATAGTGTGCTAATACAAACTGTCCTCAGAAATAGCCAGGATCCGCATGGTTACATCGGGCAACCAAGCAAGTGCACGGAGGCACATTACGCACATTACGACCATTCGTAATGGCGAAAAACACAACAGAACGGAAAAGTTTTAATACTTGCCTACGATAAAGAAATAATTTCTTGACAGGCAATAGAGGCTCCTGTTAATGAATGGTTATTCATAAATATTTTTGTGTCGGTGTGTGCTGTTTAACGGCCACATGGTATAAAAAAAAGCAGTAAGAGGAAATAAATAATGTCAACGGAACTGGTTTTTTCGACAGTGGCACTGCTAGGCCTTGCCGCTCTTGTTCCCCTCATCATGGTCGCGACCACTTTTTTGGGCCCGCGATCCAAAGGGAAGATGAAAAATGAAGCCTACGAGAGTGGTGTAGGACCCATTATCGGCACGGTCGACCAGAAATTCAGTGTCAAATTTTACCTTCTCGCAATTCTTTTTTTAATATTCGACATTGAAGCAGTGTTCATGTATCCATGGGCGGTCAGTGTCCGAGAACTTGGCTGGTTCGGCTTTACCGAGATGATAGTCTTCATGCTGCTGCTTCTTACTGGCCTCATCTACATTCTAAAGAAAGGGGTGCTCAATTGGCGTTAGGACTCGAAGCAAGCCTCGGAGACACAGTCATCACCACAAAGTTGGATGAGTGCATCAACTGGGGCCGGCAATACTCACTGTGGCCATTCATTTTCGGCACCGCGTGCTGCGCTATTGAATTTATGAGTGCAGCTGCGAGCCAACATGACATTTCCCGTTTTGGCGCCGAGGTCGTACGTTTTTCACCTCGCCAAGCGGATCTTTTGCTGGTCTGCGGTACCATCAGTTATAAGCAGGCACCCATTTTAAAGCGCATTTATGAGCAAATGCCTGATCCTAAATGGGTCGTTGCCATGGGAGCTTGTGCAAGTTCCGGCGGTATTTACGACAACTACTGCACCGTTCAGGGCATTGATACCATAATTCCTGTGGATATTTTTATCTCAGGCTGCCCTCCTCGGCCGGAAGCTGTGCTGGATGCCCTGATTGCTATTCAGGACCAGATTAAAGGCGAAAGCGTACTTAAAGATCGCCATAAAGACTTTAAAGGGATTTTCGACTGATATGAATGCGACGGCTTTAGAAAAAATCCGAGCCGCGTTTCCGGACGCGACCTGCAAAGTTGTTCTGGAATCAGTGGTTATCGATGTACAGCCGGAAAACTTGGAAAACACTCTTTCCCGGCTGAAAAACGAGCCTGATTTTAACTGCGGACTCATGGTTGATGTCACGGCAATCGATTATCTGCAGTATCCACAGCCTCAGAAAGCCAGGTTTTATGTCGTATATACCATACGTAACTGGGAAAAAAATATCCTGGTGCAGGTACGTACGCCGGTAATAGATCCTTCTATAGGGATTACCACTGCAACCCATCTCTGGGGAGCGGCAAATTTTGGCGAGCGTGAGGTGTACGACCAATACGGGATCAACTTCCAGGGTCATCCCGATCTCAGAAGAATTCTCAACCACTGGCAATTCGTGGGACACCCCCTGCGAAAAGACTATCCTATCGAAAAAGGTCAGGTCTGTTTAGAAACGGACAGCTTGGAAAAAGAAATTCGAGCCAGACTGGCCCTGAAAGGTGTCAATGACCAGACGCTCCAGGAGATCAATACTGAGGTAATGTTCCTTAATATTGGTCCTTCCCACCCAGCGACCCACGGCGCAATCCGCATTCTAACCGCTCTTGATGGCGAGACCATTCTCGCTAACGTCAATGAGATTGGTTACCTGCACCGTGGTTTTGAGAAAACAGCTGAGAATCGGACCTACAATCAGATCATCCCGCTTACTGATCGACTCAATTACTGCTCCTCGATGATGAATAACATCGCTTATGCCAAGGCGGTTGAGTCATGGCTGGGGGTTACGATTACCGAACGCGCTCAGTTCATGCGGGTGGTACTCACCGAATTTTACCGGGTGTTGGATCATCTGGTCTGTCTCGCGGCCGCTCTGGTCGATATGGGCGGGTTGACCAATTACTGGTATCTCTACAACGAAAAAGAGGCCGCCTATGATCTCATCAGCCGCCTTACCGGCGCACGTCTGACCAGCTCGTTCACTCGAATCGGCGGTATGTATCGCGATTTTTACGACGGTTGGGAAAAGGATCTGGAATTGCAGTTGCGCGGTATTGAGAAGGGTTTCGGTGATGCCCTGAAACTTGTCGATACGAATCGTATCGTCCATGACCGGACCCAGGGGGTTTGTGTTATTTCGCCAGAAACTGCTCTTAGTTACGGCTTCACCGGCCCTGTTCTTAGGGCCAGCGGCGTACCTTACGATTTGCGCAAAGACGCCCCTTACTATAATTATGAATCGTTTGATTTCGAAGTCCCGGTTGGTACCAACGGTGACATCTACGACCGTTTTATGATCCGTTTTTATGAAATGGAGCAGTCCATTCGCATCATTCGGCAGGCGATGAAACATATCCCAGCAGGCCCGATCAACGTCAAAGATTCTCAGGTCTGTCTGCCACCTAAACAGCAAGTTTACAATAACATTGAAGGCTTGGCCAACCACTTCAAACTGATTTTCGAGGGAGTGAAAGCTCCTCCAGGGGAATGGTACGATTCTTTTGAGGCGGCAAACGGAGAACTGGGGTTTCATTTTGTCTCTGACGGGTCAGGTAAGCCCTACAAACTAAAGGTGCGACCACCGTGTTTTTATATCATGGGTGGTTTTCATAAAATGGTTGAAGGTAACATGATAGCAGACGCCGTCATCAACCTGAGCTGTATCAATATAATCGGTGGGGAGTTGGACAGATGAGCGATCGTTCACAACTGATTTCGACAGGAACACCATTCCAGTTTGACAAGGAAAGGGATGCTGAATTCGAGAGGCTTATCAAACGGTATCCAACCCGTGAATCGATGATTCTTCCATCTCTCTGGCTGATCCAGGAACAGGAAGGCTGGATAAGTCAGGAGGCAATGGCCTATGCAGCTGACCGCATTGGGACCTTTGCCAGCAAAGTGTATGAGGCGGCAACGTTCTACACTATGTATAACCTGCATCCAATGGGCAAAAATCATATCTGCGTCTGTCGCACGCTTTCCTGCTGGCTCAGGGGTAAACAGGAGATTGTCGACTACCTTAAAAATGAAATCGGTCTACAGCCCGGCCAGATAAGTGACGACGGTAAGTTCAGCCTCGAAGAAGTTGAATGTCTCGGACACTGCGGTACCGCCCCGGTTGTTCAGGTCAATGGCGAATTCCACGAGAACATGGACGTGGATAAGCTAAAATCGCTTTTGGCCACATTGAAATAAGGAGGCGGAAAGAACATGGAAGTTAAAATTCTCAGTGCCAAGTTCGATACGAAAGACGCCCATAAAATTAAAGTTGCTAAAAAGCACGGCGCATACTCCAACCTTGACAAACTCTTTTCGATGAAACCGGAAGATGTCATTGAATTGGTTAAAAGTAGCGGCCTGCGGGGCAGAGGCGGTGCAGGTTTTCCTGCGGGTGTAAAGTGGAGTTTTTTACCGAAAAATACCGGTAAGCCCGTTTATCTGACAGTCAACTCTGACGAGTCGGAGCCGGCAACATTCAAAGATCGTTATATCCTCGTCAAAGATCCACATATGATGATCGAAGGTATCATCATATGCAGCTATGCCATTGGTTGCCATGAAGCGTATATCTATATCCGCGGCGAGTATACCACCCAGGTTAAGGCACTCCAGGCGGCAATTGATGAAGCTTATGCAGCCGGGTATCTTGGAGATAGTGTCGCGGGTCACGATTTTAAATTAAACGTCACCGTTCACCGTGGGGCTGGAGCCTATGTCTGCGGCGAAGAGACTGCTCTGCTTGAGTCCATTGAAGGCAAAAAAGGACAACCGCGCAGCAAGCCGCCGTTTCCTGCCGTTGCAGGGCTGTATGGGTGTCCGACCATTATCAACAACGTTCAGACGATTGCGTCGCTGCCTTTTATAATCAAGAATGGCGCGGATGCTTACAAGGTTCACGGCACCGAAAAAAGCCCGGGAACACATCTGTTTGGTATCTCCGGTCACGTCGAAAAACCCGGCATGTACGAGTTGCCGCTTGGCTTACCTCTTCTCGAGGTCATTGACAAGGTTGCGGGAGGTGTCTGGAAAGGCAGGAAAATGAAAGGGGTCATTCCAGGTGGAAGCTCAACCCCCGTCCTGCTCCCTGAAGAAGCCAAAACAGTAACCCTCGATTACGAATCCATGGCCGCACATAAAACTATGTTTGGTTCCGGTGGCATCGTGGTCTTAGATGAAACTGTCGATATGGTCCAGCTGGTCAAAAACCTGATCGATTTTTATCACCATGAGTCTTGCGGTCAGTGCACTCCCTGCCGCGAAGGCCTTGGCTGGATGTTGAAGATCATCAAGAAAATACTGGCCGGCGATGGCACTATGGCCGACGTGGAACTCCTTCGCGAGTTGTGCGACAATATTGAGATGAAGACAGTGTGTGTCCTATCAGCTGCCTGCACCATGCCGGTGCGCAGTTATCTGGATAAGTTCAGGCACGAATTTGTGGCATATGTGGCAAAAAACGATTCTTTAGCAGCAGAAGCGAAATAGGAATAAGGCACCCCATGGCTGACAAGATTAAACTTTATGTAAACGGAGTCGAGGTCGAGGTCGAAGCAGGCAAGAATCTGATCGACGCTGTCGGTGCTGTTGGCATCGAAATACCTCACTTATGTTACCACCCGGCACTCGGTGCTGACGGTAACTGCCGCATGTGTCTAGTCGGTATTGAAGACGGCAGACCGCCCCTGGTACCGGCATGTAAAACACCCGCTCAAGAAGGCATGAAGGTGTTACTCAATGCGGATCATATCAAAAAAATCCAACACGATGTACTGGAATTTGAACTGATCAACCACCCCACCGATTGCCCCGTCTGCGACCAGGCCGGCGAATGCAAGTTGCAGGACTATTACATGTCCTACGATCATGCAGACAGCCGAATGAACGTCCCGCAGGTGGTAAAAGGCAAGAAGATGGATTTTGGGGCCGGGGTAGTCCACGATCAGGAGCGCTGTGTCCTCTGCGGCAGATGTGTCAGGTTCTGTCGGCAGATAACCAAGACCGGCGAACTCGGCATCATCAACCGAACAGATGATGCACGGGTCAATATTTTCCCGGGCAGGCCGCTTGTCAATCGATACGCTCTCAACGTAGTTGATCTGTGTCCCGTTGGGGCGATGACCAGCAAAGATTTCCGTTTTAAACAACGGGTCTGGTTCTTGAAAAAAGCTCCGGGAATCTGTCACGGCTGTTCCAAAGGCTGCAACATCACTATCGATCACAATCGGGAAAAATACAAAGACGATATTATCTACCGGTTTCGACCACGGCTCAACGAGCAGGTTAATGGCTATTTTATGTGTGATGAGGGACGGTTGAGTTACAAAAAGGAAAACGAAGGACGGCTGGTTGAAGCCAGAATCGGCAGCGCAGTCCGAACAATAGATGAAGTACTTGTTGCCTGCAGCAAAGAGATTAAACAAGCCGAAAAAATCGCCATCGTGCTCTCTCCAAACTGTTCTCTGGAGCAGATGGTTACTGTGCAGGCCTTAGCCGGAAAAATCGGTGCCTCACTTTCCGGCTTTAGCGACGGATATATTAAAACTGGCGATGGCGACAAGTATCTCATCCAGGATGATAAATCGGCCAACCGTGCCGGTCTCACTCTTCTTGGCATTGACTGTTCCAAAGATGGTTTTGAAAAGGCAGTCCAGGAAGCCAGTCTGCTCCTTAATTTTAACAACGATCTGACCCTTTCCTACGAAGAAAACGAGCTGACCAAACTGATCAAAGACACGAAGGTGGTAGTCGTAGCCACCTCCGATAATCAATGCACTGCCCTTGCTGATATGGCAATCCCGGTTGCGTCGTATAGTGAATATTCCGGGAGTATTATCAACTGCGATAACATCTTGCAGCATTTTACCAAGGCGATAACCAAGAACGAAGATCTTGCCGATATCTGCACAATTGCTGTTCAGTTCGGCAGTCCTCTGCAGAGCGACGAAGAGCGATATTCTGTGTTACAGCAAAGCATCAGCGCACTCAAAGAGTTTGGAGTCGATCAGATCCCGGCGGAGGGATTGAACTTAACGAAAAGTGAGGCTGCCAATGTCACCGCTTGATTATTTAATGATTGCCATACGCGTTGCATTCAGCGCCTTTGTTCCACTCTGTTTCGTCGCGGTTTGTGTGTGGATGGAACGAAGAGGTGCCGGTTATTTCCAGGACCGTTCCGGTCCGAACCGAGCTGGTATCTTTGGTTTCAGGGCCGCAGGTTTGGTCCAGAATCTTGCCGATGGTCTGAAACTCGCTTTCAAAGAAGATCTTATCTCACAGCACATCAAACACAAATTTTTCTTTGTTATTGCGCCGGTGATTGTTTTTTTCACCGCCGTCGTCTCGTTTGCGGTCGTGCCCTATGCCGACACCCTGGTCCTTGATGGTAAAAGCTATATGATGCAGGGGATTCCAGTTGATCTAGGTATCCTCTGGTTTATTGCCCTCGCCGGTTTTTCGGTATACGGCATCATTCTTGCCGGCTGGTCGTCATCCAATAAATACGGCATTCTTGGTGGGTTACGCTCGGCGGCACAGGTCATCAGTTACGAAATCCCAATGGGACTGGCAATTGTCAGCGTTCTCATCGTCTACGGGACAGTCAACCTCAACGAAATGGCTCAGTTTCAGGGAAAACTCCTCTTTGGATTCATTCCAATGTGGGGTGCGCTTCTTCAGCCTCTTGCTATGGTCATTTTTATCGTTGCTGCCTTCGCGGAGTGCAATAGAACACCATTTGATCTTGCCGAGGGCGAGAGTGAGATCGTCGCCGGATTCCATGTCGAATACAGTGCCATGAAATTTGCCATCTTCTTTATGGGTGAATATGTGGCGATGTTTGCATCGAGTGCTATAATCGTCACGCTGTTTTTTGGTGGCTATCAGATTCCTTTCCTGGCCACCGCCACTCTATTGAGCTGGGCAAAACCAGTCGCTTTTCTGCTGATGGTCGCACTGCCGGTGGTGATGTACTTCTTTGCCGGTTGGATAAAAAGAAGCAATGTGAGCCACTATCCTCGGGAAAACGACCCGCGTGTCTTCGAGGCAAATGTCTATATAAAATGCTTTTGGGGGTTGATCGTCATTCTCGAGCTGGTCCTGCTGGCCATTCTGTTCAGCACATCCGGTGGCGCAGCGGCGAGCATCTTCGTGGCTTTATTGCAGATATGCACCTTCCTGTTAAAAATTACCCTAATGATTTTTGTCTTTATCTGGGTACGTTGGACCATACCCCGTTTTCGATATGACCAGCTACAAAAACTTGGATGGCAGATGCTTCTACCACTGGCTCTTCTGAACATCTTCATTACAAGCGCAGTTGTCGTGGCATTGAGCTAAGCCCCGACTAACGATATGAGGTTCCGTAACGAAGGCTTTTTAAATGAGATGGGTCTTCGTAACGGTTTCTAGAGGAGAATGATATGGGTGCAACTGTCAAAGCAATAGAGAGAAAGGGTTCGAGTCTTATCGAAAGACTCTACCTGATTGAAATTTTCAAGGGAATGGCGACCACTTTTGGTCATCTGTGGCGAAATCTTGCCGATAACAGGAGATTATACGTTCGGCATTATCCGGAGGTTCAACCGGAAATACCAGTCCGCTGGCGAGGTCGTCATCGATTGACGATGCACCCTGACAACACCGTGAAATGCGTCGCTTGTTTCATGTGCCAGACCAACTGTCCCGCCAACTGTATCATGATAGAAGCTGGGGAAAGGCTTGATGGTAAAGCAGAAAAAATGCCGGTCAAATTCAATATAGACCTGCTTGAGTGTATTTATTGCGGGTATTGTGTTGAAGCCTGTCCAGTCGATGCTATCCGCATGGATACTGGCATTTTCTCCGTTACCGGTAACAAGAAGGAATCATTCGTTCTTGGGCTCGAGGAATTGTTAACAACTCCCGGTGCCTTTTCCGAAGAAGAATATAAGAAAGGGGGCGCTTGATATCATGTTTGCAGAGTGGTTATTTTACGTGTTTTCAGTGCTGTCTGTCCTTGGTGCCATAGGATTGGTGATGTTTCGCCATCCGATGAGCGGGGCAATGAGTCTGATAGTGACAATGATCTCGCTGGCTGGGCTGTATGCACTCTTATCCGCCAAACTGATTTTTGTCCTGCAGCTGATCGTCTATGCCGGGGCAATCATGTCCCTGATCCTCTTCATCATCATGTTTCTGAATATTCAGACACATGATCTGCCTGAGGAAAAAGGAAAACTTTATTTCCTTATCGGCGGTACAGTTCTACTTCTTCCGATCGCTTCTTTTCTGATCAAAGTCGTGAAAAGTCTTCCCGGCAGTGAAACAACGATTGTTGGCAATGGTTTTGGCGGGGTGAAAGAGGTCGGCCTGATTCTCTTCCAGGACTGGTTATTACCCTTTGAAATTGTCTCTATACTTCTGCTTGTGTCTCTTGTTGGTGCAGTCGTTCTTGCAGGAAAAAGGAGGTTCAACAAATGATTCAGCATTATCTCATTCTCAGTATTATTTTGTTTTGTCTGGGAATACTCGGGGTTATATCGAGACGGAACGTGTTCACGGTGTTCATGTCCATAGAACTCATGCTCAACGCGGCAAATCTCGCCTTTATTACTTTTTCGCGATTACATGAGAGCATGGACGGACAGGTTCTGGCAATGCTCGTCATGGCAGTTGCTGCAGCCGAGGCTGCGCTGGCTCTCGCAGTAGTCATACTGCTTCATAAGCACAAGGGTAACCTGGATACCAACGTATTCAGCCTGTTAAAAGGGTGATTTCATGGAACATACTGCTACATATCTTGGACTGATACCCCTGCTTCCGCTTGTTGGCGCGCTGGTTATCGGGCTGTTGTACATGTTTACATGTACGAAGAAACCGTTGCCGGAATTATTTTACGGAGCACTTGCCTGTGTCGGACCGCTGCTGTCTTTTTTTCTAGCCTTGGTGGTTTTTTTCCATCTAAAAGGGCTTCCTCCTGAAGAGCGATTTCTGGTGCACAACGCCTATACCTGGTTTGCCGTAGGCGATCTGCATATTAACATGGGTTTTCTGGCTGACCCACTTAGTTCTTTAATGCTGGTCTTTGTCACCTTGATTGGCTCTTTGATCCATATTTATTCTGTCGGATATATGGCCGGCGATAAAAATTATGGCAAGTTTTTCTGTTATATGAACCTCTTTTTAGGGGCAATGCTGATCCTCGTTTTAGGTAGCGGTCCGGTGGTCATGTTTGTCGGCTGGGAGGGTGTCGGTCTCTGCTCATATCTGTTGATCAGCTTTTTCAGTGAGGATACCGATAATGTTCTCGCCGGTAACAAAGCCTTTATCGTCAACCGTATCGGTGACCTCGGTTTCGTGCTGGGTATCTCTGTGCTCTTCTGGGCAATTGGCGCAAACGGCTTCGACTATTTGTCTCTTGCTGCTAACTCCCATGCACTTACTCCGGCAATAGGCCTCACGATCTGTCTGCTGCTCTTTGTTGGTGCTACCGGTAAATCAGCGCAGATCCCACTCTATGTCTGGCTACCTGACGCGATGGCCGGTCCGACACCTGTTTCCGCACTCATCCATGCAGCGACAATGGTTACCGCCGGTGTCTATATGGTGGCTCGCTTCAGCTTTATCTATGCTCATGTCCCGATTGCCGGATCGGTGGTCGCCTGGGTTGGTATCCTGACAGCTCTGCTGGCGGCAATTTTCGGCATGTTTCAAAAAGATATTAAGAAAATCCTTGCATACTCTACGGTAAGTCAGCTCGGCTATATGTTTGCTGCAGTTGGGGTAACGGCATATTCTGCCGGTATCTTTCATGTCTTCACTCATGCTTTTTTCAAAGCCCTGCTCTTTCTTGGTGCCGGTTCGGTTATCTATGCCCTGCATCACCAGCAGGATATTTGGAAAATGGGCGGCCTGAAAGACAAACTACCAAAGACCTACTGGACCATGTTGATCGGCGCTTTAGCCCTCTCCGGAGTCCCACCGTTTTCCGGATTCTTTAGTAAAGACGAGATCCTCTTCTCGGCGCTGGCCACTGGACATACAGGAATATGGTTTATTGGCGTATTAGTCGCCGGTATGACCGCATACTATACCTTCCGCATGATTTTCCTGGTTTTTCATGGTGAGCCTCGCGACAAGGAAGCTTTTGACCATGCCCATGAGCCTCCGGCGGTGATGACTGTTCCTCTTATAATCCTTGCTGCCGGCGCAGCTTTTGCCGGAGTACTCAATCTGCCGGCAATATTCGGTGGATCGCTGAACATTTCCCACTGGCTTGCACCAAGTCTTGTCGAACATCATCCTCATGCAAGTATCTGGCTGGAAATTATGGCTATTTTCGCCAGCGTCGGTGTTGTTGCCTGCGGTATTTACATTGCCTATAGAAAATTTGGCCATGGTGCTGAAGAACCCGTCTTCACTGGTTTTGCCAAAATCGGCTACCATAAGTTTTATGTTGATGAGATTTACCATGCCGTCTTTGTTAAACCCTACAAAGGGTTTGGCTCGATTATCAGCAGGTTCCTTGAACCTAAGGTTACTGACAGTGGCGTCAAGTTTTCCAGCTGGTTGTATAGAAAAGCAGGGACCGCGTTCAAGGCCCTGCAGGTTGGCTATGTGCGTATTTATGCACTCTATATGATTATAGGATTAAGCCTTATGAGTCTCTTCCTCTCTCAAACGATCAACTAAGTAAGGTGTAAGAATGTTTGAATATGCCCTTTCAGTCATGATCTTTTTGCCCATCCTCGCCGGATTGGCAATGCTCCTTTTGCCCATCAACAGGGGGGCATCCCGAATCACCGGATTGATCGTTTCGCTGGTTGTCCTTCTTATGGGTATTGAACTGTTCCTTGGCTTTACCGGAACAGGGGGCTTAGAATACCTTGAGAATCGGCCATGGATCGAATCTCTCGGCATCTCCTATGCCCTTGGCGTGGACGGCATTAGCCTTCTGGTACTTATGACTGGTGCAATATTGTTTCCAATGGTATTCGCCCTCTTCACCACCCAGAAAAAAGGCTATTATGCCAATCTCCTTATTGCCCAGGGTGCAATGATAGGCGCAATCTGTGCAACAGATATGGTGCTCTTTTATATCTTCTGGGAGATAATGCTGCTGCCGATCTTCTTTATGATCGGAATTTATGGCGGTCCAAACCGTCTGCCAGCTACTTTGAAGATTACCATTTACACCATTTCCGGCTCACTGTTGATGCTGATTGGTATAGTGTATGTTGGCGTTTCGTATCATAACCAATTCGGTAAATGGACCTTTGATATTGTCCAGCTAGGTGCCTTAGATCTCGGTGGCGGTTTTGCTATCGCTGCTTTTCTCATGTTTATGGTCGCCTTTGCCATCAAGATCCCGCTGTTCCCGTTCCATACATGGTTACCCGATGCGTATACCGAGGCACCTACGGGCACCACTTTCGTCCTCTCGGCGATTATGGCCAAAATCGGAGTGTACGCAGTTATTCGTTTTGTCGTACCCGTTTTTGAGCTCGAATTTGTCCGCTTTGCCGTGTTGCTCTCCATGGCCGGCGTAGTTGGCATGATGTACTGCGGACTTGCAGCTATCGCTCAGAAAGACATAAAGCGAATGCTCGCATTTTCTTCTGCCTCGCATATGGGAATTATCGCTCTTGGCGTCTTCTGTATGAATGCGCAGGCTCTGACCGGTAGCCTTTACCAGATCGCCGCTCATGCAACCAGTACCGGAGTGCTCTTTCTTTTTGTCGGCCTTATTGAAGAAAGAATGGGCACGAGAGAAATCGGAGATCTTGGAGGCATCGCCTCACGGGCGCCGATCTTTGCCACCTTTTTTGCTATCGCCATGCTCGCATCGGTGGGTTTACCAGGCACCAGTGGCTTTATCGGAGAATTTCTCATAATCCTTGGTGCGATTAAATTCAGCGGCTTTATCGGTTTTCTGGCCGGCACTTCGCTTATCATCGGTGTCTGCTACATGCTATGGATGTTTCAGCGGGTTTTCTTTGAAAAAACCAATGAACGTACCATTGCATTTCAAGATCTCAAAACCACTGAAATTTTAACGTTTCTTCCTGTTATTTTACTTATAATTGCGATGGGTATTTTCCCTCAGACTTTTATAAAGAAAATCGAACCGGCGGCTCAGCTGCATATTGCCAAAGTCTTTGCGATGAACCAAAGCCAAGTTGCCGAAACTACAGTCCCGACACCTGGACACAACAACCATAAGAATTAAGGCAGGGTAACCACTATGCATGATTTTTTATCAATCCTCCCTCTTCTCATCATCGTTGGCGGGGCCATCCTATTGATGCTTCTTTCTGCTTTTGAGAAGATCCAGGTCGAGATTGCATCTTTTGTCAGTATGGGGTTCTTCGCTTTCGCGTTTTTTGTTCAATTGCTTGTTGGCTGCGGCCCGGAGACAGTCCTTTTTCCAAAGCTATTTAATGGGATGTTGGTTAGCAGCAATTTTACTATGGTTGGCGGTCTTATCATTCTCGGCTGTGGATTCTTCACCGCCATGAATGCCCATAGTTACTTCAAGGTCAATCACTTCTGCACCCTAGAATTTTATTGCATCATGATGTTTGCCGCCTGCGGCATGCTTCTTTTGACAATGTCTCAGGAACTCATCTCGGCGTTTATCGCTCTTGAGATCATGTCTCTCGCCATTTATATCCTGGTTGGCTATGACCGGGCAAATGTTACCGCAACCGAAGCTATTCTCAAGTATTTGATGCTGGGAGCTTTTGCAGGGGCTTTTTTCGCCATGGGTACGGCACTCATATACGGTGGAGCCGGAACAACTAAATTTACCGGGATTGCCACAATCATCAGCGCCAATTCCGGGATGAGCCCCTTGTTGCTCGCCGGTGCTCTTTTTATCTTTGTTGCGTTTCTCTTTAAGGTAGCAGCTTTTCCTTTTCATGCATGGGTCATCGACGTATACGATGGTGCATCGACACCAGTTACCGGATTTATGGCCACCGCTCTAAAAGTTGCAGTATTTGTCGTGTTTGCCAACTTTTTGGCACTCAGTGCAGAGATGCACAGTGGCTGGGTGACCTTTTTCTTTTATATCTCTGTTCTCACCATGTTTGGCGGCAACCTTGTCGCCATCGGTCAGAGCAACCTGAAACGGATGCTGGCAGCATCTGGCATCGTCCATTCTGGTTATCTGCTTATTGCCCTGGTGGCCATCAGCACTGATCATTTTACAGGCAGTGTCATCGCCTATTATCTTGCGGCGTATGCTGTCGGGACACTCGGTATATTCGCCGCTCTCTCTTATCTTGGTGGTGAGGGTGAAAAACGAGCGACTTTCGAGGACTTTAAAGGCCTCGCAAAAGTCCGACCCTATTCAGCTGCTGCGATCACAGTGTTTCTTTTGTCTATGGCAGGTATTCCACCAACTGCCGGTTTTATGGGTAAATTCTATATCATCACTAGTGCAATTTCGGCCGGCCAAACGGCTCTCGCGGTACTCGGTATAATCAGCAGCATTTTGTCCATGTGGTATTACCTCCGTCTCATAATTAATATGTATTTCTATGAGGCCGAGGATAGTTTTGAGGTAGCAGGATCGCCACTCGCAACCGCTGGTACATTTGTTCTGGCAATCAGTGTTTTTGCCATTGGTCTTTATCCTATTATTATATAGTTGGAAAACAAGCCCAGAGCACACCGGTAGAATATTTCAGTACGGCAATGTCTGCCTTATTGCTGACTGAACCCGGAAAATTATTTCTAAAGTCTCTAACCCCGCCAAAAACCTCTGTCGCGGGACTTTTCTCTGTCCCCCCTTGAGGGGGATAAGTTCCTTCACGAAATAATTTTCTTGAAAAACACAAGAAAATTATTTCTAAGTCTCTAAATGTGGAGTCTACGATATGAAAGCAAAAGAAATTCTGGCAACCAAAGGAAATCGGGTCGTCACCGTTGCAAAGGATAGTTCTGTCATCGACGCCATGGCGATCTTTTCCGCCAATCGGATTGGTTCGCTTCTCGTCGTTGACAACGACAGCAGTATCCTTGGTATCATCGCAGCCCGCGATGTCTTGATGGCAGTTATCAATCATCTCGACGAGATAAAAACACTCACCGTAGATAAAATCATGACTGCCAATCTTATTGTTGGCACACCGGATGATTCGATCGATTATCTGTTATCTATTATGACGGAAAATAGGATCCGGCACGTTCCAATTTTTGAAGGAAAAGAATTGAAAGGACTTGTCTCCATAGGTGATGTGGTAAAATCACAGCTGAAAGAAACACACGTTGAGAATAAATATTTGAAAGATTATATTGCCGACAAATATCCCGGCTGATTTTTATAATCTTTTAACTCATACTCTGAAAAACAACAAAGCCTTCTTCCGGAATAATCCGGAAGAAGGCTTTGTTGTGTGCTGGTTAATAGTCAAATAGACCGATCAATTGTCTTTATTAGCAAAATACTTCTTTGTTTCTGAAACAACGACCGGAGTCAAAAACAGCAGTCCTATAAGGTTAGGAATAGCCATCAAGCCATTGAGGGTATCTGAGATATTCCAAACTAGGCTCAGTTTGGCAACTGCACCGACCCCTACAAAACAGATAAAAACAATGCGGTAGGGCAGCACCGCTTTCACACCAAAAAGATATTCTATCGATTTTTCGCCATAATAACACCAGCCGAGAATGGTCGAGTAGGCAAAAAGAATAATGCCAATGGTTACCACATGGTCCCCGAACGGCATCCCGGCAGCAAAAGCCATAGTGGTCAATTCCGCTCCCGTCTTACCGTTCGACCAGAGGCCGCTCATGATGAGTACCAGCCCAGTCATTGTACATACGATTATAGTATCAATAAAAGTCTGGGTCATGGATACCAGTGCCTGGGTGATCGGGCTCTTTGTCTGGGCAGCTGCCGCTGCAATAGGGGCACTACCAAGACCGGACTCATTGGAAAACACCCCGCGGGCTACACCCATCCTGATGGCCAGCATGATGCTTGCCCCGGCAAAACCGCCAACGGCTGCGGTAGGATTGAAAGCTTGCTTGACGATAAAGATTAAAGCTGCGGGAACTTCGCTTATGTGGGTAAGAATGATATATCCCGCGCCAGCTACATAAAAAATAATCATGATCGGAACTAGAATACCGGTGACCCTGCCGATACTTTTGATACCACCAAGAATGACGGCTGCGGTGCAGACCATCAAAATGATGCCGCTATACATGTGCGGAATACTGTACGTCGCTTCCACTGCATCGGCCACAGAATTTGACTGTACCATATTGCCAATTCCAAAAGCGGCGAAAGAGGCAAATACAGCAAAAATAGTACCGAGCCAGGGCATTTTTAACCCTTGAGAAATATAATACATCGGGCCACCGCACATCTCGCCCTTCTCATCAACAACCCTATATTTGACGGCAAGAACAGCCTCGGCATATTTGGTAGCCATGCCAACAAGACCGGTAATCCACATCCAAAACAAGGCACCCGGACCACCCACCGCAATCGCCGTTGCAACGCCGGCAATATTACCGGTGCCAACAGTTGCCGAGAGTGCTGTCATCAAGGCCTGGAAATGGGTAATATCACCCGGTTCATCGGTGTCTTCCTTTCGTTTAATTAAAGCCAGGTAGAGTGCGTGGCCAAGTTTTCTGAACTGCAGTCCGCGTAATGCAAAGGTCAGCCAGAAACCTGTACCAACCAAGAGTATCAACATTGGTGGTCCCCAGGCAAATGCCCCGATTTTTCCGACTATTATATCCAGTGTATTTAAAAACTCCATCGGCTTCCTCCTCAAGTTTATTGATCAAAATAGAGATAAATCCTCCCCAAAAGAGGACCAACCCTCCTACTCAGGTACTGCTTACAACTCACTTCAAGCGGTTTATATTTAAGTCAAACTCCGGTAAATAGAAATAAAGTCGGTGTTCTTTGCAATGCTCCCTAAAGGGATTACAGTCTCCTGATGCGGGTTATGCTCCTACTAAAAGCAAAGAACATACTTTGTAAGGTGCTCAAGCCATCAGCTTTCCCTTTGTAAGGGAATTTTCATACAAACTGCAAGCCGTTGTTAAACGAGTAAAACAAGATGATAGAATCACTTGTTGCATTGCCGTCAAAAGTAAAATGGAACCTGCATACTTTACTTGATGAAAAGAGAGAAACAAGTACTGGTATTCAACTTTTTTATTGTTCTGCTTTTTTATTTCCAGTGGCAAAGTGATATTTATCTGTTTTCTTTAACGAGACGATATGAAAATGGGCTCGGTTTCGTTCAGAAAAGAGCTTGCAACAAGTATTAAACTTGTCCCATCTGATCTCCTTGCAATAAAAGGAAAATGAACCGAGGTAATAATTTTTTCAAGATCACTTTACGTCTTATGAGAAGATATGCATACATGGTGAAAAT
>CBDTUM010000051.1:0-27039 GCA_965363495.1 uncultured Desulfopila sp.
CGTTTTTTATAAAACAAAAGCCCCAGCAGATTTCTGCTGGGGCTTTTGTCGTTTTTTCAACGTACTTCATTGAGAATCTATTAAATAAATGCACTTAAATTTTATTTAATATTAAATAAAATTTGTGATATCCTTTTCTGATATGTTCTTAATTTTAGAAAGGATCACAAATTGGTTATACTTGCAACACAGTCTCTACAGAAAAAAACTGGCATTCGAAAAGTTTCACCGGAGGTTATTGACCTCCTCGCAACTACTCCGTCAAATCTACCAACTCGAATAATCCACTCTCAAGAAGCTACATCTCCACCTTCAATCTGCGCATGCCTAATCTCAGCAAAAGTATAAGTTACCTGGTGTCAATTGCGATTTTTTTCGCCAACTCCCGCCGGTGCACTGATAATGCATCGGTACACGGACCATATCCCCGGCTGTTCTACGTGCAATCTATTATGAATTTGCCCAACTGGCTGCAAAATACCATGTTGAACAGTCTTGTGCTGCTCCGGAAGGCTGTCATCAGGAGAACAACCGGACAGTACGGCAGAAGTATAATGCAATACACCCGGAAAGCTGAGAATCCGTCAGGATAGTTAATCCATCTTGCTGAGAACACTTGAAACTTTATCGCTCATTGTTTGCGATCTATCTGTTCTGGTTCCCAGTTTAAGTGTGGTTGTGATGCGCGGTGCCCCCATGTCATGCACTTTTTCATGACAGGCTTTTACCGCCGCCATAACATCATCCCAATCTCCCTCAACATTGGTACCATAGGCATGTAATTGTGTTTTTAATCCGGCTTTTTGGAGAATTTTCTGGCATTCAACTACATAATCCGATACAGAGACTCCAACACCCATTGGTATGATGCACAGATCCATAATCACTTTCATAAATCTCTCCCCAAATTAATAATTGGTATAAGGCGATCAATAGCCTTTTTTCTTACTTTCTTCTATCAGGCATGTGAGCCATATTTGTTTATCAGCAAGCCAAATGATCTTTGCTTACTTTACCATAATATATCCACATCATTTTTAAAATAATCACTTCTACCAAGAACGGCTTGACGCTTTTAATTGATCGGTTGTAACTATGGCGAAATAAAGGCTGATCAAAAACTTTTTAAAACTTTATCATATCTAGGAAATCTATGAATTTAAAGAATCCCACCATGGCAGTATTCTGGGACATTCTCCTGCTTACCCTGGGATCACTGGTCTATGCAATTGGGGCAGAGGCTATTCTGGTTCATCATAAATTTATCATTGGCGGAGCTTACGGTACCGCCCTCCTCATCTACTATAAAAGTAATCTTTTCTCTCCTGCCATATGGTATCTTATCCTGAATATTCCACTGCTCATCGCCGGCTGGATATATCTAAGCCGACGTTTCTTTTTGTACAGCGTCTATGGGGTATTTACACTGACTCTTTTTGCGGAATTATTGACCCTGGATTTTTCGATTAATGATCAAATGTATGCAGCCATTGCCGGGGGAGCAATATGCGGTTTGGGCGGGGGTATCAATCTGCGCTCAAGGGGTTCAGGAGGTGGGCTGGATATTATTGCCATCATTTTGAACCAGAAATACAATTTCGGCGTGGGCAAGTTCTTCATGCTGTACAATGTTGGGCTCTTCACCTTTGTTTTCAGCCAGTACCAGCCGGATATCGTTATTGCCTCGATTATCCTGACTTTTATTGCCTCTATTACCCTGGATAACGTGCTTTCAATGTTCAATCAGAGAAAAATTGTCTATATCCTGAGTCATAACCATGAAAATATTGTCAACTGGATCACCAATGAGATGCATCAAGGAGTCACTCTGATTGAGGCAAGAGGAGCCTATTCGGGTCAAAAAACACAAATGTTGATGACTATAACCAACAATCTTCAGCTGAAACGTATTGAAGAAAAAGTGTTTGACATAGATCCGCATGCCCTCTTCATCGTTGAGAATAGCTTCAATGTCATTGGATCTAATTTTGGGAAACGAAAAATGTATTAGTGACTTAGAAATTCTTTTCTTGTGTCTTTTTACAAGAAAAGAATTTCGTGAAGGAACTTACCCCGCAAATCTTTTGGGCGGGGTTAGAGAGCGATATATAAGCATTGATCGTCGTTTACAAACCTCAATTTCGTGAAGGAACTTACCCCGCAAATCTTTTTGGCGGGATTAGTGAGCGATATAAGCATTAAGCGTCGTTTACAAGTCTCAATTTAGTGAAGATACTTATCCCCGCACAGCACGGGCATTAAAAAGAGTACCCGCAAGGGGCATTAAAAAGAATCCCGCAGAGCTTTTTGGCGGGGTTAGTGACTTGCTATCTTACACATTGCATTGTTCCCATGCAGCGCATGGGAACCAGCAGAAGAAACAACAATCACACAGCACCATCTAAGCAACCATCAGTACTTCACAGCAAATGATGTTCCTTTTTCAATTCTTCATAAACCAAGGTCGATACCTCTCGAATAACCCGGCTGCGTGAATTCGCCCATTGTCCATAATTGGGTGCTTTGGAACGTCTTTCAATAATACCGACAATTGCATAAGGAAATTGTCCGCCTTTCGCCGTTCTTGGAACGAGTATGCCCATGTCGCCAATAAGGTGGGCGGTGGATCCGGTCTTATTATACACCAACGTACCTTTGGGAATGGATGTTCCATGATACAGGCGATCCCGTCCGGGTAAGGCCATCAAGCGCCGAATCTCCTTTCCTTGCGGCACATCCTTATTCCAAAGTGCTATCAAAAAGCGGACGTAATCGGAAGGAGGGGCGCTGTTGAGGTACGTGCGACCACCCGCCGGAATATATTCTCTAATTTCAGTCTTTTTAAAAATTTTTCCATAGTACTTTTTTAGGATGGCATCACATTTTGCCGGTCCACCGGCCTGCCGCATCACCCAGTTAGTCGCAGAATTATTGCTGCGCTGGATCATGGCTTCCAGTTTTCTCCGGCTTTCTGGTCCATACTTCAGTTTTCCAGCATTAACCTGATGAAAGAACGCCAGCGCTACAAAGGGTTTAATCATGCTCGCTGCCTGAAATTCCTGATCGGCGTTGATATCAATGACGCTTTCATTTTTTTCCAGATCATAGACCATCCACCCAGTAGATTCATCGTTGGAAATCCGCCCTTCTTTCCGTAAGGTCTCGATATATTGCTCAATAGACTGCTCGAACTTTGAAAAATTCGATGATACTATGATTGGTCCCTTCAATGATTGCCCAACAGTTTTCTTAGATGCAAGAGGTTTTATTACCTTTGGGTTGGCAACAATTTTGTCGGGAACCGATTGCCTGACAACAATTTTCTCGGAAAGCGATTTCTTGGTATCACTTTTGGGAATTGTACAAACCAGCGCTTTATCCGAGCCAACATCATTAATCAAACTGGACTCGCCATACACCACCAAATTGTTATTCTCTGTGGTTATGGACGTTTTTATTCTCTTGGCCCGTAATATTCGAGCATGCTTTTTCGCAATCCTCGTTGTCGACAATTTATCTCCCCGGTATCGATAAATGAGGGCAAAATTGCCGTAGTCGGTCTTTTCAATGAAAAGATTATTTTTCACAGCTTCACCGAGGCAACCATAAATCTGTTCATATTTCTTTTGCAGCGGTTCCTGATTTGGCCCCATGCCATACGAAACGTTGTAGAGACTGTAAAAATTTTGCTCTTTTGTAGCATATGGTTCATCGAAACCGGCTTTGTTTAAAAGCTCTGCGTGTTTGATGAGCGTATGAGCAACAGTTCTGGCAGAATCGTTACCGCCATAGAGCAATGCATACTCATCTCCCCGTCCGACTATTTTCAGTTTTTTAACGACATTCTCATCAAAGACTGTTTCCAGTTCTGCTTTATAATCGAGAACTCTATCCAGGTCCTTGCTCAAGAGGTAAATTATATCGTAGCTATCCTTTTTCGCAGCCTGTTTTTTCGCAGCCTGTGCATCGGTGTGCAGAAGACAAGTTACTATAACAAACAGAAGTAGGATAAAGAGAGACGGCATTTTAAAATAAGGGGCATCTAAAAACTTCATAACGTAATCGGTACCTTCCCTGCTTAAAAATTAATTTTTAAAATCTGCTATGAACGACTTGTAGGAATTCAATTGTAACTCAGCTTAGGTAATAATTGCAAGGCGGACTTCTCATAACAAGCGAAAAATACATCATTTTTTTGGAAAACTGTGCTTTGTTTTGTCACTTCCCGAAAGAATGCAGCCCACTTGCCGGCAAAAATACACCATTAATGTTGCAACAATGTGTTATGCATTCTATATTATTGTGATTAACAACGATCAGGAAGAAAACCATCAGCACAGTGAGAACCAAGACGGCGAAGAGACACCGACAAATTTCACAAAATAGATCAGGCCCCTACAGATCATGACTTTCTTTGATAATTTTAATACATTTCGACTCATTGCCGCTCACAGAGGTTTCCGGGCGCATCATCCGGAAAATACTCTTTCTGCATTTAAAGCAAGTATCGGTCATTGTCATTTCATCGAATTAGATATCCAGATGAGCAAAGATTGTGTTCCAGTAGTTTTCCATGATTCCACCCTGGAGAGAACAAGTAATGCAAAAGAACAACGTCTGCAGGTGGGACTACGATCTTTGAACGTCAGTGATTGGACGCTCAACCAGCTGAAAACACTTGATATTGGCTCGTGGTTTCTCAATGCCGATCCATTTGGCACTTTGCAAAGAAAAGAAGTATCACAGGTACAACTTTTAAAAGAAATGCCCCAGAAGGTGATGACCCTCGAGGAGGTCCTGGGCCAGTTTACCTTACGTAAGATGCCAATTAATATTGAGATAAAAGACCATCGCGGCAAGAAACAAGACCAGCAAGTAACGGAATATGTGCTCGATGTGATAGGCAGAACAGATTCTGCATCGAGAGTCCTTATTTCTTCGTTTAATCACGACTATCTGGTTAAGGTAAAAAATTATGCTCCAACAATATCGACAGCTGCACTCCAACATCATTCTCACCCAAAAAATCTGGTTGAATATCTAAAATCTCTCAGAGTCGCAGCCTATCATTGTGCCGACGATATAACAGATGCATCTCTTATCAAAAAACTTCGTGCCGCCGGATTGGGAGTCAACGTCTATACAGTCAATTCCACGAAACGGCAGCAAGAGCTCTTTGCCATGGGGGCTACTGCCATCTTTACCGACTTTCCAGAGCTGCCTTAAATCCACGTTCAGTACCATTTCCATCATCCGGCAAGGCTTTTCTCTGCTTTGCCTTCTTTTCCCCCTGCACCACTTTCTTCTGTTCAATTACTCTTGATTTTATTATAATTGTTGCCTCACTGATGCCAGAACGCACAACTCTATCGGCAATGATGTTACATACTGGCTTAATGGCAGTTAAGCCACAAGGAGAAAAAATGAAAAATGTTAAAGAAGTTGATCCGGAAATCTATACACTGATCAAACAGGAAGAAAGACGTCAAGCCGACAAAATTCGATTAATCGCTTCAGAAAATTATGTCTCACAAGCTATTCTTGAAGCCTCCGGATCTATTCTCACAAATAAATATTCCGAAGGTTATGCCGGAAAACGCTATTATGAAGGGCAGCAGATCATAGATCAAGTCGAACAGCTGGCTATCAAACGGGCAATGGATTTATTCGGTGCGGAGCATGTTAACGTCCAGCCCTACTCGGGATCCCCCGCAAATATTGCTACCTACCTTGCCTTTCTCAACCCTGGTGATACCATCCTCGGCATGGCCCTGCCCCATGGAGGTCATTTAACCCATGGCGCGAAAGTGAGCATTTCCGGACGTTACTTTGACGCGCAATCCTACGAACTTGATGCGGCAACTGGTCTTATCAATTATGATACCATTCGCTTGAAGGCTCTAGCTGTGCGACCAAAAATTATCATCGCCGGTCATTCTGCCTATCCACGAATACTTGATTTTAAAAGATTCAGGGAAATCGCCGATGAAGTAAACGCTCTTCTCATGGTGGATATGGCCCATTTTTCAGGCCTGGTTGCCGGAGGTGTCCACCCATCACCCATCCCCTATGCCGATGTGGTCACAACAACGACCCATAAATCGCTCAGAGGTCCAAGGGGGGCAATGATCCTCTGTAAAGCAAAACATGCCCAGGCAATTGATAAAGCTGTCTTTCCGGGGGTGCAGGGGGGGCCGCACGATAATACCACAGCTGCCATTGCCGTAGCCTTAAAAGAGGCGGCGTCCGATTCCTTTAAAGAATATGCGGCTCAGGTGGTTAAAAATGCTAAAACCCTGGCAGAATCTCTGATCGGCAAAGGTTTTAACCTGATCACCAATGGCACGGATAACCATCTCATGCTGGTGGATCTCACTAATAAAAACATTTCCGGAAAAATTGCCGCCAAGGCGCTAGACAAAGCGGGTATAGTCCTCAACTACAATGCTGTACCATTCGATAAACGAAAACCTTTCGATCCCAGCGGCATTCGCATCGGTACCCCGGCGGTCACCTCCCGCGGATTCAAAGAAAAGGAAATGGTACTGATAAGTACTCTTATCGAAAAGGTTATTTCCAGCCCGGAGAATGAGCAACTCCAGATAGATACAGCGCAGGAGGTGAAAAACCTATGCAGCCATTTCCCTGCTCCAGGCCTTGAACATCTTCTTGATTAAGCGCAAAAAGCAATAGTGCAATAATTGGGAGCATCCCCCCCCCGAAGGGAATGGTATTTTCATAGGCGACGTGCAGACAATTGTTCGGCCGCCGGCCATTCCCCTTGAGGCTCCTCTTTTCTTTTCGATTTGACTCTCGACAGAGATATGCGGTACCATCAGCTAACCCCGCCAAAAAGCTCTGCGGGATTTGTTTTAATACTCGCTTGACGGGTATAAGTCCTATTCTGTTCATTTTCGCCGATCCTGCATAATCGCCTCAACATGAAGAGTGTAGCTGATCATGTCCTCACAACGCATTGCAGAACTTCAGTCTGAACTCCGGCAGGCACAAAAACGTATCACTGAACTGGAGGAAATTATAGCCCAGCAGACCGGGTCCGTCCTGCCCGGCGTTGCCGAACTGTCTCTGTGCAGAAAACAAAAAGAAGAACTTGAGCAGAGCAGAAACAAATATCGCAAACTTTTCAACTATGCCAATGATGCGATGTTTGTTATTTCTCTTGATCAAAACAGTCCTCATTACGGTTATTTTTCCGATGTCAATAACGTTGCCTGCAAGCGGCTCGGTTACACCCGCAAAGCATTACTGCAGAAAACTCCTTTTGACATCAGCCTCGACAAAGAATTTCTCAGCAACAGGCAATTAGAAGCTCGACTTACCAAAGAAGGCAACGCCACATATCAGACAACCTATATCACAAGAGATGGCACAAAAATACCGGTCGAAGTCAGCGCCCTCCGCCTGACCATCGACGGGAAGGATATGTACATGGCCATTTCCCGGGACATTACCGAGAGAAAATACGCTGAAGAAGCACTACGAAAGAGTGAACAGCTGTATCGGTTACTGGCGGATAATATCCATGATGTGATCTGGACCACCGATGGTCAGCTCACCCCCCGACATGTCAGCCCATCATTTGGACATTTGACTGGTTTTGACCAAAATAAAGCTATTACAACGATTCATCGAGATATCATTTCCTCATCCCCCTTCACTAAAAATCACTTTCAATTGCTTTTTCTGCTGCGAGATAGATCACTGCACTGGGAATCTAGGATGCAAACAGCGAATGGTGAAACGATATGGGTCGAAAGTATCGTCTCCCCCCTGCCGGACAACACAAAACACTTCACTGGTATCATTGGCGTTACACGGGACATTTCTTCAAGAAAAAAAATAATGCTGGAACTGGAGGCTGCCAAAGAGCAAGCCTTTGCTGCAAACAAGGCAAAATCGGCATTCCTGGCCAACATGAGTCACGAAGTCAGGACTCCCATGAACGGCGTTCTGGGCATGCTTCAGCTGATGACCATGACCCATCTTGACAACGAACAGTCGGAGTATGTTGATACGGCAATGGCTTCCGGAGAAAGCCTCTTGACCATTATCAATGACATCCTTGACTATTCAAAAATTGAGGCCGGTAAATTGCAAATGACACCTGAAGAATTCCAGATCAGGGACATTGTCAAAACATTGCTCATCTCATTTAGGACCGCCATCAACCAACAGAAAGTCAGTCTTTCGTGTTCGATAGCAGAGGAAATACCCAACAGACTCGTTGCTGACCATGTACGGCTGCGCCAGATTCTCTACAATCTGGTGGGAAATGCGGTAAAATTTACAGAACAGGGTGAAATACTTATTGAAATAAAAATGCAGGAGAAAATAAGCAGTGATCGGATCAAACTTGAATGCACAATCACCGACACGGGCATCGGCGTCCCCGAGGATATAGGCGACGAGCTGTTCGAACCTTTTACCCAGATAGAATCGTCGAGGCAGAAAAAAGTCAAAGGAACCGGTCTTGGTCTCAGTATCGTCAAACAGCTGGTCACCCAGATGGAAGGCACCGTGCAGCTCAAAAGAAACAATGCCCAGGGAACGACGGTCACCTTTACTGTCGTAGTCGGTATAGGGGAAACACAAACAACACCGTTACAAATACTGCAGACCCCTCTATTAACCAGCCCAAATCGTCGTCTGGCCACTCTGATCGTCGAAGACGAACAGATCAATCAGCAGATCCTTCAGGCAATTCTCACTAAACTTGGCCACCGAACAACTATCGCCGGCGATGGACGTTCCGCCCTGGAACTCCTTAAAACAAACCATTTCGACATTGTCTTAATGGATGTGCAAATGCCGGAACTGGATGGCCTGGAAACCACGAAAATAATCCGCAATTCAGAACCATACCGGCATGTACGCAATATCCCCATTATTGCCTTGACGGCTTATGCTATGGCCGGGGATAAGGAAAAATGCATAGAGGCAGGCATGAACAGCTATCTGGCCAAACCCGTTGACATCAAAGCTCTTGAAAAGGGCCTGAAATCCCTGACTGCCGCTAGAGCCAGACCTGTACCACCAATTACGCGAGATCGGCAAACAGCCACGGACATTTCTCTCGACGCTGCTCTTCATAGGCCCTTATAAAAGTTGCTTTCTCCAAAGTCAGAGCGATATCATCGAGCCCTTGCAAGAGACACTCTTTACGAAACATCTCAAGATCGAATCCCAGCTTTTCACCAGTCGGCAGAGTAATCTGCTGTTGTGCCAGATCAACGGTCAATTGGTAAGCTTTATCTGATTGCGTTGCAGCAAACAGGGAATCGATAACATCTTCTGCCAATACAATCGGCAGTATCCCGTTTTTGAAACAGTTATTGTAGAAGATATCGGCAAAGCTTGGTGCCAGAAGCACCCGAAAACCATAGTCAAGCAGAGCCCAGGGAGCATGTTCCCTACTGGAACCACAACCGAAATTCTCCCTGACAAGAAGAATTGACGCATTGCGATATTTTTCCCTGTTGAGTATAAATTCCGGATTTATTGGCCGTAAAGCATTGTCCATCCCCGGTTGACCCTCATTCAGATACCTGAGCTGGTCAAACAGATTTGGCCCAAAGCCGGTTCTTTTTACCGACTTCAAAAACTGTTTAGGAATAATCAGATCAGTATCAATATTGGCCCTGTCCAGCGGGGCAACAATACCAGTATGTATTTCAAATGGTTCCATTATGTTAGCTCCATTGACGAATATCGACAAAATGTCCGGCAATTGCCGCAGCGGCCGCCATCACCGGACTGACCAGATGAGTACGGCCGCCAAACCCCTGCCTGCCCTCAAAATTTCTATTCGAGGTTGACGCGCAATGTTCTCCCGCGCCAAGCTTGTCACTATTCATCGCCAGGCACATGGAGCACCCAGGTTCCCGCCATTCAAAACCGGCATCGATGAATATTTTGGCCAGCCCTTCCTGCTCCGCCTGTTCCTTAACCAAACCCGAACCGGGAACAACCAGGGCCTGCTTGATTGACCCAGCAACTTTTTTCCCCTGCACGACTGCTGCCGCTGCCCGCAGGTCTTCAATGCGTGAATTGGTGCAGGAACCTATGAAAACTCTGTCGAGCATAATTTCAGAAACCGGCTGGCCTTCTTTCAGGCCCATATATTTCAGTGCCAGGGCCAAGGATTCGCGGGCCGTTTCGTTTTTGGCACTCTGCAGAGTCGGCACTCGACCGGTAATCCCGACCACCATCTCCGGTGAAGTCCCCCAGCTGACCTGTGGTTCGATTACTGCGGCATCGATTGTCACCAGCTTATCAAAGACTGCATCACTATCTGATTTGAGCGATCGCCAATATTTTTCCGCCTGCTGCCACATTGCACCTTTCGGGGAAAAAGGACGGTCCCGCAGGTAGTCAATCGTTTGCTCATCGACCGCCACCAAACCGGCTCGAGCCCCAGCCTCAATCGCCATATTGCAGACAGTCATCCGGCCGGCAATGGATAGCGATCGTATCGCCGAGCCACCAAACTCAATGGTATGTCCCGTTCCGCCGGCAGTACCGATTCTGCCAATCACGTAGAGAATAAGATCTTTGGCGGTCACTCCCGGTCCCAGTGCACCGTCTACCTGCACCAACATGTTTTTCATCTTTTTCTGGATCAAGCACTGGGTGGTGAGAACATGCTCAACCTCCGAGGTGCCTATTCCCTGGGCCAGCGCTCCGAGAGCACCGTGTGTAGAGGTATGCGAGTCGCCGCAGACAATCGTCATCCCCGGCTGGGTCAAGCCCTGTTCAGGGCCAACCACATGGACGATACCCTGGCGCTTATCCATCATGCCAAACTCAACAATGTTCTGTTCCTGACAGTTTACATTCAGTATCTGCACCTGCAACCTGGAGAATGGGTCGACAATGCCGCCAATACCATTCTTTCGCTCTGCTGGAAGCGTCGGAACATTGTGGTCGGGGGTGGCCAGATTAGCGCCCGGTCGCCAGAGTTTTCTGCCAGCGAGCTTTAATCCTTCGAAGGCCTGGGGTGAAGTCACCTCATGCAGCAAGTGCCGATCTATATAAAGAAGTGTCGTCCCATCCGCGCGGTCCTCAACCGTATGGGACTGCCATAATTTATCGTATAAAGTTTTTCCTGCCATTCCCTCTCCTCCGTTCTAGTACCTTACTCCTGAAAGCCTGTGAATCAATCCAGTTTCTTCAAGGGGTGCTGTAAAGAATCCCGACTTATTTCTCATTTACCCGGCTCAGGATGATATAATTTGCAACAGTAGTCACGAACGGCTCAAATACAATATCAGTACCTCGCTCCGAGCACCTAACATCTTTATTCTCTTGACCCAACAACCAATACACGATAGATTTCAGAGCATTGCATATACACATTACTCCGTCTCTATAAATAAATTCAGCCAGTTGAGTACAGAAGTCCCGACAGGACAAAGTAGTATTTTTTTCTTTGACAAAACATGGCGAAGGTTTTAGTCTAATTAATCAAAACGTTAAATAGACTCGCTCTTTGTACATACAACAGCAGTTACACCGGATAACTCAATGAAAAAACAACTCATTTGGGCAATTGTCGGCTTCTTCATAAGCTGTCTGAACTGTAGCAATGGCCATACCGCCGAAACCAGCCTTTCAAAGATTCAGCTCCCCAAAATATGGACAGCACAACAGGCAGTTGCCTTTGCTATTGCCAACAACCCCGACAGCACAATTGCCTATAAACGTATGGAACAGGCAATGGCTTCAGCAGACATGGCCAAAGCCTCCGACTACCCCCTGGTCAACATCAGTACCGAATATAGCCAGACCAACAATCCAATGTATTCCTTTGGCAATATTCTCAATCAGGGCGCCTTTGACAATAATATCGATTTCAACGATCCCGGTAGAACAGATAACCTCCTGCTCAAGGCGCAAATAAGCTACCGGCTGTATAATGGCGGCAGAGACCGTGCAGACCAGGCAGCAGCCGCTGCACATATCGACATTTCCCGGACCGATATCAGTGCCGTGCACCAGCAGCTTGGCTTTGAGGTAATTAAAAATTTCCAGGCCATTATTCAGGCTGAAGAGATGGTAACTGTCCGCAAAGAAGCACTGGACTCAATTAATGCGGCCTTCGATGTTGGCCAAGCCAGATACGATGCCGGCGACCTGCTGAAGCAAGACCTGCTCAACCTGGAACTGCAGCAATCACGGGCCGAGGAAGACCTTATCCGCAGCAGACACAGCCTTGAACTCACCAAACGAATCTTCCTCAATCTGCTTGGGCTTCGCGACGGCGAGGTGACGATTGACCCTGGTGGCGGGCCACAACAGCACATACCGGAATCTATAGATTATGGGAGCCACCACGCAATAAAACGGCTTGAAGCCATGGAACACGGAGCGATTGCCGAGCTCAAAAAGGCCAGGGGCGGTAAGCTGCCCTCAATAGATGCCTTTGCCAGTTATCAAATGGATAATGGCTGGGTACTCGAAGAAACCGGTGATTCCTGGATGACCGGGGTCCGGATGAACTACACCCTCTTCGACGGCCGGAGAAGCTCCTCAGAAATCACCGGAGCCCAACTCAAACTCCAGGAAATCCAAGGACTCAGAAATAAAACGGAACTCGCTGTCAATCTTGAAGTTCAACAAGCGAGACTCGACTATGAACAGGCCCAAAAAAGACTGAGCGTTACCGAAAAAATGGTTGAAGTGGCAACCGAGGCGACAAGGCTCAGCCGGGCCCGTTTTACAGAAGGGGTCATACTAGCTTCCGATCTTATCGATTTTGAGATGCGCCTCTCCGACGCACAATCCAGACATCTGGCTGCGAAAGCCGGTTACCAGGTAGCCATCGCCAATCTGCGCAGGGCTGCCGGACTTGAACAATTTTCCATGAGATAAGGGGAAAGGAGATTTGCCAATGAAGCTCAAGCAATGGGGTTCCATGTTTCTCATTATAGCCCTCACCGCTTTTTTACCAGCTTGCGACAAAAAAGGATTACATTCCGACAAAACACCGCAAACTCTGACAACAGCCAAGGTTTCTGTGGCTCAGGTAGCAAAAAGTGTGGCTGATAATCAGGTTGAAGTGGTCGGCACCGTCCAGGCAGTTGAACGGGCTGAGATTTCATCAAAGATGACCGGCAACATTATTACCCTGCCGGTCGATCTTGGCTCAAAGGTAAAACAAGGCGAACTTCTCATCGAACTGAGTGCAGGAGAAGTCTCTGCCCGAGTCCAGCAGGCGAAAGCACAGCTCGAACAGGCCAGACGCAACCTCGCCAGAGAAGAAAGCCTGTTGAAGAAAAACGCTGCGACCCAGCAAACCGTCAAATCCCTACGCGACAGTAACAGAATCGCCGAAGCTGCATATAGAGAGGCGTTGACCATGCTCGCTTACTCGCGCATCACCGCACCTTTCTCCGGAGTTATCACTAAAAAACTTGTCAATGTCGGCGATCTGGCAACTCCGGGCAAACCGCTGCTGTATGTGGAGGAAGAAAATAATCTTCAAATACTGACAGATATTCCCGAGGCAATGATCCTCCGCATAAAAAAAGATGACCGCTTGTCGGTTTATGTTCCTTCTGTCGAGCTGAAAATCGAAGGTGTTGTTGCTGAAGTATCACCGATTGCGGACCCGTCCTCAAGATCCGCCCCAATAAAGATTGCTATAGCACCCGACCTCCGACTGCGCTCAGGACAGTTTGCCAGAGTCATTTTAGCCATGGAAAAAGCAGAGACTCTGACAGTTCCAATTTCGGCAGTACAATCGATTGGCCAGATAGAAAGAGTGTTTGTGGCGCATGAAAACAAGGCACAACTACGGCTCGTGCGTACCGGGGCTCAAAGTGATGATCACATCGAGATACTGAGCGGTCTTTCGGAAAACGAAACGATTATTACAGAGGGCAACCAGACCCTTCTCGATGGACAACCACTCACTATTCAACCCCGATAAACGGTAAATGAGCAGGGTAATGTACACATGAACTCGCCTTCTAAGCATACGACAGGTTTTGCCGGAAGTCTGGCTCGAGTCTTTATTGACTCCAAGCTGACGCCACTTGGCATCGTCGCCTCGCTTCTTCTCGGTTTTCTGGCTATCGTCTTGTTGCCAAGAGAAGAAGAACCGCAGATCAAGGTACCGATGATCGACGTCATGGTCTCCATGCCGGGTGCCACCCCAAAAGAAGTTGAAGAACGGCTGTCCATCCCGATGGAAAAGCTGCTCTATGAAGTGCCCGGGGTCGAATATATCTACTCGACCTCCATGCCCGGCCAAAGCCTTATGGTGGTCCGTTTTTATGTCGGTGAAAACATGGAGACGGCAATCGTTCGACTGAACCAGAAGCTGGCCACCAATTTTGACAGGATACCGCACAGCGTCCGGCAACCGATTGTCAAACCGCATTCCATTGACGACGTGCCCATCATGGCCCTGACTTTTCATGGCAAAGGCTATGATCATTATACACTGCGGCGAATGGCAGCCCAGGTAGACGACGCCATTAAAAATATCAATGCAGTGGCGGAAACCAAGATCATCGGCGGTACGAAAAGGGTCTTGACCATCCACTTCGATCCGCTGCTGCTTGCTTCGCGAAACCTGTCTCTGACCGAACTCGCTCCGATAATCCAGGCTGCCAACAGTCAGTCCTATTCCGGCAGCCTTACATCGCTCAACCAGCAGATCATGCTGCAGACCGGCACTTTCCTGCACAGTGCCGAAGAGTTTGGCCGCGTTGTCGTCGGCGTGTACGGCGGGCGACCAATTTACCTGCATGAAGTGGCCAAAATTATCGATGGCCCCGAAGAACCGGTGGACTATGTCCTGTATGGAGACAAAAGCAGCGAGGGGCAAGAAGCAGCTGTTACCCTGTCGATTGCCAAACGACCGGGAGCAAACGCAGTTTCCGTGGTAAGAGATGTACTGGCCAAGGTGGACAGCCTCAAAGGACGGCTCGTTCCCGCCGACCTTGAGATCAGCGTCACCCGTGATTATGGCGCAACCGCCTCAGAGAAATCCAACGAACTACTGCTGCATATGGGTATTGCCGTCTTTGGTGTGGCCCTGCTTATTCTCTTTTTTCTCGGTTGGCGCGAATCCATCGTGGTCATGCTGGCCATTCCATCGACGCTCGCCCTCACCCTGCTCCTTTTTTATCTCTATGGCTACACCTTGAACCGTATCACCCTTTTTGCCCTGATTTTTTCCATCGGTATTCTGGTTGACGATGCGATCGTGGTCGTGGAAAATATCGTTCGTCACTTGCGCTTACCGAGCTCCAGAAGCAAATCCAGATCAGCTGTCGCCCTCGAGGCGGTTGCCGAGGTTGGCAACCCAACCATTCTGGCGACCTTGGCCGTCATTGCCGCGATCCTGCCCATGGCATTTGTCGGCGGGTTGATGGGGCCGTATATGCGGCCCATCCCGATCGGTTCTTCAGCTGCCATGCTTTTTTCCCTGATTATCGCTTTTACAGTCACCCCGTGGGCATCCACTCATATTCTGAAAAACAAGACTTCTACATCAACACATAACGACGAGAGTGAAACCCCGGACGACTGGTTCACCAAGATCTACCACCGGATCATGGACCCGCTGCTTTCCCATGCAGCCTGGCGCATCCTTTTTTTTGTCACCATCATCGCCCTGCTCATTGGCACCTGCTCCATGGTCTATTTCGGCCTGGTGAAGGTGAAGATGCTGCCGTTTGATAATAAAAGCGAATTTCAAGTGATCCTCAACATGCCGGAAGGTTCCACCCTTGAGCAGACAGCGCGGGTGGCAAAAGAGATGGCCGACACAATCCGGCAGGATCCGGCTGTCACCGACTACCAGATCTATGTCGGTACGGCGTCTCCCTATAATTTCAACGGTTTGGTTCGCCATTACTTTATGCGCAGTGGTCCGACGGTGGCCGACATCCAGGTCAACCTTCTGCCCAAGAGCGAACGCTCTCTGCAAAGTCACGATATTGCCACCAGGGTTCGACCTCCACTTGCGGCGATTGCCGCGAAGTACGGCGCCACTGTTGCCGTGGCTGAAGTCCCGCCCGGCCCACCAGTGTTGCAAACCCTCGTTGCTGAAATCTATGGCCCCACCGAGACCGCACGGGTACAACTGGCCGAAGAAGTGAAAAATATTTTCACAGCCACGACCGGCGTGGTCGATATCGACTGGTATCGAGAAACAGATCGATGGCGTCAGGTCTTCACCGTCGACAAAGAAAAGGCGGCATTAAACGGTATAACCGAAAAACAGATCACCAGGGCTATTGAAATCGCCGTGCAGGGCTATTCTTTTGATCTGTACCATCAGCCGACAGACAAGGAAGCAATTGAGGTTGTGTTGGAACTCGCTCCGGAATATCGGGCCAGAGTGGCATCGATTCTCAACATTTCACTGCGTTCCGAGCGCAACCCCTCATCCCAGCTGGTGCCCCTGCGTGAACTGGTCTTAGTCTCCGAGCAAAAGGTTGAGCAGCCTATTTATCGTAAAAACCTCAGGCCGGTCATTTATGTGTTGGGCGATGTAGCCGAGGTGGTGGAAAGCCCAGTCTACGCAATTTTAGATATGAATAAAAAACTTGCCGAACTCGATGGCCGTGACTTTGGCGGCAGGCAGCAGAATGTGCAGATCTACAACCTAAACCAACCGTTTGCCGAAAACGAACCGGCCATGAAGTGGGACGGCGAATGGCATATCACCCTTGAGGTGTTCCGCGACCTCGGCATTGCTTTCTGCGTGGTCATGGTCCTTATTTATATGTTGATGGTCGGCTGGTTCAAAAGTTATATCACACCGCTGGCTGTAATGGCCGCTATTCCCTTCTCGCTTATCGGCATCCTTCCGGCGCATTGGGCTTTCGGCGCATTTTTCTCGGCCACCTCTATGATCGGCTTTATGGCCGGGGCCGGTATTGTCGTACGTAATTCGATTATTCTGGTTGATTTTATCGAGCTGCGCATCAGTCAGGGTGAACCGCTGGCCAAGGCGGTAGTCGACGCCGGAGCAATACGTTTTCGACCCATGTTGCTCACGGCGCTGGCAGTGGTTATCGGCGCCTCGGTTATCCTTGCCGATCCGATCTTCCAGGGGCTGGCTATCTCCCTTATGTTCGGAGAAATAGCCTCTTTGCTGATCAGCCGCATGGCTGTGCCGGTACTCTATTTTGTTATCAAAAAACCTCAACATCAACCACCTGTGGAGGCTTAATACCATCCTCTTTTTAATAGCCTTTAATCCAGTAATTGCATCAAGGATACAACTATGAAAGAACAACTTTTCAACCCTTTTGAAGACCGGAAGAGCCGAGATATCCGTAACGAACTGTCGGAAGGACTGGCAGCGGCAGTGGAGACGGGAAACTCCGACAAGCTGACCAAAATTATTGCAGAATTCCGCCAACAGCCTCTTGCCGATTACTACCGAGACTACCTTGAAAATCGATACGCCCGCTATCAGCAGGCACTGCAACACATCCAGGGAAACATAACTGATCCAATACAACAGGGACTGATACTCTGGAATCTTGGACTCTTTTTCGAGGTGCATGAGGTCTTAGAGCATGCCTGGTATGGAGCTGAAGGCAACATGAAGCTGACCCTTCAGGCCTTAATCCGTGCAGCCGGGGTCTATATTAAGCGAGAATATGGCTTCAACGACGCAGCCGAGAGGATTGCCGCAAAAGCCATCCCGGTACTCGAAGCAAATAAAGATATTCTCCAGGCCTATTTCAAGATAGAAGATCTCACATCCGTCCTTAAAGATGGTACTATTTCACCACCCATTCTGCAGAGGTAGCCACTCCTCCATCAAACGGGGCTATGATGGCTTTGTTTAAAAACCATATAGCATTTGCCGACTGTCTGTTAATATAAGAAAGGCATTGGACTGAGCATTGCCAACATCTGCCACGTTTCGAGAACACCCACTTAAAATCGGAGGACATCCCTTACCGGTTCCAACTGGATTATGCCAAAGAACTGCATTTCGGCAACCAGGACTATGAGTTGCTTAAATTCTAAGACCGGCTGGACAACCTGCAGAATGGAGAACAAAAGGACGAATATCGTTAATGCACCAGCCGGATAGTATTTTACTCATTAAACAATTACAAGAGGAGAAGCAAACATGAGAAAACTGTTGTTATGTGCTTTTGTTCTGGTGTTTTTCACAGCCCATTTTACCCAGGCTGCAACACCCAAAGATACCCTGGTAATGGCATTTAAGATTGATGACATCATCTCCCTTGATCCTGCAGAAATCTTTGAATTTTCCGGCGCTGAATATACCGCCAATACCTACGACCGACTGATCAACTATGATGTCGACAAGGTCAGCGATATTTACGGCGGGGTGGCGGAAAGCTGGACAACCTCCGATGATGGTCTCACATTCGTATTCAAGATAAGACCCGGTATCACCTTTGCCTCGGGCAACACGTTGGGGGCTGATGATGTGGTCTTCTCCCTTAAACGGGTCATTCTTCTCAATAAATCACCGGCTTTCATCTTGTCACAATTCGGTTTCAACCCTGAGAATATCGACAAGACAATTGTCAAGGTCGACGACAGCACCGTCAAACTGGTTATTGACAAAGCATACGCCCCTACCTTCCTGCTCTACTGCCTCACCTCCACTGTTGGTTCGGTGGTAGACATGAAAGAAGTAATGGCCCACGAAAAAGATGGCGATATGGGGTATCACTGGCTCAAAACCGCCTACGCCGGTTCAGGTCCTTACAAACTCAAAACCTGGAAACCCTCTGAGACCCTCGTTCTTAACAGCAATGAAACCTACTGGGGCGACAAAGCAAAACTCAAACGGGTCATTATTCGCCATATAACTGAATCGTCCACCCAGCGATTGCTCCTCGAAAAAGGTGATATCGATATCGCCAGAAACCTGGGTCCAGACGATATAAAAGGGTTAGAAAGCAATGGTGATGTGAAAATCCGCAGCAAGGCCAAAGGAGCGGTATGGTATTTGGGTTTAAACCAGAAAAATAAATACCTACAGATTCCCCAGGTGCGGCAGGCCTTCAAATATCTGATTGATTACAAAGGGATGGAACAAACCATCCTGAATGGCAGGGCAACTGTCCATCAATCCTTCTTGCCGGAAGGTTTTCTCGGAGCATCAGATGAAAAGCCCTTTACCTTAGACGTTGAAAAAGCCAAGTCACTCTTGAAAGAAGTGGGCCTCAACAAGGGTTTCACCGTCACCATGGACACCAGAAACAATGAGCCGACAACATCAATGGCCCTCGCCATCCAGGCAACACTTGCCCAGGCTGGTATCAAGCTGGAGATCATTCCCGGTGAAGGCAAACAGACATTGACCAAGTATCGCGCCCGAACCCATGATATTTACATCGGTCGTTGGGGACCGGATTATATGGATCCACATACCAATGCAGATACCTTTGCCCGTAACCCCGACAACACAGACGGTGCCAAAGCCAACCCGCTGGCCTGGAGAAATGCCTGGGATATTCCAGAGATGACCAAAAAGACGGATGCCGCCTTGCTGGAAAAAGATACCGACAAACGTGCCCGGATGTACCTGGAACTGCAACGAGAGCACCAGCAGAACTCTCCTTTTGTTATCATGTTTCAGGAAATTGAAATCATGGCCAGCAGAGCCAATGTGCAAGGTTTTATTCTTGGACCTGCCTATGACAGCAACTTCTATCAGTACACAACCAAATAAGCGCTAATAGCTTGACCCGTTCGCCCCAAAAAGGCGGATGGGTCAAACTCTTTATTGCCAAGTTTATTTATGACCTTAGACCCCTTCCTCTACCCCCGGTAAACGGAAAATAAACCGGGATAAGTACCTTGGTGATCACTTTAAGTTTCTAATTTCAATCCACTATCCAAGATTCTTGTTTTTTGTGATAGGCTTTCAGGAGTAAGGTACTATTAATGCTTCACTTGCTGACCATAAGGCGTGTTAAGAAAACTGCCGACCAGACTTTGCGACTCCTGGTCATGGTAGCCATCACCTTTTTAGGTCTGCTGTTTATCACCTTTTTGATCGGCAGGGTGGTTCCCATCGATCCGGTCCTGGCTGTCGTGGGAGATAAGGCCTCGCCTGAAGTTTACCAACAGGCACGCCTGGCAATGGGGCTCGACCTGCCCGTCTGGCGACAGTTTTTCATTTATATCAGCAGCGTCCTGCATGGCGATCTCGGCACCTCGGTTCTGACCGCAAGGCCTGTCCTGCAGGATATCCTTCGGGTATTCCCGGCGACGATCGAGCTTGCCGTCATCGCAACTTTTATCGGTATTTTTGTAGGCATCCCCTTAGGTGTTTTCTCCGCGGTAAAACAAGGCAGCCTGCTCGATCATATTACCCGTGTTATTGGCCTGCTTGGCTATTCACTGCCCATTTTCTGGCTGGGTCTGCTGGCACTGATTGTTTTTTATGCCAAGTTCGACCTGCTCCCCGGACCCGGACGAATAGATGTCTTCTATGAGGATATCGTCGCCCCTGTCACCGGCCTTTTGCTGCTAGACTGCATCATCGCCAGGCAGTGGGATATCTTCTGGAACGCGCTGGCACACCTTGTCATGCCAGCCACCTTGCTCGGCTATTACAGCATGGCCTATCTTTCCAGGATGACGCGGTCGTTCATGCTCGAACAATTGCGTCAGGAATATATACTGACCGCCCGCGTCAAAGGCGTAGCCGAGTGGCAGGTTATCTGGGGGCACGCCCTTGGCAATTGCGCCATACCTCTGATCACCGTTATCGCGCTGAGCTTTGGAACACTGCTTGAAGGCTCAGTCCTGACAGAAACGGTTTTCGCCTGGCCGGGTCTCGGTCTTTATCTTACAAAATCATTACTGAACGCTGACATGAATGCAGTACTCGGCAGCACGATCGTCGTTGGAACCATTTTTTTAGGGATTAATCTGTTCTCGGATTTTCTGTACAAGGTCATGGATCCCCGTGCCCGGTAACACTTTTTCGATCCTATTTTTTTGACACCCATGACACAACCGACGCCACATACGCGCAGCACCAGGCAATTGCAACAGTGGTTGCAGAGCGAATCCCCGGCATCACCATTCCAGGCGGCAGCCGGTCGTACCTACCTGGGAGTATGTGATTTTCTAACAAATCGCCTGGCAGTATTTGGTCTTTTTATCATAATTGGTCTGGTCCTTATTGCTCTTTTTGCACCGCAGATCGCACCCTACGACCCCATTGTCACCAATCTTGTTAATCGATTGCAGCCCTTTTCGGCCGAACATTTTTTCGGTACCGACGAGGTAGGCAGAGACATTTTCAGCCGTATTGTCTGGGGGTCCCGACTGACGCTGTACGTTATTGGCCTGGTCGCCATCATCGCGGCACCGGTGGGAATTATCATCGGCACGGTTTCCGGCTATTTCGGTGGTATCATTGACACCGTCCTGATGCGCATTACCGATATCTTTCTGGCCTTCCCCAAACTTATCCTGGCCCTGGCTCTGGTCGCCGCACTTGGCCCGGGAATCGAGAATGCCATTATTGCCATCGCCATCACCTCCTGGCCACCCTATGCCAGGATCGCCAGGGGAGAAACCATTACCATCAGGAATGCTGATTACATCAAGGCTATCCGACTCCAGGGCGCCGGACCGATACGCATCATTACCGGGCACATAATGCCGCTCTGTATGTCTTCACTGATTGTCCGGATAACCCTTGATATGGCTGGGATCATTCTCACCGCCGCCGGGCTTGGATTTCTCGGCCTGGGGGCCCAGCCGCCATCGCCGGAATGGGGGGCAATGACTTCCAGCGGCAGGGCCTATATTCTCGATCATTGGTGGCTTATCACCATGCCGGGCACAGCGATTTTTATCGTCAGCCTGGCCTTTAACCTCCTGGGTGATGGGCTGCGGGAAGTTCTCGACCCAAAAAGTGACAAGTAGTGAAAAAAAGCGAAATTCTTCTCCACGTTGCAGACCTCAGCGTCTCCTTTCCTTCTCCCAAAGGTGAAGTCTGTGCGGTGAAAAATATCTGCTTTACCATGGGTCATGAGAAGATCGGTATAGTCGGTGAGTCCGGCTCCGGTAAATCGGTTACCGGTCGGGCGATCTTGCGCCTCTTGCCCCCCTATGCCCACATTCATGCAACAGCAATCACCTTCAAGAACGAGGAATTACTCTCTTTTTCTGAAAAAGAGATGCGCCGAATCAGGGGCCGGGGGATTTCGATGGTCATGCAGGACCCGAAATATTCTCTGAACCCGGTGCGAACAGTCGGCGAACAGATCAGGGAGGCCTATACCATTCACCGCAAGGTTTCCAGGCATCAAGCACGGCAACAGACCCTGGATATGCTCGCAGCGGTCAGAATAAGAAATCCCGAGCAGGTGTATCGTCTCTACCCGCATGAAGTCTCTGGCGGCATGGGGCAGCGCATCATGATTGCCATGATGCTCATTCCCGAACCAAGCCTGCTCATCGCCGATGAGCCAACCTCTGCACTCGACGTAACGGTGCAGCTTCAGGTGCTGGCAATTTTAGATGACCTCGTGACCCAGCGTGGCATGGGCCTTATCCTCATCTCCCATGATCTGGAGTTGGTGGCTTCTTTTTGCGACAGAATTATTATTATGTATGGAGGGCGAATTATGGAAATGGTCGATGCGGCAAACCTGCATAAATCAACACATCCATACACCAGAGGGCTTCTCAACTGTCTGCCAAGAATTAATGGCGATAGAGATCGACTGCCCACCCTGACAAGAGATGCCTCCTGGCTTGATGCCGATTTCTCAACAACAACGAGCGGATAGTTACCCCTATGTTGCATGTAACCAATCTTCATGTCACCTTCGGCCAAGGCCTGGACAGCAATCATGCTGTTCGAGATGTTTCCTTCACAGTTCGCAAAGGAGAAAGTTTTGGACTGGTGGGAGAATCGGGTTCCGGGAAATCAACGGTTCTCAATTGTATTGCCGGTCTTCTCAATACCTGGCAAGGCAGGATAGAGATCGACGGCGACAGCCTCAGCTACAAGAGACACAAATCATTCTACCGCAAGGTGCAGATGGTTTTCCAAGACCCCTATGGCTCTTTGCATCCCCGGCACACCATTGACAGAACACTTAAAGAACCGGTTGCCATCCACCGTCTGGGCGACGCCAACCAGCGAGTAATGAAAGTTCTCTGTGAGGTAGGTCTCGGTCCACAATTTCGTTTTCGCTACCCGCATCAGCTCTCCGGCGGTCAGCGACAAAGAGTTGCCATTGCCCGTGCCCTGATTCTGGAGCCGGAAATCATCCTGCTCGATGAACCGACATCGGCGCTCGATGTGTCCATACAGGCAGAAGTTCTTAACCTGCTCCAGGATATCAGCAAAAAGCGCAATCTCACTTCTCTCCTGGTCAGTCACGATCTGGCCGTTGTCTCGCATATGTGCGATAACATCTCGGTAATGAGCCAGGGAGCCACAGTAGAAATACTCAGCAGCCACCAGCTCCGCAGTGGCGATATCAAACAGCGCTATACCAGGCAACTCCTTGTTGCCAGCAAGGGCTATGACAGAGCAGCTATCGATCAGTTTCAGGATTATTAGTTAAAATTCTCCTCCACCACACAAGAAAAATATGAAAATAACCGATATAAAAATACAGCTTGTCACCATTCCCCTTAAATCCACATTCAAGACCGCACTGCGCACGGTGCGTCAGGTCGAAAACGTTCTTATCACGATCCTGACCGATTCCAGCCTGGTTGGCTTCGGCGGAGCGGCACCGGCAGCTGTAATAACCGGCGATACTGTTTCCTCCATCGTTGGCGGCATTGAACATATCCGTGACAACATTATCGGCATGGACATCGACAATTGGGAAAGTATCCTGCAACGCTTGAACAGCTGTATCATTGGTTCCATGTCAGCAAAAGCAGCGGTGGACATGGCTGTTTACGACCTGGTGGCGAAATCACTGGATATCCCGCTTTACCGGCTGCTCGGCGGTAAAAGCCACGCTGTCGTCACAGATATGACAATCAGTATCGACAGCCCGGAAAAGATGGCCGCGGAAAGCACAGAAAAAATAAACCAGGGGTTTACCACCCTGAAAATAAAGGTTGGCGGCAATCCGCAACTCGACATTTTACGCCTGCAATCCATCCGGGAGGCAATCGACAGCGAAACACGGATCATAATCGATGCCAATCAGGGCTGGAGTGCCAAGGAAGCTGTACAGGTGGGCAAAGAACTGGAACGCAGAGGAATCACCATCGAACTGATGGAACAACCCGTTCCGGCCCGTGATTTTGCAGGACTGCGCTACGTCCGGGACAATGTCACCTTCCCGGTCTATGCCGACGAGAGTGTTTTCTCTGCTCACGACGCCCTGCAGCTGATCGGTATGCATGCGGTGGATGGACTCAATATTAAACTTATGAAATGCGGCGGCATCTACAATGCGCTGAAGATTGCCGCCATTGCCGAAACGGCGGGTATCCCCTGCATGATCGGTTCAATGATGGAATCTCATGTCAGCGTATCGGCGGCAGCCCATCTTGCTGCCAGTCAGACGATTATCGGCCGCTTTGATCTCGATGCCGCACTTTTTTGCAGCATCAATCCTGCACAGGGCGGTATCTCCTACCAAGGTGCCAGGGTCATAATTCCCGAAGCACCCGGACTTGGCATAGAGGCAATTACAAGATAGGCAAAACCTTTTCCAAAAAACATACTATGGATACAAAAATGCTTGATGAGGTGGCCAACTTGCATCGCCGCGCCTTTACCGTCGATGCCCATTTCGATTTAACCTATGAGGTTGCCAATCGACGGGAACGCGGCCAGAAAAAAATAGTTGAAACCAGCTACCTGCAGGAATTCCGCGCCGGTGGCCTGGATCTGATTGTTTCCGCATTGTTCATCCATAATTTTTTCCTGCCGGAAATGGGTTTACGAAGGGCCCTGGACCAGATCAGCTGTCTACATGAAGAAATAGAGGAGTCTCCCGGACAATTCCGGCTGTGCCGCACGACAGCAGAAGCCCACGCAGCCCGCGCCGCTGGCGAAGTTGGACTTTTCCTCTCCCTCGAGGGTGCGGAGCCACTACAAAATGACCTGCAACTCCTGCGCATATTTTATGAACTTGGCGTGAGAGGACTCGGACTGGTCTGGAGCCGGCGCAACTATGTGGGTGACGGGGCTTTTTTCAGAAAAACCAGAGAGGGCCGTAAGGGAGGTTTGACATCTTTTGGTGTGGAACTGATAGAAAAAGCTGAAGCACTCGGTATGTTCATCGATGTCAGTCATATTAACGACGAAGGTTTCTGGGATGTTATGGAGTTGGCGACCAGACCACTCATCGCCTCTCATTCTAACTGCCGAACACTTGCAGGGACGATGCGCAACCTCAGTGACGAACAGATAGAAGCAATCGCCCAAAACGGTGGAGTTATCGGCATGAATTCAGTCAACCAGTTCATCCGCGAAAAAGAGACACATGTCACCATCGATCATTTTATCGATCACGTCGATCATATCGTCAAAATAGGCGGCATCGACCACGTCGGCATCGGCTTTGACCTGTGTGATAGTTTCAAGGATTTTCTCCAGGTAGAAAAATCGCTTGATAGCCATGATGTCATTAAAACCCATGCAGGACTTGGGGAATTTACCGCAGGACTCATTACCCGAGGCTATCGCGATGAGGAAATTATCGCCATACTGGGCGGCAACTTTATGCGTGTCTTTGCGGAAATACTTCGTTGAAACGTTGGTTCAGTGAAAAACCTGTGGTTAAAGTTTTTCAAGAAAAGGGACTGGACGTCAATCATATCTGGTTTCCCAACTTTGAGATCTTCTACATCCGTGCTGGGAGCGGCCTCGAAGATCTCGCAAATCCGGAATATCATGAAAATACTGCCGAAGTGTTTCTGATACTATCAGGCAAAGTCAGAGTAGTAGTTGCCGGACAGTTGTATGAATTGGGACCGGGGAAACAAAATATCTGACCAAGGTACAATTAGAGATACTGCGAATTCTCAAAATGGCAGGTTCACTGGAACCAGCAGCGCTACTCGACAAGCTTGGCGGCACGCTGCACATCGAGGATCTGCAGCGTGAGTTTTCGACGCTGCGTCAAATGGAAAAAGTCAAAGGAGAAAAACAGGGACAGAGTGTTTTATGAAGGTTATGGTAATAAAGAAATGTGGCAGGAAAATGCTGGGGATCGATGCAATCAAATATCGAATTAAAAATCTTTTAATGGAGGTATCTCATCATGTTCGAAACCGTTCTTGTTGAAATTACAGAAAAACATGTCGGCATTATAACCCTTAATCGTCCCGAACAGTTAAACACTTTCACCAGCCAGATGGCCGGGGAGCTGCATGCTGCACTCCTTGCCATGGAAGCAGATAATAAGGTTCGGGTTATCCTCCTTAAAAGTTCCGGACGAGCCTTCTGTGCCGGGATCGATGTAAACGAACTTACTGGAAAATCGGCAACGCAATATCGTGAGTGGATAGAGTGGATGGAAAATCCCCTGGTGACAATCTCCACTATGAAAAAACCTGTAATCGCTCAAGTGCAGGGCGTCGCCACTGCCAATGGTATGGGACTCGCGGCTGCGGCTGATTTGGTCATTGCCTCGGATCGGGTCAAGATGGGCCTCACCGCAATCAATGTCGGTCTCAACTGTGTTGGTCCGATCCTGCCCGTTGCTCGATGTGTGGGACGCAAAAAAGCTCTGGAACTGCTTCTTTATGGCAATCTGTTAAAAGCACAGGAAGCACTGGAACTCGGACTTATCAACAAAGTCGTCGCCCATGAAGAACTTGATGCAGCGGCCCTGAACTGGGCGGAAGACCTGGCGCAAAGAAGTCCTCTAGCTGTGCAGATTGCTAAAAGTGCGTTCTATCAATCAGAGGATATGGATTATCAAAAACAGTTCCAGTTTATGAACGAGGCTTTTGCCAGGCTGTGCACTACCGACGATGCAAAAGAAGGAGTCGCGGCATTTTTGGGTAAAAGAAATCCAGACTGGAAACTACAGTAAGGTGTCGCTT
>CBDTUM010000052.1:0-26124 GCA_965363495.1 uncultured Desulfopila sp.
TGTTGGCCATGGCATTTCTTTTGCTTGATAGAGGAAAAGTTGGAATAAATACAATCGTTTTTAATCAACACAATCTGTCAGCCACTACCAGGAGGGACGTGTTGCGTCACGCCAAAACTACTTCGCAAAAGACATCAAGCGGTGGGGGTCGGAGGTCGTCTTACATTTACGGCCGGTATACCGAAGAACATCATTTTCATGATGGCAGCGTGCGTTTGCTTGTGCAAGCTGTCTGGTAGGAGAATCGAATAATGAAATTTGTAACTGCAATAATTAAACCCCATAAGATGATCAATGTCCGTGAGGCCCTCACTGTCATTGGGGTCAGTGGGTTAACTGTGACCGAAGTTAAAGGATTCGGACGCCAGAAAGGTCATACTGAGATCTATCGAGGTGCTGAATATATCGTTGATTTTGTGCCGAAGGTAAAACTTGAAGCTGCCGTTACAGATGATCAGTTAGCTCAAGTTATCCAAACAATAAAGAAGGCTGCTTACACCGGTCAGATCGGTGACGGCAAGATTTTCGTTTATGATCTTGAGCAAGTAATGCGTATACGGACCGGGGAAACCGGTTTTGATGCAATCTGAAACTTCTGAGGAAAAATGCTTCCATGAAAAATTCTATTAAATATCTCGCAACCATTTTCTTTGTCGTCTTCGCCGTTCATCTTGCTGGTGATGCTTTTGCTCTTGATGCTCCCGTTCCCAATAAAGGCGACACCGCCTGGATGATAGTTGCTACGCTTCTGGTAGCACTTATGACCATTCCAGGCCTGGCTCTTTTTTATGGCGGCCTGGTTCGGACAAAAAACATGCTTTCCGTGTTGATGCAGGTCTTCACTGTTTTTTGTCTCTGTATTGTCCTCTGGGTTATCTACGGTTACAGTCTTGCTTTTACTGAAGGGAACGCCTTCTTCGGTGGGTTTACCAAAATTTTCCTCAAGGGTGTAACGGTGGATTCGGTCGCCGCAACTTTTAGTAAAGGCGTCGTTATACCTGAATTCGTTTATATATTTTTTCAAGCCACCTTCGCTACTATAACTCCGGCGCTGATTCTCGGAGCTTTTGCTGAACGAATGAAATTTTCTGCAGTCCTCGCCTTTATTACCTTGTGGTTTACCTTTGCTTATCTGCCTATGGCACATATGGTCTGGTTCTGGGCAGGTCCAGATGCCTATACCGACGCGGATGCCGCGGCTCGGGTAGGTGCGACTGCAGGTTTTCTTTTTCAAAAAGGGGCAATAGATTTTGCTGGTGGTACCGTTGTTCATATCAACGCGGCCATTGCCGGTCTTATCGGTGCATTTATGGTTGGTAAACGGGTAGGTTACGGGAAAGAATCCATGGCGCCGCACAGTCTGACCATGACCATGATCGGAGCGTGTCTTCTTTGGGTTGGCTGGTTTGGTTTTAATGCCGGATCCAATCTTGAGGCTACAGGTCTTGCCGCCCTTGCCTTTGGCAATACCATGACTGCGACCGCCGCAGCTGCACTTTCATGGCTTTTCACAGAATGGATAGTCAAAGGTAAACCGTCAATGCTCGGTGCGGTATCCGGTGCGGTTGCCGGGCTTGTGGCGATCACCCCGGCATGTGGCTGGGTGGGGATCGGTGGAGCGCTGGTTATTGGTCTGGCTGCCGGTGTTGTCTGTCTCTGGGGGGTGAATGGCCTCAAACGTATGCTCGGTGCTGACGATGCTCTGGATGTCTTCGGAGTGCATGGAGTTGGCGGTATACTTGGTGCCCTGTTGACTGGAATATTTGCCAATCCTTCGCTTGGCGGCATGGGCGTGTATGATTATGTCGCCAATAAGGTGGCCGATTATTCAACCATTGATCAGATGATCAGCCAGGTCTGGGGCGTTGGGGTGACCATAGTTTGGTCCGGTGTCGTTTCCATAGTGGCTTACAAACTGGTGGATATGGTAATTGGCCTGCGAGTCTCGGAAGATGAAGAACGTCAGGGGCTGGACACCACCAGCCATGGAGAATCCGCCTATAAATTTTAGTCGTCAGGGCTTTTTAGAAAAAATCCCCCTCATCCCGTTGAGTGACAAAGATGAGGGGTGATTTCTCGTACCTAAGCCCGAATTTCTCATCAGTTCAGACGGTGTCTGTCTCATTTTTGTAGTAAGACTCTTCCGTTTTTATGAAAGTGAAATGATGCAGAGGACTCGTTCTGTCAGCTAAATATATCAGCATCTATATGTAGTTCGCGCATTTTCCGATAGAGGGTTGATCTATCAATATGTAAAATACGCGACGCTTTTGCCTTGTTGCCTCCAGCTTTTTTCAATGCTGTCAGTATTTTTTCGGTGGTTTGTTGCTCCTCTTTTGTGAGAGTAAAAGGGCGAAGGTGATCTCTCGCGTTTTCTTCGGTTCGGGGAGTTTCAGGGATAATTGGGGATTGGACCATCTTGTTGCTGCCTGTCAGTTCATTTGACAGATCATTCGAAGAGATGGTTGTACCCTGGCAGAGAATGCAGGCCCGCTCAATGACGTGCTCGAGTTGGCGAACATTTCCCGGCCATTCGTATCGGCAGAGATACATGAGGGCCTGTTCGGAGATGCCGGTAATTTTTTTATGCAATTTTTTGGCAAAACGACCAATAAAATGTTCAGTAAGCAGGGGGATGTCGCCTTCACGTTCGCGTAGCAGAGGAAGGTGGATATCAATAATCAACAATCGAAAATATAAATCTTCTCGAAAGCTGCCGGCCTTCACTTTTTCTTTAAGGTCGACGTTAGTGGCGGCGATGACGCGCACGTCGATGTGCATTTCTTTATCACTGCCCACCGGATAAAAGGTTTTCTCCTGTAGAAAGCGGAGCAGACGCAGTTGCATGGTCATGGAGATATCACCGATTTCATCAAGAAATAAGGTGCCACCATCTGCCTGAAGAATTCTTCCCATCCGGTTTTCATCGGCCCCGGTGAAGGCCCCTTTTTTATGGCCGAACAATTCACTTTCAAGCAGGGTGTCCGCCATTGTCGTACAATCAACCATGACCAGTGGTCGATCGCGTCGAGGGCTTTCCTGGTGCAGGGCGTGCACAGCAAGCTCTTTGCCGGTGCCACTGCCGCCGGTTATCAGTACGGACGTATCTACCCGGCCAATATTTTCAAGCATCAGATAGACACTTTGCATGGCCGGGCTGGCACCGAGCATTTTGTGGAAACGGTTTCTTTTCTGTATCTGATTTTGTTTTTTTGGGGTCATGTCTCTGAGCACCAGTACCGCACCGGCTGGCTCTCCCTTGCCGTTATCCAAAGGAGAAATACAGATGCTGAGTACCTTGCATATTCCTCCCAAGAACAATTCAACCCGGTGATCACTTAACTCAACGCCGGTTTGCAGCACCCTGGCAACATTGTCCGTCAGCTGTATCAGCTCTTCTTTTTTATTGATATTGTGGAGATTTTCACCCTCACGGAGATCAGGTTTTCGGGAAAAAAGGACATTTGCGGCATGGTTCATCTTCAGGATTCGCATGTCATGATCAACGGAAATAATACTGTCGGAAACACTCTTGAACAAGGTTTCCAGAAAGAGGCGATAGCGTTCCCGTGCCAGTTCTGCCTCTCTTTTTCCCTGCTCCAGCCGGTACTGGTGAATGGCCAGTCTCGTTGTTTTGAGAAGGGTCTCTTTTTCAACAGGTTTTGGCAGATAATCAAATGCTCCCAGTCGGACTGCTTCCGAGGCTGTTTCCACCTCGGGGTAGCCGGTTATAATGACCACCGGACAGGTGACGCCCAAGTTCCTGAATCGTTTGAAGAGCTCAATGCCGGAATGACTTTCCAGGACAATATCGCAAATAATGAGATCAAACATTCGAGATGATACTGCCTTGACTGCCTCCTCGAACGAACCGACTGCAATAACGGTGGAGTAGCCTGCCCGTTTTAGGAAAATACTAAAGGTATTTCTTAAGCTGATTTCATCATCGACGATGAGAATTGCTGCTTCTGTTGTTGCTGTGTCAGTCATTGGTTATTCCTGGCTGGAGTTGCCTTGATGCTCATTTATAGGTGTTCATATCCCGAAAAACCACAACTGCCCCGGTGAGCATGCCGTGGTCCCGGATGGGGGTACTGACATATTCCACAGGGAAGCTTGTGCCATTTTTGCACCAGAAAACATCTCCGGTCTTATAGTGGACCTGGCCATCCCGGTAGGCCATGTAGATAGGGCACATTTCCACAGGATGAGTGGTGCCGTCCGGAAGAGTATGATGGATACGTTCATGATGGGTATTGCCAATGAGTTCTTCCGGCTTCCAGCCGAGCATTAACGATGCGGCATTATTCATGAAAACTACTTTACCCTGATTGTCAAGACCAAGAATACCTTCACCGGCAGAATCCAGGATCAGGCGCAACTGTTTCTGCAAACCACTAACCTCTTCTTCTGCCTGGATTCGCTCAGCGATTTCCCTGTTTAATGCACCATTAACCCTTTGCAGTTCAAAGGTTCGTTTCTCGATGGCTTCATCAAATTTTGCCTGGATGCTACGATATTCACGCTTTTCGGCGTCCAGTTCTTTTGTCAGATTAGCGGTGATGTTTATTTGCTGTTTTGCAACATGTCGTATGGTGAGGAGTACTGATAGCAAAAGAGCTGGAGTGAAAAGACCTACTATTATCAACAGATTTGTCATGCTGGCAGTATGGTCTAGAAAAACCAGGAGGGCGACCAGCCCGGCGAAGACTATAAATTCACCTGTTAGCGGCATCCATGGTGGGAGTAGTTTTTTCATGATGTTCCTTTCTGAGCGTGTATCGGCAGATCTATTATAAACCGGGTCCATTCACCCACCTTGCTCTGAACTCTGATATAGCCACCATGATCTCTTATCAGGCCATGACTGATGCTGAGGCCAAGGCCGGTCCCTTCTCCTTTTGGCTTGGTGGAGAAAAATGGGTCGAACAGTCTGTCAAGAACTTCGGGTTTTATGCCGACACCGTAATCGGTGAAGGTCAGTCTGATTGACGTGATTGTATTTTGTTTGTGCAATTTTCCTTTTATTTCAAGCCGTTTTTCAGGGCAAGGTTGCGGGTATTTTTTGTTGAGAGCATAGCGAGCATTGCTTATCATATTGAGAACAACCTGTTGCAGTTGCTGCTCATTGCACATGAGTGGTGGCAGTGAGTCGGCGAGATCTACTGAACAGGTGATTCCTTCCTTTTTTAAGAGATGGTTAACCAGCTGCAGGCTGTTAGCGATTATATTTTTGATTGCAGACGGCGCAAGAATTTCTTCTCGGCGGCGAGCAAAGTCCAGTAATTTCGAAATAATACAGGCGATTCGTTTTCCTTCACTGATGATATTATGGAGGTGTTCATTTGCTTCGGGATCCCCTGGGGCATCGAGAATAATTTGCGCGTAGTTGATAATGCCGTTGATGGGGTTATTGATTTCATGGGCAACGCCGGAGGCGAGTTCGCCGATTTCCGCCAGTTGCGCCGCTCGAATCGCCTCTGCTTTCAGAACCTCTTCAGCAGTAAGGTTGCGGGCAACCAGCAGTGTGGCGTTGATTTCACCGTTTTCTTCGACAAGTGGACTGACTGTCAGCATATATGTGCCATGCAGGCCATGCAGATCCGTTTCCGATATTCGTGTCTGCTGGTGGCCGATCAACTGCTCTACCGGGCATTGGTTGCCGCTGCTGTGTCCGCCGTGGAGGATTTTGCAGATATTTTTGCCTATCACATCAGTTCGGTGTTTTTTCGCAGCAGCACAGGTGGCCGGATTTGCTTCAAGTATTTTGTAATCATTGGAGACTACCAGGGCGGGATCTTGAATAGCAATGAAGATTTTTTCCCATCTTGCGGTAAACATATTCAATTGCTGGTCTGCGGCGAGGCTTTTTGTTTCATCGATGCCGAGCATGATCAGGCCAATCCTACCCTGGTCAATATTATGTCGAATAGAACCGTGCCAGCTTATGAAGCGTTCGGTGCCGTCTTTGGTGAGGAGTGGCGCAGTAAAATTGATATTCGCCTGTGCCCCTTTCAGCGTTTCTGAGAAAAATTGTTGGAATTCACGTCTCTTGTGAGGGGAAATCATCACGTCAACCCAGTATTTTTGGAGTATTTCGTGTTCTTTATATCCGGTAATATGTTCGGCTCTCTTGTTAAAAGAGAGAATTGTGCCGCAGGGGCTGATGCTCACCATAAGTGCTTGGATAGAGTCGATAATTTCCTTGCTGAAATCCCGCTCGGCCTTGAGTTTCAGTGTCGTGTCCTGGGAAAAAAGTGCCAGTGCAATGTCGTCGATGACATGGCGGATAAAATCATTCTGGATCCCACATCTATTCATTTGTTCGCGGCAGTACATTACTACGAAACCATAGGTCCGATGCTGGTAACAAACCGGCCAGACCATGCAATGCAGGCCACAATCCTTGGGCTGAGGAGATTCGATTTCATCTAACTGCAGCAACAATGGTGTGGTAAAAGAGTCGAGATCGCCCTTAAAGTTCTTAACCAGAAGGTGGGCAAGACTGTTTCTTGTTGAAGAGTTTATTGGAGGAGCGGGTGGAGAGGTAGCAAACAAATTAAGGTTGCCTTTTTCTTTGTCAATATCTCCGGCCCAAACACCATTGCAGTGAAAGGCGTCGGTGAGAATGTCGCAACATCGCTGGAAAATGTAGGAATAACTTTGTGCTGCAGGGTCAAGGAGACTGTGCTCTCGGATACTGGTCAGCAATCTATTGCGATGCTGAAACAGTTTGAGGGCTTCGGCATCTCTTTCCGTCAAGGGTCTTGTCATTCGGTACCTTTTGCAAGATGGTGTGGGTGCATTCTAACCCGGACTGGTCCTTTGGAGCGTTACTTTGCATCGAATGGCAGCGGTGTTGTCTGAGTACTGTCTGATAAGCCTCATACGACCATAAAGTGACTCCTTTAGTCAAGAGCACTTATGCTTTCTGATATGGTATTTTTGAGAAGAAGATGGTTAGCCGCCACCTGAATGTTATTGCCGAAGTATTGCAGGAGCATGGTCCCGGCGCCGAAAAAGGCGCTGAGCGCTACCCCGGCGAGAATAACAGCTTCCGGGGCAACTGTTATAGGGCATGATCAGAAAAACACGCCCTTGCTGTACCGCCTTGAGCCGATGGTAAAATTTCGGGTTTCTTCAGTAATCGTCAGCGACTTTTTCCAGGCCGCCGGCATCGATGAAAATGTTGGCCGGGTTCCAGGCCAGGAGCTGTTCCGGATCGATGAAGAAATGGCTGGCGCGGCCGATTTCATCGACGATATTGCGGCCACCGGCCCAGGCAAGAGGGACGAAGAACGACTCGGTGCTGGTAATCGGTAACTGACACCTTTACCGGTTGGCAGAAAGCAATAAAGAGTATCTGCACAGGAGTTAGAGAGTATGAACGATGACAGAGCGATTTTCGGCAATATTCTTGGCCTCGTCAGCGATCTGACGATGATGGGTAAAAAGGAGAACCTGGTTTCTGGCTGCCAGCCTGGCCAGGGCTTTGAGTGTGGCTCGTGAGCGCTCATCGTCGAAGTTGATGAGTATATCGTCGACGATGAAAGGCATCGGCTCGTGCGATTCCAGGCGATATTCCAGGGTCGCGAGGCGCAAAGCCAGATAGAGCTGGTCTCTTGTGCCGGTGCTCATGCCTTCGACCGTTACCCGTCTGTCCTCTGGACGTATGCCGATGAGAATTGGCGCCCCTTTATCATCGATGTCGGTGCGCAAACCGGTAAAAGAACCAAGGGTCATGTCCCGAAAATACCTCGAGCCGATAATCAGGACCGGGTCCTGATGCTCCTCGCGGTAGCGTTCGATTTCCAGCTGTAATATTTTCGAGGCCAGCTTTACCAGGGTGTATCGCTCGGCCAGGCGCCGCATCCTGGCCAGCTCCTGCTCCATTTCCTGGGTGAGCTCGGCGGCCCTGGCGCTGCCATCCATTGCCGCGAGTTTGTTGGTCTGCTCGCCGATTATCTGGGATATTCTATTAATCTCCGGGTGAATCCTGTCTGTTATGTCTCGTCGCTGTGCCTCGATCAGAGCTGGCAATTCGTCTGTACTGATCTCTGCTGCCTGCCTGGCGATTTCTTCGATGCCAACTCCGGCACCAATCTTGGCCAGGTTGGCCTGGATGTCGGAAATTTTTTCACTCAGTTTTCTGTATTCGTCGAATTTTCTCATCGCTGCCGTGAGCTCTTCCTGCGAGTCACTCTTGGCTAGCCGCAGGATTTCCGCCATTTGTGCCGAGGCGCTCTGCAATGTTTTCCGGGCACCGGCAACTTCCGTTTGCAGGGAATCAATCTCTTCGGAAAGTTTGTCATGGAGCGTACAATCCTTTTGCGATTGACTGAGTAACGTCCGCAATTGTAAAATGGCCTGATCGAGCGGCAGGTTGAGTTGGTCGGGGGCAACTTTTTTGAGTAGGGTCTGCAGATCATTTTTCAGATTCAGCGCGTCGCGATCAATGCCTTCAATACGTTTTTTCAGGTCCCCGGCTTCTTTCACCCGGTCGAAGCAGGCTTGCACGATATCGATCAGCTCATTGGCCTCAGAAGTTGCAATCTCGCCGGACAGTCCAAGGCCGGCAATAGCTGTGTTCCACTGCTCCTGCCATCTCCCCAGAGATTGCTGGGCGGTGGTCAGTTCCTCTAGGGCCTGCTTGACATTTTTCTGCGCAGCTGCCAGTCTCTCTGTCGCTCTTTCTCTCTCCGCCTGCCGGCTGGCAAGAGTGTCGAATAGATTCTCTGCAAAGACGAGCATCGGACCGAGTGTGTCATGTGCAGGCGTTGCCAGCTGGCTGCTGGCCTCTATCTCTTGTTGCACCGCCTGGTAAAGAGCCTCACGTCTTTCTGCCGCTCGCTCAATTTCCAGCTCTTTTTTCAGGATATCAGCCGTTTTATAGCGGAGCTTGTCTATCGCGGCCAGCCAACCATTCATTTCCTTTGGTGAGAGTGGAGTGATGCCAACAGGTTGCCAAATAGCTTTCCAGGCGGTAGCAAGTTCCTGCTGCCGCTGTTCAAGCAATGCCTTGCTTTGCGCTATATCAGCCAGCTCGTATTGGAGTGTTTCTGCCTGAGCTCGAAGGGCTGCTGCCCCGGCAACCCTTTCAGCCTCCCGGCGGAGACGGTCGGAGAGAACATCAGCCTCTCGTACATATCCCTCATAGGCTTCAGCAAGTGGTTGGTTCGGGGCATAAGCCAGACTCTCTTGAGTCATATCCTGGGCATCAAGCCACTGTCGACGTAAAAGCTGCCAGCCTCGTTCACGTTTATCACGGATCTGGAAGAGCACTTCCTCTGACGGAATTTCACCTGTATAGGTACCTTTCTTGATTTCGGCCCGGGTTTTTTGCAGTTCCTGTGCGTTGCTCTTCTGCTCTTTCTCCAGGATACGTCTCTCATCATCGATATCACTGTATCGTGTATCTGCCTGTTGTACCGTTTCTGCCAGAGGCAGGGAGAGTTCGATAAGTGATGGTAAATCTCCAGACCAGTGGCCGAGTCGTTTGAGTTCTGTCAGACACTCTCTTTTAGACTGCTCGATTTCATGCCTGCTCTTTTCCAGCATGGCGTCGATATTACCCTCTTTCCGGGCCATCTTTACAACCTGGAGAAGTCTCCCCTTGTTGTGTATGCCGGTCCCGGCTGGCATCGCTGTCAGAGACTGCATTGCCTCCTGATGCTCCTGTTCTGCAATCCTGTATCGTTTTTGGGCGAGCAGCAGCTGTTGGTTGATTGCCGCATATTCCTCGCTTAATCGCTGTACACCCTTTTTTTTCACCAGCACTGTGCGCAGCGGCTCTAGTTCAGCCAGACTCAGATCCGGTCGTACCTGTTGCAGCAGGTTTGCCGCTTCTCTGCGGAGGCTGATGCGCATGCCCTCTCTTTCCGGTTTGTCTTTAAGACCTTTGCGGTATTCACCAAGACGCTGGTGCAGATCATCCACTTTTTCTGCCTGCTCAAGAAGGCTCCTGTTAAAGGAGAGTGCCTGGCGCTTTGCCTGCAGTTTCGCAAGACGTTCGGTGTCCTTTTGCAGTTGCAGCTCCGCCTCACGAATTGCCTGGACGACCTGCCTGTGGTTCTCTGTAAAATTTGGCGGAAGAAGCGTAACATCACCTAAGGCCAGGAGCTGTGCACGATAGGATTGCAGAGAGGCAAGCTCAGGGATTGCCTGGGCCAGGCGTTCGAGGCGACGCAATTCTTTGTTATTATGATTCCGTTCGTTTTCCAGTACGGTTCGTTCTTTCTCGGCAATTTTCAGGGCGCTCTGGAGATCTTTCCAGTCTTTGCAGGAGAGGGCGACAGTTTTTGCTTCTTTCTGCAGTTCCCGGAATCTTTTTATGGCCTTGTTGATGTGGGGCAGTTGGCCGGTTGATTTGAACAGCTCTGCCGCCTCGTGCTCGAGTTGCTCCGTTACCTGACGAAGAGAGGAAATTCCAGCGCCTGCGGCAAACAGGGCCTGTCCCACTTCACCTTTTTGGGCAAGAATTTCCTCACCACCGCGAACCAGAGTCGCGTGATCGATGCCGTAGAGGGAAGCAAAGATTTCCGGGTCCACCCCGTGCAGGAATTGGCTTAAGATATTGGCGGGCAGAGGGGTGCCGGCCTCGTCAATGACATCGCCGATACGTTTTTTTCGACGCCAGAAGGTAAGTTCTTCACCGCCACTGTTGACAAGACAGCCACCGACCAGCAGTTGATCGTAGTTATGCAGAAAATTATCCGGTGTCTGTTGCGGAAATCCATAGAGCAAAGCCTTCAACGCTCGCAGAGAACTGCTTTTTCCCGCTTCGTTGGGGCCGTAAATTATATGCAGGCCTGGTTCATTCGAATCAAATTCCAGAATTCGGTCGGTGAAAGGGCCGACAGCCTTCAGGTGAAGACGCGTTATTCTCATCGAGCCTTGCCGTATTGGAGAAGTTGCGCGATCAGCAGATCCTGTACCTGTCCGCGCAGCTCGGTAATTGTTTCCGGCGATGGATGGAGAAAGGATTCTTCGCCGATGTGGATTTCAGGCGGTAGCTTGCTTTGCAAACCGGCAAGTTCCGGTACGAGTGCAGTAAGGGTGTCCCCATCAAATTGCAGTTCCTGGATGGCTTGCAGCAGCCCGGTAAGGGCCATGTCGGTCTCGATGGTCTCCTCGGGGCGCACCACCTGTCTGGTCTGGAATTTGACCTTTTCTAGCCATACATTACCGAGCCCGGCACCAACGCCCCGGAACTGCTCAGTCCAATGCGCAGTGCGCTCAAGAAGCAGGGTGTGGACCGGGCATTGGCCGGTCAAAATCAGGCGCACGGCAAGAGGCTTGCCGTTTGCCAGGGCAAGCTCCACTTCAAAAGCTTGTTGTACCGCCTCATAAACACTGCTGGTTGTTTCGCATGACGACAGATCGACCGGGCAGGTGACCCAGCGCAGGACATCGAGATCATGGTGCTGAACATCGGTGATATGGCCGTCTGCAACAGTGACCAGCGTGGCGCCTTTAGCACCGGTTTCCCGAATATGCCTCCCCTGGATATTGCCGGGAAAGACGATCCATGGGTCATCTGCGACAATTTCGCGCTTATGGATGTGACCCAAAGCCCAATATTCATACCCTTTTGATTTTAATTGATCCAGAGTACAGGGGGCATACGCTTCGTGTCCTTCCCGGCCGGTGAGAGCAGTGTGGAGCAAACCGATATTGAAAAAACCGGGTTCGCGTTGTGGATAGTGCAGTGCGAGATTCTCGGTGACTGCCCGGGAGCTATAGCTCTGGCCGTGGATAATCACTCCTAGGCTGTCGAGCCGTATCGAGTGCGGTTGCTTTGCTGAAAAAAGCGTCACATTCTCGGGCAAGGGCATGGTTTTGGTTATCTGATTCACTGCATCATGGTTGCCGGCAACGATGAAAACAGGAATTCCCGCCTTGTTCAGCATACCCATGCGGCTGGCAAAGAACAGGCCGGTGTTATAATCTTTCCAGTCAACGTCGTAGAGATCACCGACAATCAGCAGAAAATCAACCGCTTCCTCGATGGCCAGCTCAATACAATTATCGAATGCCCGCCTGGTTGCGCCCCGAATCTGCTCAATTGGGGCATCTTCATGGGTTTCTAGACCTCTCAGGGGGCTGTCCAGATGTATATCGGCTGTGTGAAGAAAGCGGAGCATAAGCCTTGCTGGAAAAGAGGTGGCAGATTTGGGGGTGCTGGGCAATAAGTCAATAACTTCGATTAATTGATGAACACCGAGTTCTCTGATAATTTTTACAAAACAGCAGGTTGGAAGTCAACAGCTATATGCTTGTCCGCGCAAAGGTTCACGTGTATTTCAATTTCATGGTGAGCCCCAGCCGCAACCGTAAGTTCGGCTGGGGCTGGGTGTTTTTTTATCAATAAAATGGATTGGCAGCGAAGTGCTTGCCGTCAAAGCTGGTGAAAAATACCTGGGGTGGTTTGGGTAAGCCAGCAATCTTCCAGGCTTTCATCGGGTCGATAAATTGTTCGGTTACACAGGAACGGGATTCGGCGTGAACGTTTTTACAGACATAACCGAGGATCGGAAAAGAGGAATGCTTCTGATAGTATTCTCTTAAAAATAATACAATATCCAGTTTCGACTGGTCAAGTTCGTCAATGCCTTCATGTTTGGCGAGAGCCTTGGCGACTTCGGTATTCCATTGTTCTGGTTGTGTTAAAAATCCTTCTTCATCGATGTCAATTTGGGTATTTGCAACAGATAGTTGAGCCATGATGCGCCTCCTTTGAAACCGGTGCATAGTATCGATGGCGAGAAGCGATCGAGAACCCGATTTCCTCTATTACAAAGTAGTGATAAGGACTCACTTGTCAATCGCTTAAACGCAAACGATTCGTTGCTGCCGCTGTTAAGAGGCTTGGCCATTTCTAGCAAAATTTGATAAAGAAACGGGAACAGTATAGGGTGAGCTGCAGAAGAAGCAGGATTGACAGGTGCAAAACCACAGTGACAGGAGAAACAAGAATGGACAGGATTGTTGCTAAATTCGGCGGTTCCAGCGTGGCCGACAGCAGGCAGATCGGCAAAGTCAAAGCAATACTGGCCGCCGATCCCAGACGCAAAATTATCGTGGTTTCGGCCCCTGGTAAGCGGCAGGCAGCGGAAAAGAAAATTACCGATTTGCTGTATCTTTGCCATGACATGGTGGCTATGTCTACCGACATATGTGAACCTTTCGGTCTTATCCGGGACAGGTTTACAGAGATAGCGAGAGCCTTGCAACTGAGTACTGCGGTCCCGGATGCGATAGATCAATTTGGCAAGAAACTTGTGGATGGCTGCAGTCGGGATTATGCCGCATCGCGTGGGGAATATTTCTCTGCCAGGCTTATTGCCGAATATCTGCATGCTGAGTTTATCGATCCAGCCGACTATCTGCTTATTCGGGCCAATAACACGATTGACCCTGAAAGTTACCGGAAATTGGGCGATCGTTTGTCGGATCCTGGCTCACTCTATGTGATGGCCGGATTTTATGGCCATGACGGTAGTGGTCAGGTAAAAACGTTTTCCCGTGGCGGGTCGGATATCTCCGGTGCTATTGCGGCAAGGGCTGCAGGTGCTCTGCTGTATGAGAATTGGACCGATACTTCGGGCATTCTTATGGCCGATCCACGTATTGTAGATAATCCGAAAACCATTGAAGAGATTTCCTTTCGCGAGATCCGTGAGATGTCTTATATGGGGGCTTCGGTCTTCCACGATGAAGCCATTCTGCCGGTGCAAGAGGCAGGTATTCCCATTTGCATCAAAAATACCAACAGGCCTGGTGATTCAGGAACACGTATCACTCCCTGGCTGAGCGAAAGAACCATCGCTACAACTGAGATTGCCGGTATTGCCGGTCGGCGAAACTTTTCGATGATCTGTCTTGAAAAAACGATGATGAACAAGGAAGTCGGGTTTGCCCATCGTCTGCTTGGAATTTTTAGCGCGAAAGGTGTTAATTTTGAACAATGTCCGTCGAGTATCGATGCGATCAGTGTCATTGTCGATGACGCCAGCCTGCAGGGACTGGAAGAAATTATCGTTGAAGAGATTCGTCAGCAACTGCTTCCGGATAAGTTGTACGTCGAAAAAAATCTGGCCCTGATCGCCGTGGTCGGCGAAGGGATGGTCAGGACGGTTGGCATTGCGGCCAAAACATTTGCCGCCCTGAAGAATGGTGGCATCAATGTCCGGGTTATCAATCAGGGGGCTTCGGAAATGAATATAATCATCGGCGTGAGTGGCGATGATTATGAAAAGGCTGTTCGGGCATTGTACGCGGCTTTTGTTGTGGCATGAGGGTTGCCTGGTCAGCAATGCTGTTGCCCGGGGTCAGAGTGAAAAAGAGTTGGCCTGGGCAACCTCGATTGCCAGTTGGGCCCGGGCATTGGCGTCTTTGGCTCGGTTCTTTTTCTTGCACCATTCAGGAAAGGTTTCGGGATCGATAAATACCTTGATAACCTGATCACCGCCTGCCTCGACTTCTGCCTTCTTTTCCTCTGCACGAGCAAGCCAGTGCTGGTAGGTCGGGGGCAGCAGTTCTCCATCGTCAAAGAGTTTGAGAAGCTCTGCGTAATGCTCTTCTTTATACCAGACCAGGGCTTGAAGAATCGGTTGTCTGGCTGGTTCCTTCTTCTTCGCGGCCTTTTCTTTCAGTTTTGCTATGGTCTTTCCCGATCCACTCTGTTCTTTTTTCTTAACCATCAATATCACCTGGTATGTGGAGTTAGTGACTTAGAAATAATTTGCTTGTGCTTTTTACAAGCAAATTATTTCGTGAAGGAACTTATCCCGCAAAGCTTTTGGGCGGGATTAACAGCTTGCAATTAATCATGCTTGTGCTTTTTACAAGCAAATTATTTCGTGAAGGAACTTATCCCGCAAAGCTTTTGGGCGGGATTAACAGCTTGCAATTAATCATGCTTGTGCTTTTTACAAGCAAATTATTTCGTGAAGGAACTTATACCCGTCAAGCGAGTACTGAACAGAGTACCCTCAAGGGGCATTGAAAATAATACCCGTCAAGCGAGTACTAAAAAGAGCACCCGTCAAGCGAGTATTAAAAATAATCCCACAAAGTTTTTGGGCGCGGTTAGTATCTTAACGATTTCCCTATACTCTCTTTATTCGCCTGATTCGTAAACATACGGTGCCAGAAAATAAGCATGTATGAAAGGATGTAAACTGCCATTTACGCAGGCAGACAGTCGCTGTGCTATATTTATAAAGAAGCGCTGGTGGATTACATTGGCGCCAGCTAACAGTTTCCAGTATCTTAAAAGCTTTTTGCGCATGAGATGAAAAAAGTGGTTACAATTACGTGCGTGGTTTTTTTTGCTGGTTTGGGAAGAGAGTGTTGGTCGATTATGGTTGATGCTTTATTTATATTATTGCCGAGTTATGCATTGTCATCCGGCATGGATTCTAAATGGTGGTTATATTGGCCGATTTTTTAGAAAGCTGGACGACTGAAAAGTCGTCAGAGCTGTATCGGGTAGCAGAGTGGAGTGGTGGATATTTCAGGGTTTCGGAAAAAGGCGATATGCTTGTGCAGCCGTCACCAAAATTTCCTGACCGTGCAGTTTCTCTGCCGGAAATTGTTGAAGGTCTGAAAGATCGTGGGCTTGATATGCCGGTGCTGCTCCGGATAGAAAATATTCTTGATGCCCAGATTTCCGAACTCAATGAGACATTTATCGCTGCCATGAAAAACCTTGGGTATCAGGGTAATTTCATGGGTGCATATCCCATCAAGGTAAATCAACAAAAACAGGTCATCGATGCAATGGTCCGCTATGGCGCCAAGTATCATCATGGCCTGGAAGCCGGCAGCAAAGCCGAACTTATTGCCGCAATGGGCATGATGGAGGATAAAGAAGCACCCCTTATCTGCAACGGCTATAAAGATGAGGAATTTGTCGATCTTGCCCTGCATGCCGTAAAACTGGGGTTCAAATGTATTCTCGTGGTGGAGATGCCGAGCGAGCTGGGGCTTATCATAGAGCGGTCCCGCGTTCTTAAAGTTGATCCAGTGCTGGGAGTGCGTATCAAGCTGGCAACGCAAGGCGGTGGGCATTGGGCCGAATCGGGGGGTGAACGGTCTATTTTTGGCTTGAATACAACACAATTGATTCATGCGGTTGACCTGTTGAAAGCGGAAAGAATGCTCGACTGCCTGCAGATGGTTCACTATCATCTTGGTTCGCAGATATCCAATATCCGCGAGATTCGTACGGCGGTCGGCGAAGCCTGCCGGGTTTATGCCGGGCTGGTGAAAGAGGGGGCGAGGATGCACTATCTCGATCTGGGTGGCGGCCTTGCCGTGGACTATGACGGCTCTCAGTCCAACTTTCTCAGCAGCCGGAACTATACCCTGAACGAATATTGTACGGATATTACCGAGGCGGTCATGACCACGCTGGACGAGGAGGACATTGCTCATCCGACAATCATCACTGAAACCGGACGGGCCCTTGTCGCCTATTATTCTGTTCTGCTCTTTAATGTACTGGATAAAACGATTTTTGAGCCGGAGTCCCTGCCGCAACAATTGCCGGAAGACGGCCCTCCCCAGTTGTTGAATATGCTGGAGTCGCTCGAAAATCTTACTATCCGCAACCTCCAGGAAACATTAAACGATGCAATTTATTACCGTGATGAAATACGTCAGTTGTTTAATCGCGGCCAGATAACCCTTCGTGAACGGTCCCTGGCGGAAAATTTGTTTTGGACTATTCTCAACTCGATTCTCAAGACGGGGAGAGAGCTGAAAAATGCCCCGGCCGAGATTCATGAGATTGAACGATTGCTCGCCGATATCTATTACTGCAATTTCAGCCTCTTTCAGTCGCTGCCGGACAGTTGGGCCATTGACCAGCTGTTTCCAGTCATGCCCATTCATCGTCTGCAGGAAAAACCGACGCGTAATGCTATTATTGCCGATATAACCTGCGACTGCGACGGTAAGATTGATCGTTTTGTCGATCGTTTCGGGGCGAAACGCTTCCTGCCTCTCCATGAGCTTACAGGATCGGATGAGTATTATCTGGGGGTATTTCTGGTTGGTGCCTATCAGGAAACGTTAGGAGATCTGCATAACCTGCTCGGTGATACCAATGTTGTGACGGTCAGTCTGCGTGAGGATGGCAAATATGATTTATCAGGGGAACTCGAAGGAGATACAGTGGCCGATATTCTTTCCTATGTGGAATATGATCCCAAACGGCTGCTGATGAAGTTTCGTAAAACCGCAGAAACTGCGGTAAAGGAAGGTCGCATTTCACCGCTTGAACGTAAAGAAGTGATGCAAGCGTATGAAGCCGGTCTGCGTGGATATACCTATTTTGAAAGGTAATTGCGGAGCATCGCTCTTGACTGGCACCAAATTGATGTAGGAAAAGCCACCCGTTTATCATATCTCTACCAAGGGTGGTTCGCTTATTTTCTGGAAGCTGCTCCCTTTACTCCCTTTATCAAAAGTGATAGACTTTATTAGTATTGAGTATTAGTGGCTGTCGACAATATGTATTACATCATACCCTCCAGAGAGAAAAAACTAATGAAACCAAGATCTTGTGTCAATGGACTGAGGATAAAGCGATGTCTTTCTTTCATCTCCATTTTTCTAATTTCCGCCTTGCTGGTCGCTGAAGAATCACCTGCCGCAGAGAGTGTAAGTCTTCAGGAAGTTCTGCAAAACATCACTAAAACCGACCCCTCCATTTTAGAAGCAAGAAAACAGTATGAAAGTGTTGTCGCTGAGCGTTCCATTGCGACAAGTGAATATTACCCCACCGTAGGCACGGAACTTTCCGCTGGTCCTGAGAGGACAAAAGGTGTGCCAACAAATGATGCAGAAGAAAATCTCATTTCAACGACTGCCACTCTTTTTGCCCGTCAGAATCTGTACAATGGTGGAAAAACCACTGCTTTTGTTGACGAAACGGATGCTCGTATTAAGGCCGCTGCCTACGAGGTGTTGAATGTAGCCAATCGAGTTTATTTAGAAACTGCTGAAGCCTACATCAATGTGGTCAGAGCCGTTGAGTTGTTAAAAATTGCCAAAGAGAACGCTCTTACTCAGGAGCGAATTATGCATCAGGTTCGAGAAAAAACTGAAGCAGGATTTAATCGCTATTCAGAATTGTATAACTCTGAATCACGCCTGGTACTGGCGCAAGCAAGTTATATTTCCAGGCAGCAGGACCTTAACCAGGCCTTGGTTGTCTTTCATCGGCAATTTGGTCGCCTGCTCAGACCCGAACACTTCATCAAGCCTGAGCCGACGTATCATTTTCCTGCTTCTGTGCAGACGGCAATCGAGGTTGCTTTACAGACGAACCCAGCTTTAAAAGTTGCCCAATATAATATCCAAACTCGTCGGCATTCTCATGAAAAAGCTGCAGCAGCCTATTATCCTACGCTTGATTTTGAGCTGCAAGGGCAATATCGCTCCGATACCGGTGGGGAAGAGGGCGAGACGACTCAGAGTGGTGCTTACCTGACCTTAAACTACACTTTTTTTGATGGCGGGTTCCGTGAGGGAAATAAAGCCAGGGAACAACAGTCTATTCGAAAAGAATATCAGCGCTCTTATATTGAAAGACGGAATGTGAATGAAACTGTTCGACTTGCCTGGAATATAAAGGAAGCGGAAGATTTTAAAGAAGAGTATCTGCATCAACATGTCTTGCTGAGTGAAAAGACTTTGAATGCTTTTAAAGATGAGTACTATGTCGGTCGGCGTACCTTGCTGGACCTTCTCAACATGGAAAATGAATATACAGATGCCCAGATTGCCATGTCTGAAGCCCAATTTTCTCGTCTTACTGCTTTGTACCGAATGATGCAGGGAACCGGTGTGCTTCTACACGAGCATGATACCGGGTTGCGCAAGATGCTGAATCTTCCAGCGGAAGATGGCAAAGAAATGGTAGACTATGCAGACCTCGACGATAATCGTGACCAGGATCAGGTTCTTGATGTCTTGGACCAATGTGATAATTCAGAGTCTTCTTCTCTCAAACCTTATGGCTGTAAAGAAAAAGATGTAAATACAGTAGGGTATCCACATAAAGATGGATCGCAGCTTTCTCCGTATATTACCCCCACGGACTTAAATGTACCAACCAGGACGAACTAGCATAGGGCATCTCCTCGACGCACACGGCATTAATAAATGCATCTCCAAAGACACCGTAGAACAACTCACGGTGTCTTTGGAGATGCTTCTTTCACACCCAGAAGATAAAAGTCTTATCAAAGACTGCATTGCCTCCGATAGGAAGAGTGTCAGCGTTCACCAGCACCAAATCTGTTTTGTCATCGGTCATTAAACGTACCAATAGTACAGGTAAATGACCTCTTTCGCGCATTTTTGGCCCTGGTGAACGCTTACATGTCAGAGATTATTCAGGATTTGGTGGTTTCCCGGTGAACGGTTGCGAAGAGTTTGGAAAACACCGAACTCTCCCTGCGATCACGCAAATGTTGGTAAACACTTTATGCTCACCAAGAATTCAGTGAGGAGAGGATAACGGGAAAAAGAGAAGCCCGGGATTATTTTCAATAAATTTAAGAGGTTAATGTGTCTCCTCTGGCATTGTGACCCTCCTCTTTTAATAAACCGCCTTCCTTCATTTTAGATAGACAAATAGATATGGATGAAAAATTACGATCTGATCCTCTCTTACTCTGCTTGGTTACTTTGACCAAAATCAACAAGAAACCTGCCTCGGCAGAGGCCTTGGTTGAGGGTCTTCCTTTTGACCCAAAAGAGGAGAAGCAAAGATTATTTACCATAAACAGTTCTAAATCAAACTTTTCAAGAGCTGCGGCCAGAGCTGGATTTACCTCCAATCTACAGCAAAGACCCCTGGTATCCATTCCTGCAGTTGTTCTTCCCACTATACTCCTATTAAAAAACGATAATGCTTGTGTGCTTACCAAATTATCTCTTGAAGAGGGCCGGGCAATTGTCATTATCCCCAGTATTGATGATGATCCTATAGAGATAACCCTTGATAAGCTGGATGAGGAATATCTCGGCTATGTTTTCCTGTTAAGGAGGAAGTATGAAGCGTTTGGGCAGGACAATCTTCTTGATGAAAACAAATTAAAAAGCAAGCAACACTGGTTTTTTGGGACATTATATAAATTTAAGGATATTTACCTCCGGGTTGTAATCGCCACTCTATTCATAAATATATTTGTGGTAGCCGGCCCTCTCTTTACGATGAATGTTTATGACAGGGTCATTCCGAATAATGCCATTGATACCCTCTGGGTACTCGCTATAGGTATTGGTTTTATTTATTCATTTGATCTGACGCTGAAATTTATCAGAACAGTTTTATTGGAAAGAGCTGCAAAAAAGAGCGACATTATCCTTTCTTCGATGCTCTTTGAACACGCCATGAATATTAAAATGGCAGAACGCCCCCGGTCTGTTGGCGTATTTGCAAGTAATATACGTGATTTTGACGGAATACGGTCATTTTTGGCATCCACTGCTCTCACTGCTTTTATCGAGTTACCTTTTTCGGTGATTTTTGTGCTGGTTATCTATTCCATACATCCCACCCTGGCACTCCTTCCACTTGCTGTCATCTTTGTACTGTTTTTTTTCACTGTACCCATGAAGAAAGCTATTCAGAAAATTGTTGAAAGTACCCATGCTGCGGCAGGCCGGCGCAACAGTATTTTAGTCGAATCTCTTGCCAATTTAGAGACAATCAAAGCCTTTAATGCAAGCAGTACCATCCAGTGGCATTGGGAAGAGTCGACTGGTGATATAGCCTCCAAAAGTCTCAGTTCCAGAATGAGGTCGAGTTCCCTGTCAACCATCTCCGCCTTTTTAACGCAATTGTGTTCCGTCCTCGTTATTGTCGTCGGGGTTTACCTCATAAAAGATGGTGAGTTGACAATGGGTGGATTGATCGCCGTCAATATCTTAGCAACTCGTTCCATCGCACCATGGACACAGGCTGCTTCTTTGCTGACAAACTACCAACAGATGAAAACAGGTCTGCAATCCCTCAATGATTTGATGGCCAAGCCAGAAGAACGCCCGGACGGCAAACGGTTCATCAGACGACCCGAATTTAAGGGTAATATTGAATTTAAAAATGTCGACTTCTCGTATCCTGACGAAGATAAAACAGCCTTAAGAAATATCAGTTTTAAAATTAAAGCTGGTGAACATGTAGGGATAATAGGTCAGGTTGGTTCAGGAAAATCAACACTCAGTAATATTCTCATGGGTTTTTATGAGGCAGGTAGAGGTGCTGTCTTTATCGATAATCTGGACATTAAACAGATTGATCCGGTAGATTTAAGGCAGAATTACAATTTTGTTCCCCAGGATGTAACCCTCTTTTCAGGAACGGTTCGTGACAATATTACCCTAAAATCACCCCATGCAACAGACGCTGAAATTGTCAAAGCGGCTGGTTTTGGCGTGGTAAACGCCTTGACCGACCGACATCCACTTGGGATGGATTTACAGGTTGGGGAGCGAGGCTATAATGTTTCCGGCGGACAACGTCAATCAATTGCGCTTGCCCGGGCCTTTATTTCCGAAAGCCCCATTGTTTTACTTGATGAACCGACAAATGCCATGGATCACAACACAGAAGTTAAGGTTATTAACAACTTGAAAGTGGCCACAAAAGGCAAAACGACCATCATAATAACTCATAAGCCTTCTATTCTTACCATTGTTGATCGTCTGCTGGTGATGGATGATGGTGCCCTTGTCATGGATGGTCCAAAAGATGAAATACTTGCTCGACTAGGAGGCAAAAACTTGTGATTGCAGACGCAAAAGATACTGCCTCCCCAGCTTTTTTAAAGAAAAACAAGGTTGGCCAGATGAAGCATAATGGCAAATACAGTAAGAAAGATGTTGAGTTTATGAACAGTCTCAGTGGGGCTATGCTTGCCGGGAGCTCTTCTGGTCTGAACGTGCTTTTGTATGTTATCTGTCTTGTCATGGTTACCTCCATCACTTGGAGTTATTTTGCTGAGTTAGATGAACGAACCAGGGGAATAGGACGAACAATACCGTCCCGTCAGATCCAGGTAGTACAAAACCTGGAAGGAGGAATTGTTAAGGAAATTCATGTGGTTGAAGGGCAATTCGTGAAGCAGGGCGAAATGCTCCTTACTATTGATGATACCGGTATTGGCAGCTCCTATGATGAAAGTGCCAGCAAAATTAATGAACTTATGGCGAAATCGAGCAGATTGCGTGCTGAATCAGGCATTACTGCATCTCTTATTGCATTTGAAGGTGACGCTAAAATAGCCGATTTAATGAAAAATGAACAAAGGCTCTACGCTTCTCATCTCAGGCAACATGAAAATCAAAAATCCGTGTTACAGCAACAATTGCGGCAAAGAAAAACTGAGTTGCAGGATGCGCAGCAGGACCTTAAGTCCTTTAAGATGAGTCAGAACATGATAAACAGAGAGATTGCATTAAGTCGTCCTTTACGGCAAAAAAACCTGATTTCCGAACTTGAGTTTTTACAATTACAGCAAAGGGATCTGGAAAAGAAACAGGAAGTCAATCGAACCATAAAAATAATCGAAAAGTTAAATTTTCAGATTATTGAAGCCGAAGAGAAGATTAGAGAACTCGATGAATCGCGCCATGCGACTGCGATGGAAGAACTCAATTCGGTGATCGCCGAAATTGACCGACTGGCTTTTATGCAGGTCGCAATCGAAGATAGGGTTACCCGAACGAATGTTCGATCTCCTGTTGATGGAACGGTTAAACAACTCTTAATTAATACTGTTGGTGGTGTTCTGAAACCAGGGATGGATATTCTGGAAATTGTACCGGCTGACAAGAGTGTCTTGGTAGAAACGAAGATAAGGCCTTCCGACATTGCCTTTATCTATCCTGGGCAAAAGGCCATTTTAAAATTTACCGCATACGACTTTGCAATTTATGGCGGGATGGAAGGAGAGGTTACTCTTATTAGTGCCGATACGATTACCGATGAAAAAGGGGAAGAATTTTATCTCGTTCGCGTAAAAAGTAAGGAAAGTTACCTTGGTTCTGAAGATAACAAAAAAAATATTATCATTGGTATGACAGCACAGGTGGATATTATCACAGGCAAGAAAACGGTGATGCAATACATTATGAAACCGATTTTGAGAGCCAAAAACAATGCTTTGCGAGAAAGGTAATGGCAATAATATGTTGCAGCAATAACTTGATGTTGTTGGAAAAACTTTCTTCAATCTATGGCGATGCCGGGGTTATTGCCATTCCACATGTTCGTCTTTTGCAACAAAAGGATATGGAGGAAGGGGCAGTTTTGATTGTTGATATACAACATAATAAAGTTCCAGAAGGTAACAATTTCTCGCTGCCAATCATTGCTCTCACCGGAATTCCAACTTTTGCAGAGGCGGTTTTGTTGCTTCGGTATGGTGTTAGAGGCTATGGCAATCGTCACATGCGGCAGGATAATTTAGATCAAGCGGTGAAAAGTGTGAAAGCTGGTCAGATATGGCTTCCTCCTGCTATTATCTCTCAACTGATTGCTTCCGTTGGAACAAGCAGTACTGACGACCAACTGAGTAATGATATTTTTGGTATGTTAAGCAGGCGTGAGCGGGAAGTCGCTCTTTATGTTACTGAAGGTATGTCTAACCAGCAGATGGCCGACAGAATGTATGTTAGTCTGCGTACCGTTAAAGCTCATCTCAGTTCAATTTATGGTAAAACTGGTTTGCGCAATCGTTTGGAATTAGGCCTGAGTTTGCAGAACAAAATGCAGACTGTTTAATTGTAAAGCCGTACCATTTATTAACGGTACGGCTTTAAGTTTTAACTTATGTCAGTGCCATCATCAGTGAATATCTGTATCATATTTTCAGAATCAGCAGAAGAGGCAACCTCTCCTGTATCTCCAGCACTATCGGCAAATAATCCTGCGTTGTTGGTGTCTTGGGGCACATTTGCAGACTCCGTTGTAAAAGTGTCGTCAGCATCACTTCTCAACTCAAGCACAAGTTCAACTTCTGTCATATCAAGAACATCATTAAGACTTAACGCAACAGGTTGCAGCTCATTGGCGCTCGATTCCGTTTGGTTTATACCCTGATCACTCGTTGCAAAGAGACTGAAATCAAGTACGGAATTCTGATTTAACAAGGTAACTGTTGCGTCGTCACCTTCGAGAGAATTATTTTCAGCAGTATCAGCAAGCAGATTGGAATCAAAAAGAGGCATCTCTGATTCTGCTGCAGGTTCCACGCTGGCAAAAGCAGCTGCTGGGGAAGTGAAACTCTCGACAACAAGATTGGGATTGTCATTTATAGTAATCGTAATGGGTAAGGTCGTTTGTTGAACATCTCCATTGGAACCTTCCGTAGCTGTAGCAACAACGTCAAATGTGTAATCCGAGGTCGTATCTACAGTCGGTACAGTCAGTGATAGAGAATGCATCTTCCACGTTGTGATATCAACACTTGTTGTTGTTGAATCTGCAGTAAATGTATTCGTGCCATCAGTCAAGGAAAAGCCAATCGGGATATCATTTAATGCAACAGCTAAGGACTCTGACCCATCTGTATCTGTTAAGGAAGAAGATATATGCAAGGCGACAGAAGTGTACTCATCAGCAACAATAGGTCCAGTCGAGCTTTCCACCTTGTCAAACTTTATGGAGTGAATAAGATAATCATCGCCTGCACCGGGTGCACTAAAGACAATTTCGTCAAAAAGTGCTCCACTCTCCGGCTGAAATGTTATGGCAGGGTCGACCCTGTCACTTCCACCCTTGTGTATACCTGTTCCAACTACATTGCCATTTTGATAAAATGTGTACGCAGCACTCTCACCAGCATGTTTCCATGCAAAAGAGACATCCACCGAGGCAACCGCAGTGTCAAAAGCTACAACAAGCTTTTCTGATGTAGAACCATTAAAACCTAACTCACTATCAGCACCGGAAGCCGAACCGGAAACACCAAAACCTAACGGGGAAGCGTTGGTACTAATGACTGCGGGAGCACCCTTTACATTAAACGCAGATACTGTAAATCCTGCTGTTTGCTCGGTAACATTATTAACTGTAATCAGCTGGGTAACAATCAGATCACTTGTCACGCTCAGTGTTGGTGCATCAGCAACAGGCGATACATCTATTGTTATTGTCGCGGGATCGCTAATATTGACGCCGTCTGTCGCGGTATATTGCAATGTCGCATAGTCGGTTTTCTGATTACCAACACCGGTCTCAGCATAAGCATCACTACCCGATTCATTGGAATCAGGAACAAAGGTCAAAGTCGCTGTCCCATCCGTGGCAGTAATCGGACCACTTACATATTGTACGTTGTTGGGATTACCTGCACTTATATATGTCGTATACAGTATGCCATCCGTCGGCAGGGTATCAATCGTAAAGGATGTGACTGCGCTGTCCAGATCTGTCGCTGACAAGATAACAGTTACAGCGGTATCTTCGTCGGCGGTGAGACTGTCGCTTGCTGCAACCGGTGGATCATTGACCGGATCGACTGCGACGGTAACGGTGGCAGTGTTTGAGGTCAGTGCCCCGTCAGTGACGGTGTAGGTGAAATCGGCATCGCCGGTGAAGTTTTCATTCGGGGTGAAGGTGACGGTGCCGTCTGGGTTGAGTACCGCGGTGCCGCCGTTGCCATTCATGACAGAGGCAATGGTCAGTGGGCTACCTTCAGGATCGCTGTCGTTGCTGAGGAGCTGGTCGGCGGTATAGATGACGGCGGTATCTTCAACGGCGGTGAGGCTGTCGCCTGCTGCAACCGGCGGATCATTGACCGGATCGACTGCGACGGTAACGGTGGCAGTGTTTGAGGTCAGTGCCCCGTCAGTGACGGTGTAGGTGAAATCGGCATCGCCGGTGAAGTTTTCATTCGGGGTGAAGGTGACGGTGCCGTCTGGGTTGAGCACCGCAGTGCCGCCGTTGCCGCTGGTAACCGATTCAATGGTAAGGGGGCTTGTCTCAGGATCGCTGTCGTTGCCGAGGAGCTGGTCGGCGGTATAGATGACTTCGGTATCTTCAACGGCGGTGAGACTGTCGCTTGCTGCAACCGGTGGATCATTGACCGGATCGACTGC